>NZ_JBFAZJ010000063.1:0-19079 GCF_040681715.1 Streptomyces sp. NPDC051582
CCTCGAACAACTCCGGCAACACCACATCCGGAACCTCACGAACCGTGTCGTTCCACTCGACCAACATCCGCCGACGCTCCTCGACACCGAGGACGTCGATCTCCCGGACCAACTGATCCGGTTCCGCAACGACGGCGTTCAGCACACGCAGCATGCGATCTGCAAGGCCCCGGACCGTGGTCTCCGTGAACAGATCCGTCCGGTAGTCCAGCTGTCCCTCAAGGCCTGCGGGCTTCCCGTCGTCACCGTGGGTCTCCCCCAGGCTGAACGACAAGTCGAACTTCGCTACAGCCCCTTGGACGGGTTCCAGGTCAGCCCGTACGCCCGGGAAGTCGAGCTCGGCTCGGACGTTGTTCTGGAAGGCCAGCATGACTTGGAAGAGCGGGTGGCGTGCCATCGAGCGGGCGGGGTTGAGGATCTCCACCAGCCGCTCGAACGGCACGTCCTCATGCGTGAACGCAGCCAGGTCAGCCTCCCGGACCCGCTCCACGACCTCCCTGAACGTCGGATCGCCCGACAGGTCCGTCCGCAGGACCAGCGTGTTCACGAAGAACCCGACCATGTCGTCGAGCGCGTCATCGGTACGGCCCGCGATCGGCGTGCCGATCGGAATGTCCTCGCCCGCCCCCGTCCTCGACAGCAGAACGGCCAGCGCGGCCTGCACCGTCATGAACACGCTCGCCCCGCACGAACGGGACAGCTCCACCAGACCCGCGTGCACCTCCGCCGGAACACGGAATGCGACCGCGGCGCCCTCATGCGAAGCAACAGCAGGACGCGGGAAGTCGACCGGCAGCTCCAACTGCTCCGGGAGACCGGCCAGAGCCCGCTCCCAATAGGCCACCTGGGCCGCGATCACGCTGTCCGGGTCGGCCTCGTCACCGAGGACCTCCCGCTGCCACAGCGTGTAATCCGCGTACTGCACCGCAAGAGGCTGCCACTCCGGCGCCTGCCCCTGACAACGGCCCGCATACGCCTGCGACAGATCCCTCGCCAGCGGCGCCATCGACCAGCCGTCCGCCGCGATGTGATGGACCACCATCACCAGAACCCACTCACCCGGAGCATCCGCGACCTCCAGCAGCCGCACCCGCCACGGCAGATCCCGCTCCAGATCGAAGCCGGCCGAAGCCGCCTCGATCACCGCGCCGGCGACACGATCGGGGGCAACCGGCTCCACGCGGAACTCGGGGACGCCCGCGGCCGCGTCCAGTACGAGCTGGCACGGGCGGCCGTCGGCGTCCTGCGGGAACACCGTCCGCAGACTCTCGTGCCGACCGGCAACATCCGCCAACGCGGCCCGCAGCGCCGCCACATCCAGCGCGCCCGTCAAACGCAGCACCAGCGGGATGTTGTACGTCGCCGACACACCCTCCAGCTGGCCCAGGAACCACAGACGACGCTGCGCGAACGACACCGGAAGCACCTCCGGCCGCACCCGCCGCCCCAACGCCTCACGAACCCGAACACCCTCATCGAGCCGACCCACCAGCCCGGCCACGGACGGAGCCTCGAACAGCGACCTGATGCTCACCTCCACCCCGAGCGCGGTCCGGATGCGGCTCACCAGGCGCGTCGCCAGCAGCGAATGCCCACCCAGCTCGAAGAAGCCGTCGTCGATCGACACCGACTCCACGCCCAGGACCTCGGCGAACAGACCGCACAGGACGGTTTCCTGGGGCGATCGCGGTTCGCGGCCCGCTCCCACCGCCGCGTACTCCGGAGTGGGCAGAGCACGCCGGTCCAGCTTGCCGTTCAGGGTCAGCGGGAGGGCCTCCAACGCGACGAGCGCCGACGGAACCATGTAGTCCGGGAGCCGTTCGGCGACGTACGCACGCAGTGCCGCCGTGTTCACGTCGGAGGGGAAGGTGCCTGCGGGGGGTACCACGTAGGCCGTGAGCCGCTTGTCGCCGGGGGTGTCCTCCCGGAGGATCACCGCAGCCTGGCCGACCTGCGCGTGCCCGGCCAAGACGGCTTCGATCTCGCCGGGCTCGATGCGGAAGCCGCGCACCTTGACCTGGTCGTCGACGCGGCCCATGAAGTCCATGGTGCCGTCGGCCAGCCAGCGCACCACGTCCCCGGTGCGGTACATCCTGCCGCCCGGCGCGCCGAAGGGGTTGGCGACGAAACGGCCTGCGGTCAGTTCGGCGCGGTTGAGGTAGCCGCGTGCCAGGCCGTCGCCGGCGATGTACAGCTCGCCGCTGACTCCCGGGGCGACGGGACGCAGCGCCTCGTCCAGTACGTACAGCTGGGTGTTCCAGAGCGGCCGGCCGATGGGGACGGAGTTGTCCGGTACCCGGCCGGGTTCGCGCAGCGGGTTGACCGCGGAGAAGACGGTGGTTTCGGTGGGGCCGTACTCGTTGGCGACGACCGTGCCGGGGCAGGCTTCGAGGACGCGGCGGACGGCGGTGGGTGAGACGACGTCGCCGCCCGCCCAGATCTCGCGGACGCCCTTGAAGCAGGCGGGGTGCTCTTCCGCGAGGACGCGGAAGAGGCCGGCGCTGACGAACAGACCGGTCACGTTCTGCTCGGTGATCACTTTGGCGAGGTCGGCGGCGTCCATCAGGCCTGCCGGGGCGACGACGACGGTGCCGCCGGTCAGGAGCGGTGTCCAGATTTCGAAGGTGGACGCGTCGAAGGCGTACGGGGAGTGCATGAGTACGCGTTCGTGCCGGCCGGAGGTCCAGTACGAGTCGGCCGCCAGGTGGACGACGTTGCGGTGCGTGTTGGCGACGCCCTTGGGCTTTCCGGTGGAGCCGGAGGTGTACATGACGTACACGAGCTGCTCGGAGTGGACAGTCGTCCCCGCGGTCGGTTCCGCGGTCGGTTCCGCGGTCGCTTCCGCGATCGGTTCCCTCCCCTCCTCCGTCGTCTCCTCCGTGTCGGCCTCACCCAGGGAGGAGACCCGGATGACCGGGACGTCCACGGTGAAGCCGATGTCGTGCCGGTCCCGATCGGTCAGCAGCGCCATGGCCGCGGTGTCCTGAAGGATGAATTCGGACCTGCCGGCCGGCTGGTTCGGGTCGATGGGTACGTACACGCCGCCCGCCTTGAGGACGGCGAGGGACGAGACGACGACGCCGATGGAGCGTTCCTGGAGGACGGCGACCCTGGACTCGGTGGTGACGCCGGCGCGTCGTAGCCGGCGGGCCAGGCGGTCGGCTCCGGCGTCGAGTTCGGCATAGGTGAGGATGGTTGCGCCGTCGGTGACGGCGTGGGCGTCGGGAGTGCGTGCCGCCCGGGTTTCGAAGAGTTCGTGGACGGCGATGTCCCGGGGGTAGTCGACGTCCGTGTCGTTCCAGGTGTGCAGGATCCGTTCGCGCTCGTCCGGTGCGACCATGTCGGCTTGGCGCAGGGGGGCGTGCGGATCCGCGACCAGCTGCTCCAGCAGGTTCAGGTACCGGGTCTGGTGGGAGGAGACTTCCCGGCGGTCGTAGAGCTCGGAGTTGCCGTCGAAGTCGATGGTGGGACCGCGGCCGTCGTCGGGGTCGCGGACGACGATGGAGAGGTCGGGTACGGGTCCGCTCGACATGTTGTGGGGGGTGCCGTGGAGGTCGCCCAGGGATATGCCGTCGTTGAACGAGATGATGTTGGCGACGACGTTCCAGATGCGCTGGGCCCGGTTGCCTCCGCGGATCTCGCGGATCAGGTCTTCCGAGCGGAAGCGCTGGTGGCGCAGTGCCTGGTTGACCTCGGCGGTGGCCCGGCCGAGGAAGTCGCCGAAGGACTCCTCGCCAGAGACCGCCAGGCGCAGCGGCAGCACGTCGGAAAGTGTGGTGACGGTGTGCCTCGCGTGCACCGATTTGCGGCCGGTGACGGGGAGGCCGACCAGGATGTCCTGTTCGCCGGTCATGCGGCTGAGGTAGACGAAGACGGCCGCGATGAAGACGACGGCGCGTGTCGTCCTGTGCTGGTGGGCGAGGTCGCCGAGCGTGTCGCTCGCGGTCTTGTCCAGTTCCGTGGTCACCCGGGTGACGCGTCCGTTGACGCCGGGCTCCCGGGACGCGAGGGTCGTCGGGTGCGGGCGGTCGGCGAATTTGTCCAGCCAGTAGGCGCGGTCGGCGGTGAACTTCGGCGAGGCGAGGTAGGCGCGGTCCTCCGCGCGGAGCGGGCCGAGCCCCCGCGGGGCGACCGCTTCCGGCGCGTTGGTGTCCGGAGACCGGAGCGACATGTAGATGTCGCCCAGGCGCTGCTGGAACAGGAAGCCGCCGTAGCCGTCCATGAGGAGGTGGTGGAACCTCGCGTACCAGAAGTAGCGCCGGTCCGAGATCCGGAAGAGGGCGAACGACCAGAGCCGGTCGGTGAGGACGTCCACGGGCCGGTGGAGGTCGGCGTGCATCCACTCGCGCGCCGCGGCCTCCGGGTCGGGCCGGTCGGAGACGTCGATGTGGCCGACGTCCGGGACGAGTGAGGGGTCGAGGGTCTGCCGCACCCCTTCGGGTCCTTCGCTGAACCGCTGGTGCAGCGCTTCGGACTCGCGGAACGCCTGCCGGCAGGCCTCTTGGAACAGGGCGACCTCGATGTCGCCGCGGAAGTCGACGTACTCGGCGATGTTGTAGGCGTGGCCCGAGGGGTCCAGCTGGTGGCCGAACCAGATTCCCGTCTGAGCAGTGGACAGTTCCGTGTGCTCGCTCTGCTCCTCGGACACCCTCATCACCTCACGCTTGAAGCCAACAACTGGTACGGGCAGCACGACGGCGCACCGGTGGGCCGGTGTGCGGGTGTGCCGGGGCGGGCGCCGTCGGGCCCGTGTCTCGCTCTCGGCGGAGCGCCGATCAGCAGGCGTCTCGTCTCGCTTCGAGGACGCTGAAGAACGATTCCGGGAGCCGGGTCACGTTCGAGAGGTGCATGCCCGCCCGCCGGAGCAGGGACCGGTACTGGTCCAGGGTGCGCTCGCGGCCGCCGAGGACGACCATCATTCCCAGGTCGCTCCACAGGGCAGGGTGGGCTTCGCCCGATTCGGGAAGGAGCATTTCGCAGATGAGCAGGCGGCCGTCCGCGGGGAGTGCCTCTCGGCTGCGGCGCAGGATGGTGACGGCCTCGTCGTCTTCCCAGTCGTGGAGGACGCTGCACATCAGGTGGGTGTCGGCCCCGGCGGGGATCTCCTGGAAGAAGTCGCCCGATGCGGTGCGGCAGCGGTCTCGCAGGGGAGTGAGTTCGCCGGATTCCTCGGCGCGTTCGACGACGCTGCGCCGGTCGAAGAGGACTCCGCTGACGTGCGGGTTGGCGGTCAGGATGGAGGCGAGTACGGCGCCCTTGCCACCGCCGATGTCGAGGAGGCAGCGGGTGTCGTTCCATACGGGGAGGGTGGTGAGGCCCGAGTAGAGACGGCCCGCCCGCTCCCGCATGCGTTCGTCGAAGGTGGCGCCGACCTGGCCGTCGCTGTCCTTGTGGGTGAAGAATCCGGCGCCGAACTCGCTGTCGAAGGCCGGCCGGCCGGTGGCGATCGTGTCGACGGCACCGAGCCAGGCGCGGTAGGAGTCGACGTTGGTGAGGGTCGCCCTCATCGAGACGGGCGAGTCGGTCTGGAGCAGTTGGCCCAGCCGGGTGAGGGAGAAGCGACCTTCACCGTGGTCGGTGAAGAACCCGCAGCTGGCAAGGGTCCGCAGGAGCCGTTCCAGGGCCCCGGACGACAGGCCGAGGGCCCCGGCCAGCTCTTCCACTTTCCGTTCGGCGTCGGTGAACTCGTCCGCGACGCCCAGGTGCGCGGCGACGGACAGCGCGTACGGCAGTACGGCGACGATGCTGTCGTCCGCCATGCGCAGGAATTCGCGGACCACCGGGTCGGTCGCGGTCGCGATGACGTGCTCTCGGTCGGTACTCACCCGGCTGGGCCTTCCGTTCATTGCGTCAGATCGGTGGGCGTCTTCAGGAGCTCGTGTCGCCCATGGCGTCCACCAGGCTCTTCGGGCGCATGTCCACCCAGGTCTCGTTGATGTAGTCGAGGCAGGCCTGTCGGGTGTCCTTGTCGTGGGCGACGGTCCACCCTGCGGGCACCACGGCGAATGCGGGCCAGAGGGAGTGCTGTCCTTCGTCGTTGACCAGAACGGTGTAGACGCCCTCGGGGTCCTCGAACGGGTTGGCCATGGGTTCTTCCTTCCTTGCAGAACGGATTCCTCAGTGCCCGGTGCGGTTGTGTGCACCGGGTTGTTCAGCGGCCGGACGGCGGCAGGCGCAGGATCGCGCAGGCCACGGCTCCGTCGGGGTCGACGGCGCTCACCACCGCCAGGCGGTCGCCGTCGTGGCCGCGGTCGGCGGCGGCGTGCTGTGCGGTGCTCAGCAGCGCTGCGATCTGGAAGACGGACGTGGCGGCGGAGGTGTCTCCGATCAGCGATCCGATCGCGGGCCGGGAGACCGCCGCCGTGCCGAACGTGTCCTTGAGGAGCCGGGTTTCCTCCGGCTCCGGTGTCACGCCGCAGCTGCTCGGCATGGCGGCCCAGACGTCTGCGGCAGTCGCTCCGGCGGCGTCGAGCGCGGTGGACAGGCAGGAGCGCAGGGCGGCTGCGGGATCGCCGTCCACGTCGATGCACGAGGTGACCGCCAGGACCTCGGCCAGGACGGTGCGCCCGGCGCCGATGCGGTCGGGCTGCTCCAGCAGGAGGACGGCGGATCCCTCGCCCGGTGCCGCGTCCGCGTCACCGGCGGGCCGCCGGTGGTGCTCCAGCCAGGAGCGGGCCTGCGAGTACTCCTCGGTGGCGCCGATGACGACCCGGTCGGCGCGGTGCTGCGCGAGCAGTCGTCGGCCGTGTTCGAGGGCCATGAGGCCCGATACCCGTCCGGCCGCGAGGGTGCTGTTCGGGCCGCGGAGGCCGTGGAAGATGGCGCTGGCCGAAGTGGCCCTGTTCATGGCCATGTTCGGGATGGCCACGGGCGGTACGTCCTGGGGGCGCCGGCCTTCGAAGGAGGCACGCGTGACATCTGCGTATCCCTGTGCGCTGCCGGCTGTCGTACCCAGCACGATCCCGGTGGTGAGACCGTTGTCGTCGACGATGTCGGGCGCGTGCCGCAGCAGCTCGCGCACCGCGGTGATGGCCAGGCCGGTGGCGCGGTCGAGACCCCTCGTCCCGGCCTTCCCCAGTACCTCCCGGACCTCGAAATCCGGTACGAGGTGGGCCAGTGGGTCGGCGACGACCCCCCATGCGTCGGTGTCGGGGCGCCGTGCGGTGGTGCGGCCGGCCGACAGTCCCCGTTCGAAGGGCTCGCGTCCCACCCCGAACGGCGACACGGCCGACCAGGCGGTGATCACGGGACGTTTCGGCCGGCCGGGCCCGGTGCTCAGCACGGCTGCTCCTCTTGCGGCTTCCGATCCTGTAGGGGGTCGTGCCCGGCCGGTCGGCTCGGCCGGCCGTCGGGGCTGCCGAGGACGAGGACGGCGTTGTTGCCGCCGAAGGCCAGGGCGGTGTTCTGGACGATCCGCACCTCTGCTTCGACGGACCGGTTGGGTGTGCAGTCGACGGGGCATTCCGGGTCGGTCTGCCGGTGGTTGGCCGTGGGGGGCACGAAGCCGTGGTGGATGGCGAGGGCACCTGCCACTGCGCCGAGGGCGCTGGCGGCGCCCATGGTGTGGCCGATCATGGACTTGACGGCGGTGGCGCGGGGCGGGCGCGCGCCGAAAACGTCGTGCATGGCCTGCACTTCGGTGATGTCGTTCGTCTTGGTGCCCGTGCCGTGCGCGCAGACGAGGTCGACGTCTTCGGGGGTGATTCCGGCGTCGTCCAGGGCCAGTCGCATGCACCGGCCCACGCTCTCCCGTTCGGGGGCGACCGGGTGGTAGGCGTCGCAGTTCAGTCCGTAGCCCATGACTTCCGCGTACACGCGGGTGCCCCGGGCGCGCGCCGTGTCGGCGTCCTCCAGCAGGAGCATGCCGGCTCCCTCGCCGAGCAGGAGGCCGTCGCGTTCGGTGTCGAAGGGGCGGCACTCGTCTTCGGCGACGAGGCCGAGCCGGGTGAAACCGGCGAGCGTCTTGCGGCACAGCACGTCCGCTCCGCCCACGAGGGCGTAGTCGGCCTCGCCGGACCGTACGGCGTCGAGTCCGGCGCCGATGGCGTAGTTCCCCGCGGCGCAGGCGGTGGCGATCGAGATGGCTTCGACGTTGCGCAGGCCGAGCTCGCGGGCGAGGTGCACCGACAGCTGTGATGCGGGAACGCGGCGGGCCAAGGTGGCCGGCATGTCTTCGAGGCCTCCGGGGAGGACGGCCTCGACGATGCCGTCCAGGTCCGGTACGCCCCCGTCCGTGGTGCCGACGGCGATGAATCCGCGTCGTCGCTTGTGCAACTCCGTTGCGTCCAGTCCGGCGTCCGTCAGGGCCATGCGGGTTGCCGCGATGGCGAATGCCGCCGCGGGTCCCACTTCCTCCAGGGGGAGGTTGTGAACCCAGTCCCCGGGTTTGAAGTCCGCCACCTGGTGTCCGCGCCGGTGCGGGAACTCCCGGGTGTCGAAGCGGGTGATGTCGTCGGTGCCCGCGCGTCCGGCCCGCAGCGCGTCGGTGAACGGGCCGACGCCGTTGCCGATGCTCGAAAGAACGCCCATGCCGGTGATGACCACTCGCCGGCGCCGGCCGTCCGTTCCGTCCCCCGTGCTTGTCATCTACCTTGCCTTGGCCGTTTGCAGGATCTCCAGCACCGTCTCCAGGTCGACCATCCGCTTCAGGTCTTCCCGCGCGATTTCGATGTCGAGCGCCACCTCGATTTGGCTTTGGATTTCCACGGCGTTCATGGAATCCGCACCGTACTCCTCCCGGAACCGTCCGGTGGGGGTCAGCTCTTCGTCCTCCAGTTCGAGCACTTCACAGATTATTTCGCGTACTTTTGCCTCGCGCTCGGCAGGAAACACCGTCGCCCCTTTCCCTCAGTCCATGATGATACAGAGAATTGATCTTCGTTCGGGCCGGTCCTCACGGTCCGGCGATGCATTCCGGTGTCGCCTGTATCACTTGGCGTGGAACGAGCGCTCGTACGCATCGCTGTGCAGACCGTAGCGGTATGTTTCCACTCTGAGGAGCTCTTCCAGACGAACATTTCCCAGCGCAACGTCGGCGCCGAAATGGTCGAGCAGTGCGAATTGGCTCGGTTTGGTGGGCGCCTCGAATATGAGGCGGTCCAGTCCGAATTCATCGGCGAGCGTGTCGGCGAGTCCGCGGCTCAGCCTTCCCCGGGAGTCGAAGAGCCCCACGTCCGCCGCGTTCTCACGGCCTTCGACGACGAGGTGGGTGGCGCCTTCGTTCAGCCACTGGGCGCCCTCCGCGACGAGTCGCTTCGTCGTCTCCTCGTCGAACGCCCCGTCGTGCTTCCCGCCTATCTCGTAGGTGACCGTGAGGCCGCGGGCGGTCGCGGCCTCCAGTACGCGTCCGGGATGGGGATCGGACCGGGTGAATCCCTGACCCGCCTCGATCCCCGTGACGTTGAGCCACCGGCACAGGTCGAGGTACTCCTCCAGTCGGCCGAGGTCGGCGGCTATCTCGAACATGCCTCCGCCGACCGTCACCGCCAGTCCGTGGTCCCGGGCGGCCCGGATCTTCTGCTGCAGGCTGCTGTCCTCGATGAGCAGCCACGTCGCCATGGAGAGTTTGAGCCCCGCCATCAGGGAGTGGCTCTGGGCGATGTGGGAGACCACGGTCGCGACGTCGTAGCCGGGGTCGAAGGGGTAGGTCCGGGGCGGCCGGCGGACGACGCCGAGTGATTCGAGGAAAGCCCGTTGCGGGGGTTCCGCACCGTTCGCTTCGGACACGATTGCACTTTCTTTCACTGAAAGGGGCTACCTTTCCAGTCGGGTGCCCACGCCGTTCTCGACGGCTCGTCCGTAGACGGCGGCCGAGCAGGCGATGTCTGCGACGGCCTGTCCGATGGGGTTGAAGAAGATGGTCTCCTCGGGCGTCTCGCGGCCCGGGCGTGCGCCGGTTACCAGCTGCGAGAGGTCCGCATGGCAGCGCTCGGGGCCGAAGGTGCCCTGCTGCGCCATGGTGTGGAGGAGTTTCCCGGGCCGCATGACCTGCTCGTAGCAGTCGACGACGACCTTGTCGCTGGCGAGGACGACGTCCGGCATGGGGTCGGCGAGCGAGACGTTCAGGAACAGGGAGCCGCGCGGCACCCAGTCGGCGGGGATCCACGGCCCGGGGGCGGTGGTGACCACGAGGATGACGTCCGCGCCGCGCAGGCATCCGGCGGCGTCGTCGTGGACGGTGACGTTCAGCCCGTACTCCTCCCGGGCCCAGCGCGCGAAGGACTCCGCTCGCCCGAGGGAGACGTCGTGCACGTCCACCATCTCGGGCTTGTCCCACGTTTCGCACAGGAGGGACAAGTGCGTTCTGGCGAGGAGACCCGTTCCCAGGATGGCGAGGCGCCTGCCTTCGGGTGCCAGGTGGCGGCAGGCCACGGCGGAGACCGCGGCGGTCCGCCATGCGCTCACGACGGAGCCGTCCATGATCGCGACGGGGTAGGCGCTGTCCGCGTCGTTGAGGACGATCACCGCGGAGGCCCTCGGTAAGCCCCGGACTTCCTGGTTGTCGTGGGCGCTGCCGATCCATTTGATGCCGGAGAGGCGGACCTCGCCGCCGACGTAGGCGGGCATGGCGATGATGCGGTCGGTCGGGTGCGGGCGTTCGGGCCGTCGCAGGTAGGGCTTCAGCGGCTGCACCACGTCGCCGGCGGCCTGGGCGCGCAGCGCGGCCTCCACCGCCGCGACGAAAAGGGAGCGATCGCGGCCGACGGCGCGTTCCACGTCGGCGGCCGACAGGTAGAGCAGCCCATCACTTGCGATGGGGTCCAACGCGTTCAAGATTCCCCCTGTGTCCCGGTCGCCGGCGGCCCGGTTGCCCGGCTGCCGGCCTGCTGACCGGTGCGTTAGTACATCGCGCCGTCGCCTGCCATCCGGTTGATGGCGCGGTTCACCTGGCGTGTGAATTCCTGTTCATGTTCCAGCAGGTAGAAATGACCGCCCGGGAACGTGTGACTGGCGAAGGGCCCCGTCGTGACGTCCTGCCACTCGGCCACCCTATTCCAGGGCACTCCCGCGTCGTCAACACCTGCAAAGGCAGTTATGGGTGTGGAGATCCTGCGAAGAGGTTGCGGCGAGTATTCCCGTATGAGACGGAAATCCGCGCGCACTGCGGGCAGCACGAGCTCGCGGAGGCCGGGCTGGAGCATCGGATCACTGTACGCGCCCCCGGTCCTGCGCAGTTCGGCGATCAGCTCCTCGTCGGTCTCTCCGGGCCATTCGCGTTCCGGAGGCAGGTGGGGCGGAATCTGGGCGGACACCATGAGTCCGGCCGGGCGGCGGCCGAAGGACATTTCAAGAAGTCGTGCCACTTCGAAGGCGACCCAGGCGCCCATGCTGTGCCCGAACAGGACAAGGGGGGAATCGTCTTCGAGGTGCGGTTGCAGGGCCTGGACCACCTGGGGCGCCAGGTCGTCCATCGTGGAAGCGCACGGCTCGGATATCCGGTCCTGACGGCCCGGGTACTGGACGGACAGCAGATCGGTTCCGTCGGGAAGCCACGAGGCCCAGGAGTGGTGGAAGGAGGCGGTTCCGCCGGCATGGGGCAGGCAGAGGAGGCGTATCCGAGCGTCACGACATCGCCGGTGGTGCCGGATCCATGCCGCTCCGGAGGCGGGGCGGTCAGAGGGCATACCTGCCTCCGCACCCGTCCGGCGGGCTCATGTGGCCGGGAACGCCTGCCGTACCTCCGAAAGAATCCGCACCTAATGCCGCGAACCGCGGCACGCCGACACCCACACAGCGACGAACCATGCCATTCACCCCCGTGTGAGTCAGCACATGTGATGTTGCAGCTGTGAACAGGCCAAGATCATAGTGGAGTTGGGGTCCCAGGGCAATGAAAATCGGCCCGTGAACGCCCGGTCACGCGACGTGGTGGGCACGTGACCGAGAGGCCCGCCGGCCGGCGTTCGCGCGGGCGCGCCCAGGCCGCCGGCCAACGGGTCCCAGGGCGTTGCGGGGCCGGTCAGGCCCCCCTCCCGGCGGCCGCCTTCCACACGTGCTCCAGCACGCGCACGGCGTCTTCGAGGGGGGTTTCCGGCCTCAGCTTCTCGGCGAGGCTCCGGGCGTTGCGTGCGATGCCGGGGTCGGTCGTCGCCGCGACGATGCCCGAGCGGAGCGCCTCGGCCGTCAGCTCCCGGAACTTCACGGGCGGCACCGACACGCCAAGGCCGTGGACGTGGTCCGCCCACATCTGCTGTTCGTTGTGGAACGGGCAGGCCATCTGCGGGATGCCCGCCACCAGGGCGGCGTTGTAGGTTCCGGTGCCCCCGGCGTGCACGGCGGCGCGGACCCGGGGGAAGAGCCAGTCGTAGGGGACGTCCCGTACCACCATGACGTTCTCGGGCGGGTCGACCACCCGGATTCCGCCCCAGCCCTCCACGACGACCGCCCGCTGTCCCGCGGCGCTCACCGCCTCGACGACCAGTCGGCCGGTAGCCTCGGGGTCGCCGCCGAACATGCTGCCGAAGCCCACCGAGATGGGCTTCGGGCCCTGCTCCAGGAAGCGCAGCAGCTCGGCTGGCGGTTGCCGGTCCCTTCGGTGCGGCAGCGTCCAGAAGCCGGTGGTGTGCACCCACTCGGGCCAGTCGGCGGCGGGCTTCAGCACGTGCGGGCTGAAGCCGTGGAGCACGGGTGTCGGATTGCCGTGGACGCCGGTCCGGAAATCCGTGTAGCCGTCCCGGGGTGCCAGCCCGAGGACGTCCGTTCGCCACTGTTCCACCCAGTCCGACAGCGGTGGTTCGAGCGGCCTGTTGACGCGGGCGTGGTCCTCCAGGTTCGTCGCCGTCGGCCGGAGGCCGGGTCCCGGCGAGTACTCCCGGGAGACGACGTGGTGGGGGTAGAGGGAGGCGAGGACGTGCGGGATGCCGAGACGCTCGGCTATCTGGTGCGTCACCTGCCGGGAGGACGGCGAATAGACGATGAGGTCGGCCCCGGCGGAGGCCGCTTCCCACATCTCCCGCATCATCAGCGGGAAGACCCGCGGGAAGAGGGCGATCGTGGACTCCCGCAGTCGGCGCTGCACCTGCGGGTCGTCGTTGTGCAGGTACAGCCCGCGGACCTCGGGGCTCGACTGGAGCCGGACCAGTTCGTCGTTGAGCGGGGCGAACGGAACGCCGAATTCCGCGGCGAAGTCCCCGTAGAGACGCGGTCCGACGAGCGTGGCGGTGTGTCCCTCCCGGTTGAGCGCGTACGCCAGGGCCAGGTAGGGCTGTACGTCACCACGGCTTCCGTCCGTCACGTAGACCAGGACCTTCAATTCCGTTCCTTCCTCGGGACCGGACCGGGAGCCGCGTTCGACACGGAGCACTGCCGGCGGGAATCGACGCGGCCCGCAGCCGGCGGACGTGCGTGATGGGGGGAGGGGCGGGGGCGCCGCGCATCCGTGCGCCGCAGCCGTGCCCCGCTCGGGGACCGATCCGGCCGCACCCGGGCGGGATCGCGTCGATCATACAGACAGCACGTCTGCGGACCACGTGTCGACCTTCAACTGTGGCCGCTTCCGGGCCCTTTGACGCGATCCGGGCGAGCTCCAACACGCCCGGGCCCCGGAGGTGCCTGCGGGCGGTTCCCGCTCCGGTTGTGTCCGTGATCACTTGCAAAATACCTCGGCCGCAGGTCAAATCAAGGGGTTACGGTGCGATCGGCCACGGGGGCATCCGAGGATGCAGGGCCACTCCCGCCGCAGGCATCGCCGTGTTCCGGCACTCGTTCCCCCTGTGTGCTCCGCCTGCTGCGTGCCCCTGTCCGGAGCGGCTCCGAGCATGGATGTGACGAGGCGTCGAAGCAGCAGAGGAAGCCGGGGAACAGGTGGATCAGAGCAGAGGGCGGATGGGTGAGGCGTCGGCCCCGATACACCACGGCGAGGTGCTCCAGGGGCTGTTCCGCGACCGGGGCACGGCGCGGCGCGGCCTCGTCACCCTCCCCTGCCCCATGTACTGCGTGCGTGCACGCTTCGCGTCGGGCGGCGGGGCACAGGTCACCGTCTCCCCCGGCTGGCGCACCAAGGCGCGCACCGCCGCGACGCTGACCCTGGCCGCCCACGGCCTGCCCGCGGGCGGACACCTGGAGATATCCAGCGACGTGCCGCTCGGGCGCGGGTTCGGCTCGTCCACGAGTGACGTCCTCGCGGCGATCGGGGCCGTCCAGGACCGGTACGCGCTGCCCCTGACCCCGCAGGAGAAGGCACGACTCGCGGTGCGCGCCGAGATCGCGTCCGACTCTCTGATGTTCGACTCGACGGCCGTGCTCTTCGCCCAGCGGGAGGGCGAGGTCATCGAGGACTTCGGACACCCCCTCCCGGCGGTGTTCGTCCTCGGCTTCGGGTCCAGGCCGGCCCAGGGGGGCCGCGGGGTCGAAACCCTGTCCCTGCCGCCCGCCCGCTACACGGATGACGACGTCCTGGAGTTCGCGGAGCTGCGCGCCATGCTGCGCGAGGCCGTCCTCGCCAAGGACGTGGCCCTGCTCGGCCGCGTGGCCACCGCCAGTACCCGGCTCAATCAGCGCCACCTCCCGGTGCCCCGGCTGGACCACATCCTCAAGATCGCCGAGGAAGCGCGGGCGGTGGGCCTCCAGATCTCGCACAGCGGGGATGTCGCCGGACTGCTCTTCGACCGCGACGACCCCGCGCTCACCGTGCGCGCCACACGCGCCGAGGGGTTACTGCGCGACATCGGCATCGTCGAGTCATGGAAGTTCACGACGAACGGATGAATGACTACATGACAATCCATCAGTCAGCCGTCTACCCCTCGGTGATCGAGGCGGTCGAACTACCCAAGATCATCCATATCGGTGGCAACCTCTACGCCGCCGCGTTCACCCTGATGAAACTCCTGCCCGCCCGCCACATCATCGACCGGGCCATGGCCGCCGGAGACCTCGCACCGGGCACGCCGGTCATCGAGACGTCCTCCGGCACCTTCGCCCTCGGACTCGCCCTGGTCTGCCGGCAGCGGGGGTTCCCGCTCACCATCGTCGGCGACCACTCCATCGACGACGACCTGCGCAACCGCCTGGAAATGCTCGGAGCCGAAGTCGAACTCGTGGAGGACCGCGGGCAGCCCGGCGGCATCCAGGGAGCCCGGCTGGCCCGGGTGGAGGAACTCTGCCGGGCCAGGCCGGAGAGCTTCGTTCCGCAGCAGTACACCAACCCCGAGAACCCGGCCGCCTACGCCGCGGTGGGCCGGCTCGTCTCCCGCACCCTGGGAGCCGTCGACTCCCTCGTCGGGCCCGTCGGCTCAGGGGGGTCCACGTGCGGCATCGCCTCGACCCTGCGCGCGGACACTCCGGCGCTGCGCCTGATCGGCGTCGACACGCACGGCTCCGTGATCTTCAAGGCACCGGAGGGCCCTCGGCTGCTGCGAGGCCTGGGCAGCAGCATCGTCCCGGGCAACGTCGTGCACAGCGCGTACGACGAGGTCCACTGGGTAGGACCCGGCGAGGTCTTCCACGCCACCCGCGAACTCTACCGGCGCCACGGCCTGTTCATGGGCCCGACCAGCGGCGCCGCCTTCCTCGTGGCGTCGTGGTGGGCGGAGCGCAATCCCGCCTCCACGGTCCTGGCGGTCCTCCCCGACGAGGGGTACCGCTACCAGTCGACCGTCTACAACGACGCCTGGCTCCACAGTCAGAACGCCCTGCCCGCCCGGCCCGCCGGCGGCCCCCGCCTCGTGGAGAGGCCGGGAGAGGGCGACGGGAGCTGGTCCCGGTTGCTGTGGAACCGCCGCACGTACGAGGAGGTCGCGGGCGCGTCCACCGACCTCCAGACCCAAGGGAGCCCCGCGTGACACAGCCCGTGCTGCTACTCGTCGAAAGCAACACGACGGGAACGGGACGCCAGTTCGCCCGCCACGCCGGAGCACTGGGCTTCCGGCCCGTCCTGTTCTGCACGGACCCCGGGCGCTACCCGTACGTGGCCGAGGACGCCGTGCGCACACTCGTCGTCGACACCGCCGATGACGCCGCCGTACTCGCCGCCGCCCGGAGCCTGCGCGAACAGGCTCCGATAGCCGGCGTCACGTCCAGCTCCGAGTACTACATAGCCACGGCCGCAGCCACCGCACGCGCCCTCGGCCTGTGCGGCCCGAGCGCCGGCGCCGTACGGGAATGCCGCGACAAGGCACTGCAGCGACGGCGGCTGTACGAGGCGGACGTGGCCGTGCCCCGCCACGAACGGGTGAGCAGCGCCGACGAGGCGCGGGCCGCCGCGCACCGCATCGGGTACCCCGTCGTGCTCAAGCCCGTCCAGGGTTCCGGCAGCCTCGGCGTGCGGCTGTGCGCGGACGCCGAGGAGGTGTCGGCCCATGCTGCGGCGCTGACGTCCGCCGCCGTGAACGAGCGCGGCGTGGCCGTACCCCGGGACGTCCTCGTCGAGGAGTACCTGCGCGGCGCCGAGTTCTCCGTGGAAGTCTTCGGGCACACGCCCGTGGCCGTCGTCGCCAAGCACTTGGGCCCGCTGCCCGACTTCGTCGAGCTGGGCCACGACGTTCCGGCCCCGCTACCGGCCGACGCTGCGGCACTGCTCCGGGACCAGGCCGTGCGCGCGGTGAAGGCGCTGGGACTCGGCTGGGGAGCGGCCCACGTCGAGCTGCGCATGGACGGCGACGACGTCCGCGTCGTCGAGGTCAATCCGCGGCTGGCCGGCGGCATGATCCCCGAACTGGTCCGCCACGCCCTCGCCATCGATCTGGTGGCCTGGCAGATCGGGGCCGCCGTCGGCGCTCCCGCGACCGAGACCCCGCCGGCCGCGGCCAGGACGGCCGCGATCCGCTTCCTCACCAGCGACCGCCCGGGCTTCATCGCCGACCGCATCCGCACCGATCGGGCCCTGGAGGCGGCGCGTTCGGTACCCGACGCGCAGAGCGCCGTGCTCTACCGCGCTCCCGGCGATCCGGTCGAGCCCGCCCTCGACTTCCGGGGCCGGCTCGGACACGTCATCGCCTCCGGGGCCGACGCGGCCCTCGCCGGGGCAGCCGCCGACGAAGCACTGCGCGAACTGGCCGGCGCGCTGCGCCCGGCACCCCTGGGGGCACGGGGATGAGTTCCGAAAGCACCACGGACGCAGCAGCCGCGCAGGCGCGGACCGGCGTGGACACCGGAAGGCTGAGCACCGGGCTGAACGACGAGGCCCACGCGATCGTCTACGACCAGTACCTCGACCGCGACGACGCGGCCGACGGGCTCGGCGAGGAGCTCCGCCTCATCAGTGAGGTCGACCGCGCCCACCTGGTGATGCTCACCGAGCGCGGGATCGTCGAGCCCGCCCGTGCGGCCGCCCTCCTGCAGGCCATCGCCGAGCTGCGCCGCTGCGACTTCGCCGCGGTACGGGCCAGGCCCATGCCCCGTGGGGTCTACCTCGCCTACGAAGGCCTGCTGACCGAGCGTCTGGGCGAGGGCGTCGGCGGTGTGATGCATACCGGCCGATCCCGGAACGACCTCAACGCGACGACGGCCCGGCTGCGCGGACGTGGGCACTTCCTGCGCCTGGTGGACGCGACCGAGACGTTCGCGGAGACCCTTCTGAACAAGGCCGAGGAGCACAGCGGCGTCGTCATGCCCGCGTACACGCACGGGCAGCCCGCGGTCCCCATCACCTACGGGCACTACCTGGCCGGCGTGGGCTGTTCCGTGCTCCGCGCGCTCGAAGACCTGCTCCATGCCGGGCGGGAGCTCGACGTCAACCCGCTCGGCGCCGGAGCCGTGGGCGGCACGTCCGTGTCCATCGATCCGGAGCGCACGAGCGTCCTGCTCGGGTTCGCGGGACCGGCCCGCAACTCGGTCGATGCCGTTGCCTCCCGGGACTTCGCGCTCAGGCTGCTGGCCGCGGCCTCGGGGCTGGGCGTCACCGTCGCGCGGGTCGCCCGGGACTTCTCGGCCTGGACCTCCGAAGAGGCCGGCTTGCTGCGCCTCGCGGACGACCTGGTGGGTTCCAGCTCGATGATGCCGCAGAAACGCAACCCGTTCCTCTTGGAGCACGTCCAGGGCCGGGCGACCGCGAGCCTCGGAGCGTTCACGGCGGCCGCTTCCTCCATGGCCACCGCCTCCTACACCAACGCCATCGCCGTGGGTACGGAGGCACTGCGGCATACGTGGCCCGGGCTGGGAAACGCGACGGACGCCGTGACCCTGCTCCGGCTCGTTGTCCACGGCGGCGAGCCGGATGCGCAACGCATGCTGCGGCGCGCCGTCGAGGGCTTCACTCCCGCCACCTACCTGGCCGAGCGACTGGTCTTCGCGGGGATGCCGTTCCGCAGTGCGCACCATCTGGTGGGCAAGACGGTGGTGCTCGCGCTGGACACGTCCCGGTCCTTCGCCGAGGCCGCCCGTGACGTTCCCGAGATCGCTCGGCTGGCGGCGCAGCACGGCGCGCCGGAATCGACCGGCGGGGTGGACGACTGGCTGCAACCGGCGGCCGTCGCGCGGGCCTGCGCATACGGCGGCGGACCCGGCGGTGACTCGACGGCCCGCGCAGTGGCCGGACTCCGCGCCGATCTGGAGAAGGTGCGGGCCGACTCCAAGGAGCGCCGGACACGGTGGGCCGCGGGCAGGGCCGCGCTCGACGCAGCGGTCGAGACACTGGTGCCAACGCTCCCGGGCACGCCCACCCAGCCATGAGGTCCACGGTCGGCTCCCCCCCTGCTCACACCGCGGGCGGGGATGCCGACCGGGGACCGGCCCGGCACTCCGCCCTTGCCGCGAAGCGGCACACACAAGGACCAACTGGCTGAAAGGCGGCCTCCCGTGCAGTGAAGGCGTCGGCCGGCCGCAGATCGGCCTCGTGCCCTCGGGTACGCGGCGTCGCGTCCCACGGCTCGCGTACACGCACAACGGCACGGTGCGCTTCCCGAAGCCGGCGGCTTGGGTGAAATGGCACGCGTGGAAGCCGGGCGGTGCGGCTGACCGGTCGAAGCGGATCACCACGTTGTTCCCGCCCCACGGCGGGAACAACGATCCGACGAGGCGACAGTCACATGATCGCCGGGCGGCTTCTAGTAGTCGATGGTGATGGCGGCGATGCAGTTGCCGGAGCTGTTGATGATGACGGCGGCGCCGGCGTTGCGGGATGTGGGGTGGGTCAGGGCCGC
>NZ_JBFAZJ010000064.1:0-18032 GCF_040681715.1 Streptomyces sp. NPDC051582
ATGCATCGTGTCCATGGCCTTGACCCTAGGCGCGCTCGAAGCCCCGATCGAGGCTTCCGGCGCTCCAGCGATCAACATTCCAAACAGGCCCTAGGAGTACGGGATGTCCTTCGACGCCGTCGACCGCTTTCTGACCGCCCTCGACCCGGCACACCGCGATACCGTCCACGGCCTGCCGCGCGACGAGCAGCAACGGCTGGCCGCGGCCTGGGAGGAGGAGCTGGAGCGGGACACCGACATCGACACCCTGGACGAGCTGTCGCCCCCGGCCGCCGAGAGCGAGGCGGCGCGGCGGGTGATGGAGCGGCGCGCCGGGTAGCCGGGCCCGTGGGTCACGGGCCCCGCCGCCCTTGCGGGCCTCCCCCGGGTCCGCCGGACTCAGACGCGGTCGGCCGCGATCAGTACGTACTGGAACGAGCCGTCCTTGTAGGAGTTGATGAACGCCTCCTCGATCCCGGTGACGAGGGAGGAGGTGGCCCGCAGCTCCCAGTACGGCAGGGTCGCGGGGGTCAGGTCGATGACGGCCTGCGGTACCAGGCGGTTGTCGGCCATGGCCCGCATGTACTCCCGGCGGGAATGGATGTTGCACTCGAAGTGGGCGTTGATCTGGGAGACCCACTTCGAGGGCTGGCCGTACCGGGGGTTCCAACAGCCGGTGATGGTCACGTAGCGGCCGCCGACGGACAGCACGCGGGAGTGCTCGGCCATCAGGTCGTCCAGGTCGACGTACATGCTGGACTCGTTGTTCCACGAGCCCGCGGCCTGGCCCGTTTCGAACGGCATGTCGAGCATGTTGCAGACGCGGGCGCGCACCGAGTCGTCGATGCCGAGTTCGCGGGCGCGCTGATTGGCGAACTCGGCCTGCTTGGCCGACAGGGTGACGCCTTCGACCTTGCAGCCGAACCGCTGGTGGGCCATGACGGAGGAGCCGCCGCGGCCGCAGCCGGCGTCCACGAGCATGTCGGCGTGGCCGATGCCGCCCAGGTGGTCCAGGAGGACGTCGGCCTGCGCCGACTCCAGCCGGTGGAGCTCGGCGATCAGCTTCTTCTCGTATGCGCTGTCGGCGGTGTCGCCGAGGGCGGCGTGGTCGACGTCACCGATGCCGTAGTGGTGGTGGTAGAGGCCGTCCACGTCACCGAGGCGCAGGTTCACCGGCCGGGCCTCGTGGTCCCAGTAGCGTGCGATGTCGCCCTGGTAGGGCGTCGCCGGGGCCGGGATGAACGCCGAGGTCGCGGAGGCGGCGGCGGGGGCAACGGTGAGATCGGTGTCGGTCACTTATAAATCCGTCCTTACCAGAAGTCGGGCAGGCTGTAGCGGTAGGTGTTGGTCATGTGCCAGTAGTGGTTGCCGTCGACCCACGCGGCCACTCCGCGCAGGAAGCGCGCCACGTTCGGGGCGGGGCAGGATGCGGCCAGCTCGGCGGCCGCGGCCTCGAAGGCGTGCATGAGGTCGTTGTGGACCTCGACCGCCTTCAGGTAGGCCTCCTTGACGGAGACGCCCTCGCGCTCGGCGATCACCACGGGCAGGTTCAAGTGCCGGCCGGGGCTATCGAGTTCCTTGGTGTACGAGTAAAGGTCGTTGACGATGGTCGTGGCGTTTCCGGCGAGCGCGATGACCCGTTGCATGGCGGGCTGGGCGTGCAGGTCCGCGGCCAGTTCGTAGCCGCCGACGGTGTCCGTGATCGTGGGGCAGGGGCGGAAGTTGTTGAACTGGCGCATCGCCAGGTACTCCCACACCTCCGGTACGTAGTCCGTCTCGGCCCAGGCCGCCTCGGCGAGGTACCCCATGTGCAGGCGGGCCATGTCGTGTCGGAACCGGTCGGCCTGGGACGGGCTCGCCCCCTGGAGGAGGTGTTCCATGGCCGAGCGGTACGCGCGCCGCGGGGCGTCCGAGCGGAGCGACTCGGTCCACGCCGGCTGGTACTCGGTCGTGGTGTGGAGGGGGTCGAGGGCGGTGTGGGCCAGCAGCAGCCGTCCGCCGAGGCCGACGGGCGAGCCCCCGTGGTCCTCGCAGTAGCAGTCGTCGACCACGTTCTCGGCGACCATCAGCCGCGTGGCGAGCATCAGGTGGTCGGCGTCGGGGGCGTCCGGGTGGCAGGCGACCATGTAACGGCCCACGGAGAAGCCGTCGAACTGGTCCTCCCACTCCGGTGGGTAGAGGTCGACCTCGTCGGCCCACTCCTTGATCCGGCGGCTGACCTCCGCCACCCGTACCGGGTCGGGCTCCGGTACGGGGTGGTGGTAGAGGCCCGGGATCGGCCGGCCGGCCGCCGGCTCGGCCGGCTCCGGAGCCGGGGGCGGCTCCTCGTACCGGGCCAGGTGGAGGCCCACCGTGCCCAGTCCGCTCGGGCCGCGCAGCAGCCGCTCCAGGGCGGGGCGCGGTACACCGGCGGGAGCCGGCGGATCCGCGGGAGCGGGGACGGCGAGCTGCTCGGGCCGGATGCAGCCGACCGCTTCGACGCCGCGGCCGTGACCGTACGTCCCGAAGGCGGCCGCGGCGGCCGGGAGGCTCGACTGCACGGGGGAGGGCCCGGGATCGGGCATCCGTAACTCCTTGGTGAGGTGGTGGGGCCGGCCCGGTTCCCGGGCGCGGTCCCGGGCGGCCCGGCCTGTCAGTCGTGCCTGCGGGCGATCTGCACGTTCTCCAGCACGCCGAGCGCGTCGGGCACGAGGATGGCGGCGGAGTAGTAGGTGGAGACCAGGTAGGAGATGATCGACCGCTCGTCGATGCCCATGAACCGCACCGACAGGCCCGGTTCGTACTCCTCGGGCAGTCCGGTCTGGCGCAGGCCGATGACGCCCTGGTTGTCCTCGCCGGTACGCATGGCGAGGATCGAGCTGGTGTTCTCCTTGCTGATGGGGATCTTGTTGCACGGCAGGATCGGGACCCCGCGCCAGGCCGGGACCTGCTGTCCGCCGAGGTCGACGTGGTCCGGGTAGAGCCCGCGGGCGTTGAACTCGCGCCCGATCGCCGCGATGGTCTTGGGGTGGGCCAGGAAGAGCTTGGTGCCGCGGCGGCGGCAGAGCAGCTCGTCGAGGTCGTCCGGGGTGGGCGGGCCGGAGTGGGTCTGGATGCGCTGCTTGAAGGCGGCGTTGTGGAGCAGACCGAACTCCCGGTTGTTGATCAGCTCGTGCTCCTGGCGCTCGCGCAGCGCCTCGATGGTGAGCCTGAGCTGCTCCTCCGTCTGGTTCATCGGCTCGTTGTAGAGGTCCGCGACCCTCGTGTGCACCCGCAGGACGGTCTGCGCGATGGAGAGTTCGTACTCGCGCGGGTTGAGCTCGTAGTCCACGAAGGTGCCGGGCAGTTCGGGCTCGCCGGTGTGGCCGGCCGACAGGGCGATCTCGGCCTCGCCGTGCTTGTTCTGCCGCTGGTGGGGCAGCGAGCCGAACTGCTCCACGTGGGCCTGGAGCCGGGGCGCCGAGGACAGCACGGCGGCGAAGTCGGAGCGGGACAGGGTGAGCAGGGTGCCCGCGGTGGCGGCGGTGGCGGTGTAGGCCCAGCCGCCGGCGCCGTCGAGCAGGGCGTTCTCGCCGAAGCGGTCGCCGTCCGCGAGTACGGCGACGGCGACCTCGTCGCCGTACTTGCCGACGGAGGTCTGGTTGATCCGGCCGTGGGCGATGAGGTGGATGTCGTTGGCCGGGGTGCCGCGTTCGACGAGCACCTCGCCGGCGCGGAAGTCGCGCTGGACGCACCGGGCGGCGAGCGCGGTGAGCACCTCCAGGTCGTCGAAGCCGCGCAGCATGGCGAGTTCGCCGAGCTCACGGGGGATGACGCGGACGTGGGCGCCGTCCTGGACGAACTCGATGCGGCCGTCGCCGACGGTGTAGGTCAGCCGGCGGTTCACCCGGTAGGCGCCGCCCTTGGTCTCCACCCACGGAAGCATCTTCAGCAGCCAGCGGGAGGTGATCTCCTGCATCTGCGGGGCGGACTTGGTGGTGGTGGCGAGGTTGCGGGCAGCAGCCGTGCCCAGGCTGGTCTGCCGGGGCTGTTCGAGCTGCGCCTCCGGGCTGGTGTCCACGGTCATCGGGCAGGCGCTCCTTCGTCGGGGCGTTGACCGGCGACGCGCACACGTCGCCGGTGGAAGAAGAAAGTAGGGGGTCGGAATTCCGGGCAATCCGTCCAGATCCGGGAGCACACTAACCGCCGGCGCCTCCCGTCAGTCCCCCCAGCCGATTCCATTACCTCGATACGGCGATCTTGTGCCGTGCGGCGTTTACGGGCGGGTACGACGACATTCAAGCCACCTCGAACACCCGTCCGTCGTACCGGTCTTGACGGTGACTCACCGGTCGACGAGGAACATCGCCGCGTCGTCCGCCAGACGGTGGCGGGTGTGGCGCAGCAGTCCCCGGTGCAGCCGGTCCAGGAATTCCTGCGCCTCGGGCGCCGCTCCCACCGCCTCCATCGCCCCGGGCAGGGCGAAGAACTCGCCATCGCCGTCGCGGGCCTCGATGACTCCGTCGGTGTACAGGAGCAGCCGGTCTCCGGGCGCGAAGGAGTAGCTGTCGGCAGCGTCCGCAGGCCCGGTGATGAACTCCGCCAGGCCGAGCGGCGGCAGCGGACAGCCCGGCTCCAGGGCGCGGACCCGTCCGTCGCGCAGCAGCAGCGGGGGCGGATGGCCGCGATTGACCACCTCGACCACGGGACCGTCCGGCACCTGCGCCACCAGCACGGTGACGAATCCTTCGACGAGTGCCTCCGGGTCGATCACGCCCGGCACGGCCGCGTCCCGCAGCAGCGCCGCCTCGCAGCGGTTGACGACCCCCGCGAGCTCCTCCTCGTAGTGCACGGCCTCCCGGAACGCGCCCAGCACGGCCGCGGCGGCCCGGACGGCCGGCAGCCCCTTGCCCCGTACGTCCCCCACGATCACCCGGACCCCGTACCGCGTCTGCACGGCCTCGTACAGATCGCCGCCGATCTGGGCTCCCGTCTCGGCCGCCAGGTACATACCGGCCACGCGCAGGGGGCCCAGCCCGACCGGGACGGGCCGCAGCACGGCCTCCTGCGCCGCCACGGCGATCCGGCGGACCTGTTCGAGCTCGTCCTCCCGCCGCTTGCGGACGGTACTGCTCGTCGCGACGCTCGCCAGCGACACCAGGAAGAGGGCCAGGAAATTGGTGTAGACCTGTTGACTTCCCCAGGCCCCGTTGTAGGTGGCGGTGATCACGCTCACGGCCACGGCGAGCGCCACCGCCGCCAGAGTGCCCTTGGGGCCCATGGCCACCGCGGCCAGCGCCGGCGTCGCGACCAGGAGGGGGCCGGTGTACAGCACGTGCGCGGGCGTGAATTCGATGGTCAGCACCGAGAGCGCGATCACGAAGGGCAAACACTCCGCGAGGACGAAGAGGATCTGGTGATGACCGCCTGCTCCCGGTCGGGGAGGTGAGCGGAAGGGCACCCGCATGGGTCCAGCCTGCGCCGCCGAAGCCGCTTGCCGCCACCGTTCGCCCGTGCGGGGGCCCCCGGGCGTGGCGCTCGCGGCCGGCGGGCATGTGACGCGGTGCGGGCGTCGGGGCGCCCGTTCCCCGGCCCCGCCCTCCTCGGGAGCGGGACCCCAGCGACCCTTGGAGCGGTGAGTCCGGATGAGCAGCAGCCCCGAGCCGCGGGTCTCCCGCCGGGAGTTCGACGCGATCTTCGCCGAGGTCCGCACGTGGGGGCGCTGGACCCCGGCCGACCGGGGCGCCTGGAACCGGGTCACCCCGGAGCACGTACGGAGGGCGGCCGCCCTGGTCCGGTCGGGAACGGCGGTGCCGCTGGGCCTGCCCTGGGACACCCGCACGGGTCCGGACAACCGCAGGCCCGCCCTGCACCACATGACCGACCTCGGCGACGTGGAGGCCCCGGAGCCCGCCACGTACAAGGACTTCCTCGCGGCCGACTACCACGGCAAGGCCGTGAGCCACCTGGACGCGCTCTCCCACGTCGCGTACGAGGGGCGGCTCTACGGGGGCCGCCCGGCGCGGGAGGTCATCGGCGCCGGGGGCGCCCGCTTCGGCTCGGTGGCGGCGCTCGGCCCCCTCGTCGCCAAGGGCGTGCTCCTCGACCTGCCGGCCGTCCTCGGGACCGCCTGGCTGGAGCCCGGCCGGGCCGTCCACGCGCGGGACGTCCTCGCGGCGGAGCGGGCGCTGGGGGTGACGGTCGACGAGGGCTGCGCGGTGCTGCTGCGCTCCGGCCGCTTCCGCCGCAGCCGGGAGCTCGGGCCGTGGGACTCCGACGCCGCGAGTGCGGGCTTCCACGTGGACGCGGTGCCGCTGCTGGCCGAGCGCGCGATCGCCCTGCTGGGCGCCGACGGGGACAGCGACCTGCGTCCCTCGCCTGTCGAGGGGGTCCACTCCCCCGTCCACGCCCTCGCCGTCGCCGCCATGGGGGTACCACTGCTGGACAACCTCGACCTGGAGGCCCTCTCGGCGGCCTGCGCCGGGGCGGGCCGCCACGAGTTCATGATCGTCGTGACACCGCTCAACGTGCCGGGTGGGACCGGCTCCCCCGTCAATCCGGTCGCGATCCTCTGACACGGAGGCGGACGCAAACGCGGACACGGGCACGGACACGGGCACGGGCACGGGCGCGGGCAGATTCCGGTGCGGACAAACGGGTGGGAATATACTCAGAAAGCACTTGCTCGGTGTAAGCGCTCCGCTGCGGCGCCCCGCTGCGGCCGAGCGCTCGGCAAGGGGAAGTGATGCGTATGGGGGCCACGGGAGAGCAGATAGGCCCCGCACGCTCCCGTGAGCGGTTCCTGGTGGGCGAGGCCGTCGCGGACGGGGTACGGAGCCCGATCCTGCACTCGTGGCAGCGCTGCCAGTCCCTCGGACTCTCGCCGGACCAGACGGACCTCCCCTACCGGGACGATTTCGACCCGGACAGCCGGCTCGTACACGCGGCCGGACCCGTGCTCGACCAGCTGGCGTCCCGGTTCGCGGGCAGCCAGATGAACGTCTCCCTCGCGGACGGGAACGGAACGGTGCTCCAGCGCCGCTTCGGGGAACCCGCCCTGGCCCGTACCCTGCCCCCCATCCAGACCGTCCCCGGCTTCGTCTTCGCCGAGCGGTTCGCGGGGACCAACGGCATCGGCCTCGCGCTCGCCGAACGGCACCTCGTACAGGTCTACGGGGCCGAGCACTTCGCCGAGCGTTCCCAGTCGAACGCCTGCTCCGCGATCCCGATCCGCGACCGGCTGAGCGGGCACGTCGTCGGCGTGCTCTGCTTCGGGTACCCGCACGGCTACGAGCACCCGGCCCTGCCCGTCCTGGTCCGCCGGGCCGCCGAGTCCATCGAGCGGCGGCTGATGGAGCAGCGTTCGGAGCGGGAGCGCGCGCTGCTGCGCGCGTACCTCGACGCCGGCCCTCTCGCCCGCAACGGCGCCGGGCCCGGGGAAGGGCCGACGATCGGGCTGGAGGAGCTCGGGGACAGCGGGCTGGACCTGGGCGATCAGATGCTCCTCAAGGACAAGGCCACCGAACTGATGTCCCGGGCGCAGCGGGCCGCCGTCGAGGTGCTCCTGCCCCACGGGCGGGGGGTCACGCTGCTGAGCAGCCCGGTCACGAGCCGCTCGGGGGTGGAGGGCGTCGTGGTCGAGGCCGTGTTCAGCGGCGAGCCTCCGCCCGCGCACCACCTCGCGCTGCCGACCGCAGCGCAGCCGCCGCCGGGCACGTCACCGGCCACCGCCGGCAAGGTCAGGGGCCTGGTGCTGGTGGGCGAGCCGGAGGTCGGCAAGTACGCCGTCGCGGCGCGCCGCCGCCTGGAGCTGCTGGCCGAGGCCAGCACCCGTATCGGCACCACCCTGGACGTGACCCGCACCGCCCGGGAACTCGCCGAGATGGCGGTGCCGCGCCTGGCCGACTACGTCACGGTCGACGTGCCGGAGTCCGTACTGCGCGGCGAGGAGTCCGCCGACCCCCGGAGCGAGCTGCACCGCACCGTGGTCCACGGCATACGCGAGGACTGCCCCTTCTACCCCGTCGGCCGCCGGGTGGAGCTCCGCGCAGGCACCCCCCACATGCGGTGCCTGGACAGCGGGCAGGCGGTCCTGGAGGCCGACCTGCGGGAGGCGGTCGGCTGGATCGACCAGGAGCCCGAGCACGCGCGGCGGATCCTGGACCGCAACGTGCACTCCCTCGTGTCCGTTCCCCTGCTCGCCCGCGGCGTCCTGCTGGGCATCGCCAGCTTCTACCGCGCGCAGGACCCCGCACCGTTCGGGGAGGACGACAGCTGGCTGGCCCAGGAACTCGCGGCCCGCGCCGCCCTCTGCATCGACAACGCCCGCCGCTACACCCGCGAGCACACCCTCGCCCTGGCCCTCCAGGAGAGCCTGCTTCCGCACGGCATGCCCGAACAGGGCGCGGTCGAGGTCGCCCACCGCTACCTGCCCGCCGAATCGGGGGTGGGCGGCGACTGGTTCGACGTCATCCCGCTCTCCGGCACCCGCGTCGCCCTCCTCGTGGGGGACGTCGTCGGCCACGGCCTGCACGCCGCCGCCACCATGGGCCGGCTGCGCACGGCCGCCCGCAACTTCGCCGAGCTGGAGCTCGCCCCCGACGAGCTCCTCACCCACCTGGACAACCTCCTGGTGCGCCTGGACCGGGAGGAGGGCGGCGACAACGACGCCGGCAGCACCGGCATCGTGGGCGCCACCTGCCTCTACGCCGTCTACGACCCCACCTCGCGGCTGTGCACCATGGCGCGCGCCGGGCACCCCCCGCCCGCGCTCGTCCACCCCGGCGGCCGGGTGACCTTCCCCGAGCTGCCCCCGGGACCGCCGCTGGGCCTGGGCGGCCTGCCCTTCGAGACGGCGGAGATCGAACTTCCCGAGGGCAGCACGCTGGTCCTCTACACCGACGGTCTCATCGAGGACCGCGAACGCGACATCGACGTGGCCCTCGACCAGCTGAGCCACACCCTGTCCGAGCCGGACCGCTCGCCCGAGGACACCTGCCAGGCGGTCTTCGACGCCATGGCACCCGAGCACCCCGCGGACGACATCGCGCTGCTCGTCGCCCGCACCCGTACCGTGCCCGCCGAGCGGATCGCCACGTGGAACGTGTCCGCCGACCCGTCCCTGGTGGCCGGGGTCCGCGCCGCCGCCACCCGGCAGCTCGCCGACTGGGGGCTCGACGAGCTCGCGTTCGCCGCCGAGCTGATGCTGAGCGAGCTGGTCACCAACGCGGTCCGCTACGGCACCGAGCCCATCCAGGTACGCCTGGTCCACGACCGCTCGCTGATCTGCGAGGTCTCCGACGGCAGCAGCACCGCCCCGCACCTGCGGCGGGCGGCCACCACGGAGGAGGGCGGCCGCGGCCTCTTCCTCGTCGCCCAGCTCGCCCGCGCCTGGGGCACCCGGTACACCCCGCACGGGAAGGTGATCTGGGCCGAATGCGCCCTGGACGCGGCCTGACACCCGACATACCGCCCATATCCGCATAGCCACCAGTAGCATCACCGGTGTCCTCACCGCTCCAGGCATTACCTCCCCAGCAGCACCTCCCCAGGCGGCCCCGGAGAAGTCCGTGCATGACACTCCCGCCACTCCCGACACCCCGACGCCACCGCCCCCGCGGCCCGGCGGAGAACCCCTCGTCCGCATCCGCGGCCTCGGAAAGCGGTTCGGCGGCACCGTCGCCCTGGACGCGGTCAGCCTCGACGTCCACGGCGGCAGCGTCCTCGCCCTGCTCGGCCCCAACGGCGCCGGGAAGTCCACCCTCATCAAGGTGCTCGCCGGGGTCCACCGCGGCGACGAGGGCGAGGTGGCCGTCGCCGGGCACCCGCTCGGCTCCGACGCCGCCACGCGCCGCATGTCCTTCATCCACCAGGACCTCGGACTGGTGGACTGGATGACCGTCGCCGAGAACATCGCCCTGGGCACCGGTTACGCACGCCGCCACGGCCTGATCTCCTGGCGCCGGACCCGGGAGCGCTGCGCCGAGGCGCTGGACATCGTCGCCGGACACCTGGACGCCGGTGCACCGGTGGCCGGCCTCGCGCCCGCCGAACGCTCACTCGTCTCGATCGCCCGCGGCCTGGCGAGGCGGGCGGAGCTCTTCGTCCTCGACGAGCCGACCGCCACCCTTCCGGCCGCCGACTGCGCCCGCCTCTTCGACGTCCTGCACGCCCTGCGCGACCGGGGGCACGGCATCCTCTACGTCAGCCACCGGCTCGACGAGGTCTACGAGGTCGCCGACGCCTTCGCCGTCCTGCGCGACGGCCGGCTCGTCAGCCAGGGGCCCCTCGCCCCGTACGGCCCGGCCCGGCTGGTGCGCGACATCGTGGGGCACGAGCCGGCCGGCCGGCCGCCACCGGCCGCCGCCCCCGTTCCCGCACCCGTCGGCCGCCCGCCCGTACTGCGCCTCGACGGCGTGACGACCGAACGCACCGGACCCGTCAGCCTGGAGCTGCGCGAGGGCGAGGCCCTCGGGCTGGTCGGTCTGACCGGCGCCGGGCACATGCACCTCGGCCGCGCCCTCGCCGGCGCGCTCCCGCTGCTCGGCGGCCGGGCGCTGCTCGACGGCCGCCCGTACCACCCCCGCACGGTGGCCACCGCCCTCGGCGCCGGAGTCGGCTTCGTGGCCGGCAACCGGCAGGAGGAGGGCTGCGCCGCGGAACTGACGGTACGGGAGAACTTCCTGGCCAACCCGCGCGCGGCCGGGGTGCCGCCCTGGCACTGGGTCGCCCCGCGGCGCGAGCGCGCCGAGGCGGCCGCCCTGATCGAGCGGTTCTCCGTACTCCCCCGCGACAGCGAGGTGCCGATCGCCACCCTCTCGGGCGGCAACCAGCAGAAGGTCATGGTCGGGCGCCGGCTGCGGGGGCGGCTGCGCCTGCTGATCCTCGAAGAGCCGACGGCCGGTGTGGACGTGGGCGCCAAGGCGTCCATCCACCGGCTCCTCGACGAAGCGCTCGGCGCGGGACTGGCGGTGCTCCTCATCTCCACCGATTTCGAGGAGGTCGCCGACGTGTGCCACCGGGCGCTGGTGTTCGGGCGCGGGAGCGTGGTGGCCGAATTGGCCGGGGAAGCCCTGAGCGTCTCCGCACTCACCCGGACCGCCTCGGCCCTGCCCGCGATCACCGGAAGCGCGGGCGGCCGGTGAGCCCGTCGTCGTCCCGCCTCGCGCGGACGCATCATCAGCACGGGAGCGGACACCGGCACTTCGTCGGCACGTACGGTCTGCTGACCCTGACCGTCCTGCTGTTCCTGCTCTTCTCCGTCCTGCTGCCCGGCACCTTCCCCACCCTGGACAACGTCTCCTCGATCCTCTCCGGCCAGTCGATCCCGGCCATCTTGGCGCTGGGCGTGACGATCCCCATCGCCAGCGGCAAGTTCGACCTGTCCATCGGCTACGCGCTGGGCCTGGCGCACGTCATGGTGCTGTTCCTCATCGTCGAGCAGGGCTGGCCCTGGCCGCTCGCCTGCCTCACCGTCGTCGCGGGAGGCGCCGCGGTCGGCGCCGTGAACGGCGTCATCGTCGAGTTCGCCCGCATCGACGCCTTCATCGCCACGCTCGGCACCGGCAGCATGATGTACGCCGTCACCGGCTGGGTCACCGACGGGAGCCGGATCGTCCCCGGCCCCGACGGCCTTCCGGCCGCCTTCACCGACCTCTACGACGCACGCTTCCTCGGCCTGCCGGTGCCCGCCTTCTACGTCCTCGGGCTCGTCGTCCTGCTCTGGGTGGTGCTGGAGCGGCTGCCGTTCGGCCGGTACCTGTACGTCATCGGCTCCAACCCCCGCGCCGCCGAGATCATCGGCATCCCCACCCACCGGTACTGCGTCTACGCCTTCGCCTGCTCGGGCACGGTCGTCGGCTTCGCCGGCGTGCTGCTCGCCGCGCAGCAGCAGATCGGCAATCCGAGCGTGGGCCTGGACTACCTGCTGCCCGCCTTCGTCGGCGCCCTGCTCGGCTCCACCGCGATCAGGCCGGGGCGGGCCAACGCCATCGGAACGCTCGTCGCCGTGACCGTACTTGCGGTCGGGCTCGCCGGGATCGGCCAGCTCGGCGCCCAGTTCTGGGCCACCCCGCTGTTCAACGGCGCCACCCTGCTCATCGCGGTCGGGCTGGCCGGCTACTCCGCCCGGCGCCGGCTGCGCACCGACGCCGTGGCCACGGCGGACGACGGCGCCACGGGGACGGGGACGGGGACGGGAACAGGCACAGGCACAGGCACAGGCGCCGGAGCCGGCACCCTCTGAACAAGGTCAGGAGCACCGTGTACCCGAAGTACCCGAACCGCAGGAGCCTCCTGACGGCCGCCGCCCTGCTGGCGGCGGCCTCGACCGCCGCCGCCGGCTGCGGGAGCGGCGGTTCGCCGGACGCCACCGGCCCTTCGGCCGCGGGCTGCCCGGCCGTCCTCCAGGAGGCGAAGGCCGCCGTCCGGCGGGCCGAGAGCACCGACACCGCGTGGAACGGCCCCACCACCGGTCCCGCGGCGGTCCCCGGCAAGACCCTCGTCTACGTGGCCCAGACCATGACCAACCCCGGAGTGGCCGGAGTCGCGAAGGGCGTGCGGGAGGCCGCGCGGAGCATCGGCTGGAGCGTCCGGGTGATCGACGGGGAGGGTACCCCCGCCGGCATCCAGGCCGCCCTCGGCCAGGCCGTCACCCTCAAGCCCTCGGGCATCGTCATCGGGGGCTTCGATCCGCAGCCGACCTCCCGGCAGGTGGCGCGGGCCGCGGCGGCAGGCATCCCGCTGGTCGGCTGGCACGCGGTCAGCGCCCCGGGTCCGAGCACGAACCCCCGGCTCTTCACCAACGTCACCACGAAGGTGGAGGAGGTGGCGAGGGCCGCCGCGGACTGGGTCATCGCCCGGTCCGACGGGGCCGCCGGGGTCGTCGTCTTCACCGACGACTCGATCCCGTTCGCCGGGACGAAGTCCAAGCTGATCGAGCAGCGGCTCGCCGCCTGCCCGGGGGTCAAGCTCCTGGCCCACAAGAACATCCCGATCCCGGACGCGAGCCGGCGCACCCCCCAGGAGGTCGCCTCGCTGCTGCCCCGGCTGGGGAAGAAGTGGACGTACTCGGTCGCCATCAACGACCTCTACTTCGACGACGCCGCGCCCGCCTTCCGCGCCGCCGACAAGCCCGGCGCCGGGCCGCCCCTCAACATCGGCGCCGGGGACGGGGACCCGTCCGCGTTCCGGCGCATCAACAGCGAGCAGTTCCAGGCCGCCACCGTCCCGGAGCCGCTCTCCCAGCAGGGCTGGCAGATCGTCGACGAGTTCAACCGCGCCTTCGCCGGACAACCCGCCAGCGGCTACGTCGCCCCGGTCCACATCGCGACCGCCGAGAACAGCGCCGGGGCCACCTCCTGGGACCCCGAGGGCTACCGGGAGGCGTACGAGAAGATCTGGCACGGCTGACCCGGCCGTGCTTCCGCGGGTCGTGCCCTCACGGCCGGTGGGGGCCTCCGCGCAGCCGCTTGTAACCCCGGGGCGGCGCCGCCCGTCACATGTGCGCAACAGGGGCTTTCTACGTTGGGTGCCACGGGATCGACCTGCACACGGCCGCGGCGCCCGGGGATCTGGGGTCGGCCGGTGTTCTCCGAGGAGGTCTCCTGTGTCCGAGGCGCAAGCGGCGGGCGGACCCGTACTCAAAGCGGTGGCCGGGTCCGCGGGGGGCGCGGCCGGCGGATCCGTACGGACGGTCTGCTCCTACTGCGGCGTCGGCTGCGGGATCGTGCTGGACATCGCCCTCGGTGCGGACGGCCGCCGTACGGTGGCCAAGGCGGCCGGCGACAAGCGGCACCCGGCCAACGCGGGACGGCTGTGCACCAAGGGCGCCACCCACGCCGACCTGCTGGCCGCCCCCGGCCGGCTCGGGACCGCCCTGGTCCGCGAGGAGCGCGGTGCCGGGCCCGCTCCCGTGGACGTGGACGCGGCCATCACCCGGACGGCCCAGCGGCTGCGGGCCGTCCTGGACGCCCACGGCCCCGACGCGCTGAGCCTGTACGTCTCCGGCCAGATGTCGCTGGAGGCCCAGTACCTGGCCAACAAGCTGGCCAAGGGCTTCCTGCGCACGAACCAGATCGAGTCGAACTCCCGGCTGTGCATGGCGAGCGCCGGCAGCGGCTACAAGCTCTCGCTCGGCGCCGACGGGCCGCCCGGATCGTACGAGGACTTCGAGCGCGCCGACGCCTTCTTCGTCATCGGCTCCAACATGGCCGACTGCCACCCGATCCTCTTCCTCCGGATGATGGACCGGGTCAAGGCCTCCGGCGCCAAGCTGATCGTCGTCGACCCGCGCCGCAACGCCACCGCCGAGAAGGCGGACCTGTTCCTGCAGATACGGCCCGGCACCGACCTGGCCCTCCTCAACGGGCTGCTGCACCTGCTGGTCGAGGGCGGCTGGACCGACCCGGCCTTCATCGCCGAGCACACCGAGGGCTGGGAGGACATGCCCGCCTTCCTGCGCGACTACCCGCCCGCGAAGGTCGCCGAGACCACCGGCATACCGGAAGCGGACATCCGGCTGGCCGCCCGCTGGATCGGTGAGGCGGGCGAGTGGATGAGCTGCTGGACCATGGGACTCAACCAGTCCACCCACGGCACCTGGAACACCAACGCCCTGGTCAACCTGCACCTGGCCACCGGCGCGATCTGCCGCCGCGGCAGCGGCCCCTTCTCCCTGACCGGCCAGCCCAACGCCATGGGCGGCCGCGAGATGGGGTACATGGGACCGGGCCTGCCCGGGCAGCGGTCCGTCCTCGTCGACGCGGACCGGCGCTTCACCGAGGAGCTGTGGGGGGTGCCGCAGGGCACCCTGCGCACGGACGTCGGGCGCGGCACCGTCGAGATGTTCGAGAAGATGGCGGCCGGGGAGATACGGGCGTGCTGGATCATCTGCACGAACCCGGTCGCCTCCGTCGCCAACCGCAGTACGGTCATCAAGGCCCTGGAGACCGCCGAACTGGTCATCACCCAGGACGTGTTCGCCGAGACCGAGACCAACGCCTACGCCGACATCGTGCTCCCGGCCACGCTCTGGGCGGAGGCGGACGGGGTGATGGTCAACTCCGAGCGCAACCTCACCCTGGTCCGGGGAGCCGTCGATCCGCCCGGGCAGGCCCTGCCCGACTGGCAGTTGATCGCCCGGGTGGCCTGCGAGATGGGATTCGCGGAGGCGTTCACGTACGGGTGCGCCGAGGAGGTCTTCGAGGAGCTGCGCCAGGCCTGGAACCCCACGACCGGCTGGGACCTGCGAGGCGTTTCGTACGAGCGGCTGCGCGGCGGACCGGTGCAGTGGCCGGCCGCCCCGGGCGGACCGGACCGCAACCCCGTGCGGTACCTCAACGACGGGGTCGGCCGGACCCTGGCCGAGCGCCCGGACGGCAGTCGGCCGCGACTGGTCTTCCCGACCGCCTCCGGGCGGGCCTCCTTCTTCGCCAGGCCGCACCTTCCGGCCGCCGAACTCCCCGATGACGACTATCCGTTCGTTCTGAACACCGGTCGTCTTCAGCACCAGTGGCACACCCTGACCAAGACGGGCAAGGTCGCCAAGCTGAACAAGCTCGCCCCGGGCCCGTTCGTGGAGGTCCATCCGCAGGACGCGTCCGCCCTGGGGATCGCGGATGGCGACGGGGTGGAGGTGGCGTCGCGGCGCGGCCGGGCGGTGCTGCCGGCCGTGGTCACCGACCGGGTGCGGCCCGGGAACTGCTTCGCCCCGTTCCACTGGAACGACCTGTTCGGCGAGTACCTCAGTGTCAACGCCGTCACCAACGACGCGGTCGATCCGCTGTCGTTCCAGCCCGAGTTCAAGGTGTGCGCGGTGACCTTGGCCCGGACGCGGGTGCCGGTCGCCGTCGCCGCCCCGGCCCGCGACACGGGAGTCCCGGCCGGCGACACGGAAGTCCCGGCCGGGTCCGGTGGCGCGCCCGGCGAGGGGGGCGGCGGCCCGGGCCGCACCACGACGACGGTGATGCATCACGTGACCGTCCGGCCCACGACCGCGGTCCCCGCCCTCACCTCCCTGTTCGGGCTGGACGGGCACACTCCGCCCGCCCTCTTTGACCGGGAGCGCCAATACCTCGCCGGGTTCCTGGCGGGTCTCGCCGCCACCCCGCCCGATACGGACGTTCCGCTGCTGCCCGTCGGCGCCCCCTTCGAGGACGGGCACTCGCTCTGGGTCGACGGGGTGCTCGCCGGCACGTACTCCCGCGCGGCGAACGCCCTGGCCGCCCGGCCGGCGACGGTGCCTGCGGCCGGACCGCCGTCCGCTCCGGCCCCGGACCCGGCCGCTGCGGGGACGCCGACGCGCCGGACGGTGGTGCTGTGGGCCTCCCAGACGGGGAACGCCGAGGAACTCGCCGCCACCGTCGGCGACGCCCTGACCCGGGAGGGCTCCCCGGCGGCCGTGCACAGCATGGCCGACCGGCTCCCCGCCTCGCTCACGCCCGGCACGGATCTGCTGGTCGTCACGAGCACCTTCGGCGACGGCGACGCCCCGGACGGCGGAGCCGTGTTCTGGGAGGCGCTGAGCGCTGCGGACGCGCCCCGGTTCGAGGACGTCCGGTACGCGGTGCTCGCCCTCGGCGACTCCTCGTACGACTCCTTCTGCGGGCACGGCCGCCGTCTCGACCAGCGCCTCGAAGAGCTCGGAGCCCTGCGCCTGCTGCCGCGCGTGGACTGCGAGCCCGATTACGAGGAGCCCGCGGGGCGGTGGCTGGAGCAGGTACGCGGCGCACTGGCGGCCGACGCGCCCCCGGCGGTGGCCGCCGAGGCGCCCGGCACCGCGGCGCCGCCGGTCGAGGGGCCGGTCGCGGCGCCGGTCGAGCCGGCCGCCGCGGCGGGCAGGTCCGCCGCCGCCCGGCACACCGCCCGGCTGTCCGGCAACCGGCTGCTGAGTCTGGCCGGCGCCACCAAGGAGGTCCGGCGGTTCACCTTCGACCTCGGAGAGGAGGGGCCGGCGTACGAGGCGGGCGACGCCCTCGGCGTCCAGCCGGTCAACTGCCCCGAGCTGGTGACGGAATGGCTGGCCGCCACCGGCCTGGCCGCGGACGCCGAGGTCGCCGTACCCGGGCACGACCGGCCCGTGCCCTTCGCCCGGGCGCTGCACCGGCACCTGGACATCACCCGCGTCACGCCCGACCTGTTGCGCTTCGTCACGGAGCACACCGGCGACCGCAGGCTCCGCCAGCTGACGCGCCCGGACAACAAGGACGGACTCGCCCGCTGGATCTGGGGACGCCAGCCCGTGGACATCCTGGCCGAGTTCCCGGTCCGGCTCAGCGCCCAGGAGTGGGCCGAGCGCCTCAAACGCCTCCAACCGCGCCTGTACTCCATATCCTCCAGTCCCCTCGTCGACCCGCGGGCGGTCAGCCTCACCGTCTCGGTCCTGCGCTACGAGGGTCCGCGCCGCCATCCCCGCAAGGGTGTGGCCTCCGCCTTCCTCGCAGACGCCGAACCGGGCAGCCCGGTACCTCTGTTCGTTCAGCGCTCCGCACACTTCCGGCCGCCCGCGGATCCCGGGACTGCGGCCGTGATGGTCGGCCCGGGGACCGGGATCGCCCCTTTCATGGCCTTCCTGGAGCACCGCCGCGCCCTCGGCCACCACGGCGGGAACTGGCTGTTCTTCGGTGAACAGCGCCGGGCCACCGACTTCTACTACCGCGAGGAGCTGGAGGAGCTGTACCGGCACGGCACGCTCAGCCGACTGGACCTCGCGTTCTCCCGCGACCAGCGGTCCAAGGTCTACGTACAGGACCGGATGCGCGAGCAGGGCGCCCAGCTGTGGTCCTGGCTCCAGGAGGGCGCCCACTTCTACGTGTGCGGTGACGCGCGCCGGATGGCCAAGGACGTGGACCGGGCGCTGCGCGACGTCGCCGTGGCCCACGGCGGCCTGACCGAGGACGAGGCCGCCGCGTACCTGAAGCAGCTCTCCGCCGAGAAGCGGTACGCCCGCGACGTGTACTGACGGGCGTCGCCGCCTGGCGGGGTCGTCTCAGAACCAGTTGGTGGTGAGGGGGAAGGTGGTGGTGGCGGTGGTGGGGGTGGTGTCGGTGGCGGTTGCGGTGATCCGGAGGGTTCCGGTGGCCCAGGGTTTGCCGGTG
>NZ_JBFAZJ010000065.1:0-16542 GCF_040681715.1 Streptomyces sp. NPDC051582
CGTCGATTCCCTCCTCCGCCTCGCGATCGCACGCACCAGACCCCGCCGACCCCTCCCTCCCGGGCGGACGACGCCACTTTGACGACACTCCCTAGTGCCCCGCAGGCGCGATTCCCGGGGCGGGCCAGGCGGCAAGGGCCGGCCCCCGTGACCCGGTACCGATCGCTCCGCCGGGCGGTCTGTGGCGCTCCTCAAGCGGACTTCGAGGATTCCTCGACCCGCGGCGCCGAGCGTGACAGCGCCACGTCACCGCCGCCGCCAGCGGAAACACCTGCCACGAGAGGGCGATGCCGATGCCGATGGAAGAAACCCGGTGCGACGCCGCCGCGCAGCGCGAGCGCATCACGGCGCCCGTCCACGTCACCGGCCCCGCCGGGCCCTGGGACGCCGTACGGGAGGGCATGGCCCGGCGCGGCAACGCCTCCGTCCACACCACCTGGGGCGAGTGGCTCACCGCCGCCCTCGCGGAGCCCGCCCTGCGGCCCCTGCTCGGCCGGGACTGGCAGCGCTACCGTCACACCACCGACCCGACCATCCGCTTCCGCTTCGTCGCCTCCCGGCTCGCGGTCCGGTACACGGCCGCCGCCGCCCTCGGGACCGACCCCGCCAAGCTGGACCTCTCGTACAAGCCCGGCGGGCGCCCGTACCTGCGGGGCCTGGACCAGATCGACCTGAGCCTCACCCACACCGACGAGCTGATCGCGGTCGGCATCAGCCGCAACGGCCGCATCGGCATCGACACCGAACCCGCCGACCGCAGGCTGGCGTTCTCCCTGCTCCAGAACCAGGTGTGCACCGAGGCCGAGCGCGCCGAGCTCGCCGCCCTCCCCGAGGCGGAGCAGACCGCGGGCATGCTGCGCCTGTGGACGCTGAAGGAGGCGTACACGAAGGCCCTGGGCCAGGGCCTGCGGATGGGTTTCTCCGAGTTCGGCTTCGCCACGGGCGCCTCCGGCACCCTCACCGGCACCCCCGCCGCGAGCGCCACGAGCGGCACCGGCCACACCCCCGGCACCGGTCTGCTCGCCCCCGACGGTTCCCCCGCCGCGCACGGCGAATGGGCCTTCGGCACCTACCCCGTCCTCGGCCGGTACCTCGTCAGCATCGCCTGCCACGACGCCGGACTCGACCCGTCCCGCGACACCGCCGTGTCCACCATGCTCGACGAGGGCTTCGTCGCGATGGTCTCCGGCCTGTTGGACCCCGTGTGACCACCCCGTACCGCACCCCGCGGCCCGGAGCTCGACCCGCTCCCGGGCCGGAATCAAGCCAAGCTGTAGCGCCCACGGTGAAGCTGGGCGACGCGACACCGGCCGGACCCGGTGCCTCTGTGTCGAAAGGGCCCGTATGAGCATCGTCGAGGAAAGACCACTGGAGACCGTACTCGCGCCGGACTCCCGCCCCGCTGCGGACTCCCGACCCGCGGCTCCGATCTCCCCGCGCCGCGAGGAGACCCGCTTCGCCTCCCTGCGCGAGCGGACCGCGGAACTGCACGCCGTACGGGCGCTGGCCGAGGCCGGACCGAGCGAGCGCGCCACCGCCGCCCAGCACTCGAAGGGCAAGCTGACCGCCCGCGAGCGCATAGAACTGCTCTTCGACGAAGGAACGTTCAACGAAGTCGAGCAGCTCCGCAAGCACCGTGCCACCGGCTTCGGCCTGGAGGACAAGAAGCCGCACACGGACGGCGTCGTCACCGGCTGGGGCAAGGTCCACGGCCGCACCGTCTTCGCGTACGCCCACGACTTCCGCATCTTCGGCGGCGCGCTGGGCGAGGCGCACGCCGAGAAGATCCACAAGCTGATGGACCTGGCCGAGGCGGCCGGCGCCCCGATCGTGGGCCTGTGCGACGGCGCGGGCGCCCGTATCCAGGAGGGCGTCACCGCGCTCGCCGGCTACGGCGGCATCTTCCAGCGCAACGTCCGCAACTCCGGCGTCATCCCGCAGATCTCCGTGATCCTGGGCCCCTGCGCCGGCGGCGCCGCGTACTCGCCCGCCCTCACGGACTTCGTGTTCATGGTGCGCGGCACCTCGCAGATGTTCATCACCGGCCCGGACGTGGTCCAGGCCGTGACCGGCGAGGCCGTCACGATGGAGCACCTCGGCGGGGCCGACAGCCACGCTGGCGCCTCGGGTGTGGCGGCGTTCGCGTACGACGACGAGCAGAGCTGCCTGGAGGACGTACGCCACCTCCTGTCCCTGCTCCCGTCCAACAACCGTGAACTCTCCCCCGCCGGCGACCTGGAGGACCCGGTCGACCGGCGCTGCGAGAGCCTGCTGGACCTGGTCCCGGCCAAGCCCACCCAGGGCTACGACATCCGCGACCTCATCGAGGAGATCGCCGACCACGGGGACTACTTCGAGGTCCACGCCCAGTGGGCGCAGAACGTCGTCTGCGCGCTGACCCGCCTCGGCGGCCACGTCGTCGGCATCGTCGCCAACCAGCCGGCGCACCTCGCGGGCGTCCTGGACATCCAGGCCTCCGAGAAGGCGGCCCGCTTCGTCCAGTTCTGCGACTCGTTCAGCATCCCGCTGGTCACGCTGATCGACGTGCCGGGCTTCCTGCCGGGCGTCGACCAGGAGCACAACGGGATCATCCGGCACGGCGCGAAGCTGCTGTACGCGTACTGCAACGCCACCGTCCCGCGGATCTCGCTGATCCTGCGCAAGGCTTACGGCGGCGCGTACATCGTCATGGACTCCCGCTCCATCGGCGCGGACGTGGCGCTGGCCTGGCCGTCGAACGAGATCGCGGTGATGGGCGCGGAGGGCGCGGCGAACGTCATCTTCCGGCGCGAGATCAACGCCTCGGACGATCCCGACGCCACGCGCGCGCAGAAGATCAAGGAGTACCAGACCGAGCTGATGCACCCGTACTACGCGGCCGAACGCGGCCTCGTCGACGACGTCATCGACCCGGCCGAGACGCGTGCGCGGCTCATCTCCACCCTCGACATGCTGCGTACGAAGCACACGCAGCAGCCGAGCCGCAAGCACGGGAACGTCCCCCTGTGACCGCGCCCGCGCCCGCGCCGACGGCCGCGCCGACCCCGGGCCCCACCCCGGACGCCGCCGGCGACCTGTCCGCCCTCGCCCTCGCGGCCTCGATCCGCATCACCAAGGGCAACCCGACCGCGGAGGAGGTCGCGGCCCTGGCCGTGCTCCTCACCGCCCGTATCCGGCTCCTCGACGAGGCGCAGTCCCCACAGACGGAGGCCCAGGTGCACAAGCTGTCCCTGCGCCCCCGACCGTCCTTCATCGCGCCGGGCGCCTGGGCCTCGTAGGCCCTCACCCACCGCCCGCCCCCCACAAGAAGGACGATCCCGTACGCCGCCCGGCCACCCCCCCGGCCGGGCGGCCGGCGGCATGTCCGGGACACCCCCGCCCGGGCGGCCGCCGGCCCGCCCGGGGCCCACCCCTCCCCTGGGCCCCGGGCGAGCCGCGAACCCCGATCAGCTCTGCTCGATCAGCGCGGCCACGCCGTCCAGGATCCGCTCCAGTCCGAAGTCGAGCGGATCGCCGGGGCGGGGGGCGAAGGCCCCGCCCGCGATGGCCGCGGTCAATGCGGGGAACCGGCCGCCGTGCCGCGCCCACACGTCCGCCGTGAGCCGGTTCCACTCCGCGCGCCCCTCCTCGTCGTCGTCGACCAGCTGCTGCGCCAGGCCGCGTACGTGCCCGACGAGCAGCAGGAAGGCCGCGTGCTGCTGCGCGTACGGGAGACCCGTCCCCGCCAGCGCGGCCAATGCCGAGTCGATCCAGGCCAGTTGACGCGGCCCCATCAGCTGACGGCGCATCCCCGTGGCGGCCACCATCCACGGCCGGCGCCGGTACTCCTGCCAGCACGCCCGCGCCCACACCTCCAGCCGCGGCCGCCAGCCGCCCGCCACGGCGGCGACGTCGGGCGCCGGCCCGAAGGCGGCGTCGACCATCAGGTCGAGCAGCTTCGCCTTGCCGGGGACGTAGCGGTACAGCGCCATGGTGGTCACGCCCAGGCGCGCGGCGACGCTCTGCATCGACAGCGCGTCCAGCCCCTCCTCGTCGGCGATGGCGAGCGCGGTGTCCACGATGCGCCCGACGCTCAACGAGGGCTTCGGGCCGCGCTTGGGCTGCCCCTGCTCGCCGCACCGGTCACCGGCCTGCTGGGCCACCGCGCCGTGCGCCGCGCCGGCCACGCGCGGCACCTGCGCGTCCACAGTCCGAACGGCATCGACGAGCAGCGGTTCGTCCGGATCGGCGGCATCGAGCAGTGGGTCTCCATCCGGGGCGAAAACAGGGCCAACCCCGTGATGATCGAGATCCACGGCGGTCCCGGCGCCTCCCACTCGATCTTCGCCGCGCGCACGCGGTCCTGGGAGGAGCACTTCACGGTCGTGCGCTGGGACATGCGCGGCGCGGGCAAGACCTTCGGCCGCTCCGGCCCGCAGGGGCAGGGCGACATGAGCTTCGACCGGCTGTACGAGGACGCCCTCGACGTCACCCGGTACGCCGGCGAGCGGCTCGGCGCCGACCGGGCCGTCCTCGTGGCGAGCTCGCTCGGCAGCGTGTTCGGCCTGCGCCTGGCCCGTAACCACCCGGAGCTCTACTCCGCGTACGTCGGCACCGACCAGAACATCCTGGACGCCGGCCGCGACACCTCCGTCCACGAGGCGCTGGTGTCCCGGCTGCGCGCGGCCGGCAAGCACAAGGACGCCGCCGCCGCGGAGGTACTGGGCCGCGTCCCGCACCCGCTGACCGCCGATCAGCGGGCCGCGTACGACAAACTGACCGTGACGTCCGACCCGTTGACCCTGGACACCCTCAAGCGGGTCGTGCTGGGCTCGCTCTGGTTCTCCCCGCTGCACTCGCTGCGCGAGATCGGCCGGTACTTCGCGGGCATGAAGTTCTCGGCGCGGCTGACCCCTGCCTTCGCCGCGTTCGACGACCGCGCGGACGGCACCTGTTTCGAGCTGCCGTTCTACGTCTTCCAGGGCGACCGGGACGTCATCACCCCGCCCGAGCGCGCCCGCTCGTTCTTCGATGAGGTGGAGGCCCCGGTCAAGGAGTTCGCCCTGATCGAGGACGCGAGCCACTTCGCCGCGTTCCGCCACCCGGACCGTTTCCTGCACCTGCTGCTGACCCGGGTCCGCCCGGTGGTGGCGGGCGCGGCCGATCGAAGCCGCGCTGCCTGAACGGCGACGGGGCCTGGCCGCCGTGTCCGGGCCGGGCCGGGCCGCGCCGGGCCGGGCCGCGCCGCGCCGGGCCGCGCCGCGCCGGGCCGCCTTGCGCCGGGCCTCGCGCCATCGGAGGGAAGGTCAGTCGAGCACCGCGGTGACTTCGATCTCGACCAGGTGCGCGGGTACGTCCAGGGCGGCCACGCCCAGCAGGGTGCCCGGGGGGACGGGGGTCACGCCCAGCCTCGCGGCCGCCCGGGAGATGCCCTCCAGCAGGAGCGGCATCTTGTCGGGGGTCCAGTCGACGACGTACACGGTCAGCTTCGCCACGTCCTCGAACGAGCCGCCGGCCGCCTCCAGGGCGGTGGCGGCGTTGAGGTAGCACTGCTCGACCTGGGCCGCGAGGTCGCCCTCGCCGACCGTGACCCCGTCCGTGTCCCAGGAGACCTGTCCGGCGACGAAGACGAGCTTCGAGCCGGACGCGATCGCCACCTGGCGGTAGACGGGGACCTCGGGCAGTCCGGCGGGGTTCACCAGGGTGATGGCCATGGTGCGGCCTCCTTGTTCACGCTTGTTCACGGTCACTGTTGACGGTCACTTGTGGTTACTCAGGAACCGTAGGAGAGTGGCCGGTGACATGGAAGAACGCACTTTTCGGTGACTGGGGAACCTGATGGTGACCAAGCAGCTCGGCGGCGTACCGCGCGATGAAGCGGACGTCCGGCGCGCGGACTCCCTGGGGCGGGAGATCTTCTCCGGCGTCGCCAACAAATGGGCGCTCCTGATCATCGATGCCCTCGGCGACGACACCGTGCGCTTCAGCGGGCTGCGGGACGAGGTCGAGGGCATCAGCCACAAGATGCTCACCCAGAACCTGCGCATGCTGGAGCGCTACGGGCTGCTGGAGCGCACCGTGTACCCCACCGTGCCGCCGCGGGTGGAGTACGCGCTCACCGAGCCGGGCAGGGCGCTGCGCGCGACGATCGAGGGGCTGTGCGACTGGACCCACCGGTACGTCGGCGAGATCGAGGCCTCGTGCCGCCGTTTCGACGCCGGGGCGTAACGGCTCAGCGGGTGTGGCGATCGGCGATCGCCTCGGCCGTCGCCCGGTGGGCGACGCGGGCCAGGACGGGGTTGGTCACGCGGTAGTGGTGCTCCGCCGTGAGTCCGAAGCGCAGGGCCCAGCCGCGCCCGCGGGCCCACGTCGCGTCGTCCACGCCCGCCGCCTCGCGGAACACCTCGCGGGTGTCGGCGGGCAGCAGGGTCCAGGCCGCCATCACATCGCACGCGGGGTCGCCGACGCCGACGCAGCCGAAGTCGATGACCGCGCTGAGCCGGCCGCGGTGGCCGAGGAGATTCCCCGGCAGGAGGTCGCCGTGCAGCCAGACGGGCGCGCCCTCCCACTGCGGAACGCGAACGGCGGCCTCCCACGCGGCGGTCGCCGCCTCCGCGTCCAGCGTGCCGTCGGCGCCCAGGTCCCTGATCGCGGCCCGGACTCCGGCGTCGGCCGTGCCCACCGGCCCGCCCCGGAACGAGCGCGGTGCGCCGGCGGTGTCGACGCGCCGCAGCGCCGCGACGAAGGCTCCCAGCCCGGCTGCGGCGTCGTGCGGTTCGGCGAGGGGCTCGTCGAAGAGGTTCTCACCGTCGAGCCAGCGGTACACCGACCAGGCGAACGGATACCCCTCGCCCGGAACTCCCCGCCCCAGCGGGACGGGTACGTCCAGCGGCAGGTGCGGTGCGAGGTGGGGCAGCCATCGCTGTTCCCTGGCGACCTGGCCTTCGGCGCCGGGTATGCGCGGGAGCCGTACGCTCATGCCCGCGCCCAGCCGGTACATGGCGTGGTCCGTGCCGGCCGAGCGCACCTTCCGTACGGGCAGCGCGGCCCACTGCGGGAACTGCGCCGCGACCAGCCGCTCGACGAGGGCCTCGTCGATGTCGACCTCGTCGGCGTGCATCTTCGTGTTCGTACCGGACGTGGTGGGGAACGTACCCGCCGGACAGGTGGTCCTGCCAAGGGTTTCGTCCGGCCGGGCGGCCGGATCCCATCAGATCGGATGCATCTGTTCTGATGTAAGGTCGCGCGCATGAACGGAGTGCAGCTCTTCCTGCTGGGCCGGACGCTGATGAAGATCGGCGAAGAGGCCATCCCGGACGGCGGGGTCGGCGAGCGCACGACGAGCACGCGCTCGGTCCTGATCGTGATGCTCGACGTGTACGCCCACCCCGACACCACCGTCGGCGAGATCGCCGTCCGCTCGGGCCTGCCGCAGAGCGCGGTCTCCGCCTGCGTGGCGCGCCTGCGCGAGACCGGCTCCGTGGTCGCCGCCACCGACCCCCGCGACCGGCGGCGCACCCTCGTCCGCCGGAACCCCGAGGTCTCCGACCGCCGGGCGGAGGTGGCCGCGGCCACCATCGACGGCGCCCTGTCCAGCGCCCTCGGCACGACCGATCCCGCCGAACTGGCGGAGGTCGTCGCCCTGTTGGAGGCGCTCGCGGAGCGCCTCTCGCCCGAGATGCTGGCCCGCCTGACACCGGACGCCTGACGCCTGACGCCGGCCGCCCGAGCCGCCCGAGCCGCCCGAGCCGCCGGGGCCCGGGCGGCGGAGTGCGGCAGAGGCTACCTGCGGTACGAGGAGACGTAGCCCGGGCCCGGCGACCCGACGCCCGTCACCACGTCGTAGCCGCGGACGGCGGCCAGCGAGCTGTCCTTGCCGAGGCTGCGGACCGAGGTCAGCAGTCCGTCCGCGGCATCGACGGTGTTCGCGAAGTCGACGCGGGCGACGGCGAGGTCACGGTCCTTGCCCAGCGGGTGGTCGGTGACGTCGTGGTAGAGCGGGGTCCCGAAGCGGAAGTAGATCGCGGGGTTCGCGAAGCCGATCGGCAGGTGGCGGGCCTGCTGCGCCAGCGCCTGCACCCCGGCGATGACCGGGGCCGCGAGCGAGGTGCCGCCGATGCGGTACTCGTCGTACGAGACCGAGCCGTCGGGCCAGCTCTGCGTCTGTCCGACGAGGAACCCGGTGTTGGGGTCCGCGATGGCCGCGATGTCCGGGACGGTGCGCATGCGCGCCGTGCCGTTCGCCTTGGCGAGGGAGTCGGGTACGACGCCCCGCTGGTAGGCGGGCTGGGCGACCGTCGCACTCGTGCCGCCGCCCGCGCCGCCCGTGTAGGCGCCCGGGAAGCCCGTCCAGCTGGTGCCGTCGGCGCTCAGCGGCGCCTTGAGCGTGCCCCAGCCCGTCTCGAACTGGTAGGTGTTGCCCTTGCCCACGGCCAGTGAGGTACCGCCCACGGCGGTCACCCACGCCGAGTTGGCCGGGGTGTCGACCTGCTTCTTCCCGGTGTTGGCGACCTCGTCCCCGTCGTCTCCCGAGGAGAAGTAGAAGCCGATGCCCTCGATGGCACCCAGCTTGAACGTCTGGTCGTAGGCCGCCGCGATGTCCGGGGTCTCGTTGGCCTCGATGTCGCCCCAGGAGTTCGAGACGATGTCGGCCAGCCTGCTGTCGACGACCTTGTTCAGGGCGTCGAGGAGGTCCGGGTCGTTGCACGAGGCACCCGCGACGTACACGATGCCCGCGTCCGGTGCGACGGCGTGCACGGCCTCGACGTCGAGGGTCTCCTCCCCGTACCAGCCGGACGCGTCGCACTCCTCGGTCGCCGTGTAGTCGGCGGGCACGACCTGGCGGAGCTGGTTGGCCCTGTACGCCTTGTCGCCGTTGCGCTGCGCGTACTGCCGCGCGTCCTGGGCGATGGTCGGCGAGGCGTACGCGTCCGTGATGGCTACGGTCACCCCCTGACCGGTGTACCCGTTCGCGCCGTAGGCCGCGCGCAACTGCTGCCCCGTGTATCCCTTGACCGCGTAGGGGACCTTCGTGCCGTTGGCGTCGGGCAGGGTCTTCGCCACGTTCGACCCGAAGTAGGTGGAGAAGGGCCCGGCGTTGCGGAACCCGGCGCCCGGGCCCGGCAGCGTGTCCTGGTGCGCGGACCGGTGCGGCGCGTCGTCCAGACCGGTCACGGTGAGCACGGCGCCGGCCAGGTCCGCCGGGGCGGACGCCGTCCTGGAGGGCGCCCGGTAGACCTTGTCGCCCTTGCGGTAGCCGTGCAGCTGGGTGGCGAACGCCTTCTCCGCGGCCGCCGCGTCCCCGGAGACGGACACGTAGTGCTGGTCGGAACCGGTGACGGTGAGGCCCGCCTGCCGGAGCCAGCGGGTGACGGCCCCGATCTGGTCGGCGGTCGGGCCGAACCGGTCGCGTGCCTCGGCGGGGCTCAGGTACTTCCCGTAAGCGGAGGACCGCGGGTTGGAGACGGCCTCGGCGTAGGCGGTGAGGCCCTTCACGTCCCGCCCGGCCAGGTACACCCGGGCGTTCACCTTCGCGGACGGGGCGACCGTGCCCTGGTCGGCCGAGGCGGTGGCCCAGGAGGGCTGGGTGCCTTCCAGGGCGGACCGCCCTCCGGGGACGGGCCCGGCGGCCTGCGCGGGCGGTATCGCGAGGGCGAACGCGCCGGTGAGCAATGGGAGTGTCGCTGCCATGACACCTAGGGTGCGGCGCCCCGTGCGGGTGCTTCTCATCTCATCCCCTGCAGTGAAGTGGAGTCTGTCGCGAGCTGGTTGCGCGGACCGCCGCGATGTGCGCGGCGTACGGCCGCAACTCTTGTCAGGAACCGTTCACGTCAGGGGCACGGAGCGATCAAGAAACCCAAAAGACCTTGCCAGGAAAGGGAATTGACGCACCAACAGAAACGGCCTAGCCGGCTGCCGCTCCGACGGTCGTGCGTACGGGCTCCGGCTTCGGCTGCTTCTTGTGGTCGCGTACCAGCAGGCACAGCAGTACCGCGACGGCCAGGGCCGCGATCGGCAGGGCCGCCGTCACGTGCAGGGTGGCCACCAAGGCGTCCGCGTACGCCGCGCCCCCGGCGAGCTCGGCGGCCAGCCGCCCTTGCAGCAGCGCCCCGACCGAGGCCGCCCCGATGACCGAGCCGATCTGGCGGATCGTGTTGTTCACCCCGGACGCCGCCCCGGCCAGCCGCGGCTCCACGTTCCGCATCGCCTCCGCCGACATCGGCGCGATCACGCACCCCACCCCCAGGCCCGTCACCACCGTCGCCGGCACGAACAGGTACCAGGGCGTCGCGGGCCCCGCGACCAGCACGATCGCGACCATCCCCGCCGCGTACAGCGAAAGCCCGGCCATCAGCAGGTACTTGCCGCCGATCCGGTCCGACAGCCGCCCCGCGAACGGGCCCACCACCATCGACACGAGCGAGGACGGCGCGAGCACCAGGCCGGCCCCCAGCGCGCTCATGTGCAGCACGGACTGCAGGTAGAGGTTGAACGGGAGCACCAGCCCGATCATCGCCATCGACACCAGTGCCACGAGCGCGGTCATCACGGTGAAGTTCCGGTCGCGGAACAGTGCGAACGGCACCAGCGGATCACGGTCCTGCTTCCCGCGCTGGTGTACGAGGAACCCCGCGACCAGCGCGACCCCGGCGGCCAGCAGCCCCCAGATCCCGGCGCCCCACCCGTACCGCTCGCCCTCCTGGAGCCCGAACGCCAGGCAGAACAGCGCGGCGGTCGCGATCAGTACGCCCGCGAGGTCGAAGCGGTGGCCGCGCCCGTTGCGCACGTCCGGGACCACCAGGTACGTGAGCGCCAGCGCGGCCACGCCGATCGGCACGTTGACCAGGAAGATCCACCGCCAGCCGACGGTCGACACCAGGATGCCGCCCAGCGTCGGCCCCGACAGCGTGGCGAGTCCGGCGACCGTCCCCCAGACGCCCATGGCCGTGCCGCGCCGCTGCGCGGGGAAGACCGAGACGATCAGCGCCATCGTCTGCGGTGCCAGCAGCGCCGCGCCCAGCCCCTGCAACCCGCGCGCCGCGATCAGCAGGCCGGCGCTCGGCGCGAGCCCGCACGCAACGCTGGCCAGCGTGAACACCGCCACGCCGCCGGCGAAGAGCCTGCGCGGCCCCCACAGATCGCCGAGCCGGCCCGCGCTGATCAGCAGTACGGCCAGCACCAGTGCGTAGCCGCTGACCACCCACAGGGTCTGGTCCAGGGAGGCCCCGAGCGCGTCGATCATCTCGGGGAGGGCGATGTTCACGATGGTCAGATCCAGCAGCGTCATGAAGAACCCCAGTGACACGGTCACCAGGACCGCCCAGGGATTGCCGTTCCACTTGCGCATGTCGGCCCCACTCCTGCGTCCGCGCCCCGGCGGGTTCCGGTGGCCACGGCACGAAGGTAATCCATCTTTTTTGATGCATCAAGAAAGATGGATTAGAAAAGGCGGACTTCCCGGGGGAGTTGGGCAGGCCACTGGAGGCCGATTGGCCTGTGACCCGTGCCCGTGCACCTGAGAGGCTGGCCCTTCGAACGCCATGCTCAGGAGGTCGCGGTGCAGGTAGCGGTGGTCACTTTCGACGGGTTCAACGAGCTCGACAGCTTCATCGCGTCGGCCCTGATCAACCGGTGCCGCAAGGACGGCCTGGAAGCCTTCATCACCACGCCGACGCCCGTGGTCACGTCGATGAACGGCGTCGAGGTCACCGGTCAGCGCCCGATGGACTTCATCCCGGACGCCGACGTCGTACTGATCGGCAGCGGGGTCAAGACGCGCGACGTGGTCGCCGACGACCGGCTGCTCGCCCGGCTGCCCCTGGACCCCGCGCGGCAGCTGATCGGCTCGCAGTGCTCCGGCGCGCTCGTCCTCGCCCGGCTCGGGCTGCTCGGCGGGATGCCGGCCTGCGCGGACCTGACGAGCCGCCCGTACGTCGAGGCCTGCGGCGTCACCGTGCTGGACGCGCCGTTCCACTGCGAGGGCAACATCGCCACGGCGGGCGGCTGCCTGGCCTCGCAGTACCTCGCCGCGTGGACGATCGCCCGGACGCTCGGCGAGGAGGCCGCGCGCGCCGCCATCGCCTACGCGGCCCCGGTGGGCGAGCAGCGGGAGACGGTGGAGCGCACCCTGCGCGCCATCCGCACGGCCGGGTCTGCGGCCGGGTCTGCGGACGGGTCTGCTTCCGGGTCTGCGTCCGGGTCCGGGTCTGCGGCAGGGTCGGCGGCCGCGGCCGGGTCCGCTCCCGTGTCGGTACCGGGCTGAGCGCTCAGGCGCGGTTCGCGGAGGCGCCGAGCCAGAACCAGACCCACTTGCCGGCCCCGTCCGTGGCCACGCCCCAGGACTGGCTGAGGGCGGCGATCAGCCCGAGCCCCCGCCCGGACTCGCGCTGCGCGCAGCCCGCGGGGGCCGGGTTCGCGGGGCCCAGGTGGGGGGTGTCGTCGCGCAGGGCGCACAGCAGTCGGTCGGTCCCCGGTTCCACGTCGACCACCATGCGGATGTGGGTGCTGACCGTGTGCCGGACCGCGTTGGTGACGGCTTCGGTCACGAGGAGGCGGGCGTCGTCCGCGAGTGCGCCGCCGGGGACGGCTTCGGACAGGGCCCGCCGTGCCGAACGGGCGGCCTCGGGGGTGGTGGGGAGCACGATGTCGACGCGATGAGCAGGCACGAGTGCCTCCGATCCCAGCAGGTCCCCCCTGCGGTTTGCGGTCCTTCCACGCTAGGCAGGCCGCCGTCATGGTCACACCGCCCGGACGGCCGATCCGGGCCGCCCCGCGTCTCGTACCTTTGGCCGCCCCGCCCCGCCCCGCCCCGCCCCGCCCCGCCCCGCCCCGCCCCGCGCAGGCCGCGGTGGTGCCGGGGGATGCCTACGGCGAGGCCGGCAGCCGGACCGTGACGAGGAGACCTCCGCCGGAGCGGGGGAGGAGTTCGAGGGTTCCGTCGTGGGCGCGGACGACGCTCTGCACGATGGCCAGGCCCAGGCCGACCCCCGCGTGCTCGTCGGTGCGCACCCGTTCGGTTCCGCGCCGGAACGGCTCGGTCAGGGTCGGCACCAGGCGCGCAGGCAGCGGGCGGCCCGTGTTCTCGACCCGCAGCACGCTCGTGCCCCCGTACTCCTCGGTGTGGACCGTCACGGTGCCCCCGGCGGGGAGGTTGTGGACGATCGCGTTCTGGACGAGGTTCGTCACCATCCGCAGCAGGAGCTCCGCGGAGCCGGCGGCCGGGGCCGCCCCGCCGGTGACGTCGAGCGTGGTCCGGCGCTGCTCGGCGAGGGGGAGCAGCGTTTCGGCGGCCTCTTCGGCGAGGAGGGAGAGGTCGACGCTCTCACGGGTGAAGTTGCCGCGGTCGCCGCGGCTGAGCAGCAGCAGGGCCTCGGTGAGGTCGATCGCCCGCGTGTTGACCGCGTACAGCCGCTCGATGAGCTCGTCCCGGTCCCGCGCGGGGTCCTTGCGGGCGACGTCGAGCAGCGTGCGCGAGATCGCCAGCGGGGTGCGCAGCTCGTGGGAGGCGTTGGCGGCGAAGCGCTGCTGCTCGGCGACATGGGATTCGAGTTGCCCGAGCATCGAGTCGAACGCGTCGGAGAGCTCGCGGAATTCGTCCTGGCGGCCCTTCATCCGGATCCGGTGGGACAGCGATCCGGTCCCGGCCGTCCGCGCCGCGTCCCGGATCTGCGTGAGCGGCGCGAGCATGCGGCCGGCCAGGATCCATCCCCCGGCCAGGCCGAACACGAGCAGGAAGGCCATCGCCACCGCCGCCGCGGGAGCGAAGGTGTGCACGAGGAGGTAGCGGTTGGGCGAGATCCCGAGCAGGCCCTGGGAGTTGTCGGGTACGTAGCGCAGCAGGAACGCCCACACCACGGCCAGCAGGAGGGCTCCGGCGACGGCGAGGAACCCGGCGTAGCTGAGGGCGAGTTTCAGCCGGGCGCTGGGCCCGGGGCGCCTATCCACGCGTACGGCCGGGGCGGGCGCCGGAGCCGGGGCCGAAGCAGTCCCGGCCGGTCGCGCCCGTACCGGCAGTGTCCGTACCGCCTGTGCCCGTACCCGTCTCGATGCGGTAGCCGACACCCGGCACGGTGGCGATGATCCACGGTTCGTCGAGCCGTTTGCGCAGGGCGGAGACGGTGATGCGCACGGCGTTGGTGAGGGGGTCGGCGTTCTCGTCCCAGGCCCGCTCCAGCAGTTCTTCGGCGCTGACGACCCCGCCCTCGGCGGCGACGAGGACCTCCAGCACGGCGAACTGTTTGCGGGTGAGCGCGACGTAGCGGCCGTCGCGGAAGACCTCCCTGCGGAAGGGGTCGAGCCGCAGCCCCGCGATCTCGCGGACCGGCGGCCGGGCGTACGCGCGCCTGCGGTCGAGCGCCCTCAGCCGCAGGACGAGCTCGCGCAGCTCGAACGGTTTGGTGAGGTAGTCGTCGGCGCCGAGCCCGAACCCGGAGGCCTTGTCGTCGATCCGGTCGGCGGCCGTGAGCATGAGGATCGGGATGCCGCTGCCGGATGCGACGATGCGCCGGGCGACCTCGTCGCCGGAGGGGCCGGGGATGTCGCGGTCGAGGACCGCGAGGTCGTAGGAGTGGACGCTGAGCAGTTCCAGGGCGGAGTCGCCGTCGCCGGCGATGTCGGCCGCGATCGCCTCCAGCCGCAGACCGTCACGGACGGCCTCGGCCAGGTAGGGCTCGTCCTCCACGATCAGTACGCGCATGCCCGAAGCCTAAGCAGCGCGACACGTCGCCGACGTACGCGCGGACGCGCGCGAAGGCGCGCGCCACCAGCGGCGCGAAGCCAGGGCGGCCAGTACGGCGCCCGCCGCGTTGACCAGTACGTCGTCCACGGAGGACACGCGGTCCAGCCACAGGACGTACTGCGCGGTCTCGACGAGGACCGAGCAGCCCGCCCCGAGCGCCAGGATCCGGGGCAGGGAGGCCATGGCCGCGAACCGCATCGGGGCGAAGAACCCCAGCGCGGCGAAGACCAGCAGGTTGCCGACGATCCCGAGCGGCCCCATCGTGACCAGGTCCCGCAGCGGTACCAGGCTCACCCGGGCGGGGGCGGTACCGGGCGCGGCGCCCGGCATCATCGTCAGCCACAGGAACGGCACCGTTCCGTGGCCCATGCCCACCTCGGCCAGCGAAAGCCGCCACGCCGACGAGCCGTCGGCGCCGCCCCGGGCGAGCCGGACGCGGGCCAGGGCCCACGCCACCAGCACGGCCAGGGGCAGGGCGACCAGCGTCACGAGCACGACCCCGTTGAACGTGTCGTAGCAGCCGTGCCACCGCCCGGCCACGCACCTGGGGGCGGACATCAGGAGGGGCCCGCGCAGGACGAACAGGGCGCCGGCCACACCGAGGACCGCGAGGCCGGGGAGCACGGCCCGGCGCGCGCGGCGGGTCGGCGCGGACAGGGGTGCGTCGTGGTTCATGCCCCCATGGGAGACGAAGATCCGTTGCGGCGGCGTATGCGGTTTTCGATATGCCCGCGATATGCCCGCGATATGCCCGCGATATGCCCGCGATGCGCGCCGCGGGACACCCCCTAGGCGAAGGGTCCCTCCGCGAGGAAGCGGCGCAGGTCGCGGGCGAAGCGCTCGGCCTCGCCCGGCGGCCACGAGGCGAGGCTCGCCGTGATGTGCGCGGCCAGCCGGGCGCGCAGCTCCGCCACCGCGGCGCGGCCCCGCTCGGTGAGGACGAGCAGGTACGCGCGTCCGTCGGCGGGGTCCGGTTCGCGGCGCAGGAGGCCGGCGGCCTCCAGCCGGGAGGCCCGGCGGGTGACGCCGGAGCGGTCGACCCCGACGTCGGGAGCCAGGTCGGCGGCGCTGCGCGGGCCGGTCCGGGCCAGGGTGCTGAGGACCGGGTACGTCAGCTCGTCCACCCCCTCGCCCATGCCCTCGGTGAGCCGCCGGTGCAGCTGCGTGCGCGTACTGCGCCGGAGCAGCATGCCCAGCGCGTCCGCGATCTCTTGACCTGCTTCGTTCTCCACGGGAAAAGAATAGCGTGCGCTGCGCACGCTGTTGGTGTTACAGTGAAGGAGAAGCGTGCGAAGCGCACGCACTTCGGCTCCTTCATTCCATCGCTCCGTAAGGAAGTCCCATGAACCGCACCAGTATCGAAGCCGCTCTCAACGACCTGATCTTCAACCGCGACATCACCGTCGAGGAAGCCGCGGACCGCCACTTCACCCCGGAGTACCGCCAGCGCACGGACGGGGAGTGGGCCGACCGCGCCGGGTTCATCGAGCACATCACCCACGTGCGCGGCGTGGTGGCCGACGGTCACGTCGTGGTGCACGAGGAGCTGTACGACGGCGGCAAGTACGCCGACCGGCACACCGCGTACATCACCAAGAAGGACGGTTCGACCGTGCGGATGGAGGTCTACGTGTTCGCCGACCTCGCCCCCGACGGCCGTTTCGAGCGCATCGAGGAGACCACCCTGATGCTGGAGGGCTCCGCCGCCGACCGCAACATCGGCAGCGCTCGCTAAAGGGTGTTGCAGAAGGCTGAGTTCCGGGCATTTTCCGTGTATGGGTGGGGTGTTGCGGGTTGAGCCGTTGTGGGTTGAGACGTTCACGGGC
>NZ_JBFAZJ010000066.1:0-15105 GCF_040681715.1 Streptomyces sp. NPDC051582
GGGCCTGGACTACATGAACTCCCGCTACGGCAGCCCCGTCGGCGCCTGGAACTTCTGGCAGACCCACCACTGGTACTAAGCCACCAGTGACCGCCTGACGGCGCGAGCAGCACGCAGCACGCAGCACGCAGTGCGAAGGCCCCGGTGCCCGGACCTCCCCAGGTCCGGCCACCGGGGCCTTCTGTTCCCATCCCACAGGGTCTGTACGGCAGGCGGCCCGACGCGCTCGGCCGCCGAACGGCCGCCCGCGCCACACCCCCCTAGAGCCGCTGGATGATCGTCCCGGTCGCCAGGGCGCCACCCGCGCACATGGTGATCAGCGCGAACTCCTTGTCGCGGCGCTCCAGCTCGTGCAGCGCGGTCGTGATCAGCCGGGCTCCGGTCGCGCCCACGGGGTGGCCGAGCGCGATGCCGCCGCCGTTGACGTTGACCTTGTCCAGGTCCTGCTCGAAGACCTGGGCCCAGCTCAGCACGACCGAGGCGAACGCCTCGTTGATCTCGACCAGGTCGATGTCCTTCAGGGACATCCCGGCCTTGCCCAGCACGGCCCGCGTCGCGTCGATCGGCCCGTCCAGGTGGTAGTGCGGGTCGGCGCCGACGAGCGTCTGGGCGACGATCCGGGCGCGCGGCCTCAGCTTGAGCGCGCGGGCCATCTTGCGCGAGGCCCACATCACGGCGGCGGCCCCGTCCGATATCTGCGAGGAGTTCCCGGCCGTGTGCACGGCGGTCGGCATGACCGGCTTGAGCCGGGCCAGCGCCTCCATGCTCGTGTCCCGCAGGCCCTCGTCGCGGTCGACCAGACGCCACATGCCCTGACCGCCGGCCTGCTCCTCCTCCGTCGTCGGGACCTGGACGGCGAAGGTCTCCCGCTTGAACCGCTCCTCGGCCCACGCGGCGGCCGCCCGCTCCTGGGAGAGCAGCCCGAGCCGGTCGACGTCCTCTCGGGTCAGGCCCCGGTGGCGGGCGATCCGCTCGGCCGCCTCGAACTGGTTGGGGAGGTCGACGTTCCACTCGTCCGGGAAGGGCTTGCCCGGCCCGTGCTTGGAGCCCGATCCCAGCGGCACCCGGCTCATGGCCTCGACCCCGCAGGCGATGCCGATGTCCATGACTCCGCCCGAGATCATGTTGGCCACCATGTGGTTGGCCTGCTGGGAGCTGCCGCACTGGCAGTCCACGGTCGTCGCGGCGGTCTCGTACGGCAGGCCCATGGCGAGCCAGGCGTTGCGCGCCGGGTTCATGGACTGCTCTCCGGCGTGGGTGACGGTGCCGCCGACGATCTGTTCGACGCAGTCGGGCTGGATTCCGGTACGGGCGAGGAGTTCGCGGTACGTCTCACCGAGCAGGTAGGCGGGATGGAGGTTGGCGAGCGCGCCCCCGCGCTTGCCGATGGGGGTGCGTACGGCTTCGACGATGACGGGTTCCGCGGCCATGAGCTCGTCCTCTCCTGCACTGTGCCGGCGCGGCGGGCCGTCCCGGCGCCCCGCCCGAACTAGTACGCGTTCTAGTTCTCCCCGCAGTCTTATGACCTGTAACCCCCGCACGCAAGGGTCTTGCACGCGCCTTACACGGATTCCACACGCAACAGTTGGCGCGAGGACCCTTGTCACTTCTAGAACTCGTTACTACCTTCAAGCCAACTTCTGATGGGCCGTCAGACCTTGGAGTCGCCCGATGTCGTGTCCCGCGCTGCCCGAAGGCTTCGACGCCACCGATCCCGACCTGCTCCAGGACCGCGTCCCCTTCCCCGAGTTCGCCCGGCTGCGGCAGACCGCACCCGTGTGGTGGTGCCCCCAGCGGCGGGGCGTCACCGGGTTCGACGACGACGGCTATTGGGTCGTGACCCGGCACGCGGACGTCAAGTACGTCTCCACGCACCCCGAGTTGTTCTCCTCGACCACCAACACGGCGATCATCCGCTTCAACGAGCACATCCAGCGCGAGCAGATAGATGCCCAGCGCCTGATCATGCTGAACATGGACCCGCCCGAACACACCCGCGTACGGCAGATCGTGCAGCGCGGCTTCACCCCGCGGGCCATCCGCGGCCTGGAGGACGCCCTGCGCGACCGGGCCCGGAAGATCGTCGCGGAGGCGCTGGCCGCATCGGCCGACGGCAGCTTCGACTTCGTCACGCAGGTCGCGTGCGAGCTCCCGCTCCAGGCCATCGCCGAGCTGATCGGCGTGCCTCAGGAGGACCGGCTGCGCATCTTCGACTGGTCGAACAAGATGATCGCGTACGACGACCCCGAGTACGCGATCACCGAGGAAGTCGGCTCCAACGCGGCGGTCGAGCTCATCGGCTACGCCATGAACCTGTCCGCCGCCCGCAAGGAGTGCCCGGCCAAGGACATCGTCACGCAGCTCGTGGCCGCCGAGGGCCAGGGCAACCTGGGCTCCGACGAGTTCGGCTTCTTCGTGCTGCTGCTCGCGGTCGCGGGCAACGAGACCACGCGCAACGCCATCAGCCACGGCATGCACGCCTTCCTGACCCACCCCGAACAGTGGGAGCTGTACAAGGCGACGCGGCCGGCCACGACGGCCGAGGAGATCGTGCGCTGGGCCACGCCGGTGGTGTCCTTCCAGCGCACCGCCACCCGGGACACCGAGATCGGCGGACAAAAGATCAAGGCGGGCGACCGGGTGGGGCTGTTCTACTCCTCCGCCAATCACGACCCCGAGGTGTTCACCGACCCCGACCGCTTCGACATCACCCGCGACCCGAACCCGCACCTGGGCTTCGGCGGCGGCGGACCCCACTTCTGCCTCGGCAAGTCCCTGGCCATCATGGAGATCGACCTGATCTTCAACGCGCTCGCCGACTCGCTGCCCGACCTGAGGCTGGCCGGGCCTGAGCCGCGGCGGCTGCGGGCGGCCTGGCTCAACGGCATCAAGGAGCTTCGGGTCAGCCACGGTTGACGGCCGGCCCGCGGGCCGAGACGGCAGGGGCCGCTCCTCCCACGCCCCGGCCCCTGCCGTCCGCGGTACGCACGACCGCGTCCGCGTCGGTCCGCGTCGTGTCCGCGTCGGTCCGCGTCGTGTCCGCGTCGGGGCCCGTTCGTGTCCGGGGCATTGTCCCGGGAGCGGCCTGCCGTCAGACTGCGCGGATGAATCTTCAGGCAAGCGGGGCGGCCGACTGTGTGGAAGCACGCTGGCAGCGCCTGCCGACGACATGGCGGCTGATGCACGAACGGGGCGGCTCCCCGGTCCTGAGCCGGGGCGTGCTCGCGCTCATCGACGCCGCTGCCGCAGAACCGTCACTGCGCCGGCTCTACCCGTTCACCACTCGGTTCACCCTGTGGTTCAGCGCCCGCACCAGCCACCCCTTCGAGGTGGTGGCGCCGGCGGTCGAGCCGCTGCCGGGCGGCCGGTTCCAGGTCCTGAGCCCGACCCACAAGCGAGTGATCGGCGAGGCCGACACCGCGCAGGAGGCGGTGGCCCTCGTCGTGGCGGGCCTGGCGCAGGCCCCTGACCCGGCCGCCTGATCGTCCCGAGTGGCGGGCCGGCCGCACCCGGCGGATCCTGACAGGACGCGGCGATCCACCGAAGGGGTGCCGGGACGGGTACGAGACCCTCCCCGGCACCCCTTCGGCGTGCGTTCCCCGCGTCTCTCCCCGCCGCCTACGCCCGCGTACGGGACGCCGCGACCGCCCGCTCCGGCTCGCGCGGCCGCGGCACGCTCAGCCCGGCCGGCAGGGCGGCGCCGCGCGGCCCCGACAGTACGTAGACCAGCCCGAACCCGGCGCTCACGACGGCCGCGCCGCCGACCGCGTCGAGCACCCAGTGGTTGGCGGTGGCGACGATCGCGCACACCGTGATCAGCGGGTGCAGTGCCCCCAGCAGCTTCTGCCAGCCCTTCGGCGCGAGCATGATGATCACCATCCCGCACCACAGCGACCAGCCGAAGTGCAGCGAGGGCATCGCCGCGTACTGGTTGGAGATGGCGGTCATCGCCCCGTACTGCGGATTGGCCAGGTCCTGCGGCCCGTGCACGGTGTCGATGAAGCCGAGCCCGGGCATCAGCCGGGGCGGCGCCAGCGGGTACAGCCAGAATCCGATGAGCGCGAGGACGGTGGCCAGCCCCAGGGAGGCGCGGGCCCAGCGGTAGTCGCCCGGCCTGCGCCAGTACAGGACCGCCAGGATCGTCAGCGGCACCACGAAGTGGAACGACGTGTAGTAGAAGTTGAAGAACTTCTCCAGCCAGGGCGTGTTCACCACGGCGTGGTTGACGGCGCGCTCGATGTCGATGCCCAACGCCTGCTCGATGGCGTGGATCTGGCTCCCGTGCCCCTCGGCGAGGCTGCGGCCGCTGGGCGCTGCGGCCCGGATGTGCGAGTACAGGGAGTACCCCACCCGTATCAGCAGCAGCTCCAGCAACAGGTTGGGGCGCGAGAGCACGCGCCGCCAGAACGGCATCAGCGGCACCCGCGACCAGCGGGCGGCGGCGGGCCGGCCGTACGCGGTCGGGACGGGCTCGCGCCAGTACGGGGAGGAGCGCGGCAGGAACGGCACGGCGCAGGCGGCCGCCAGCGCGGCGAGCAGCAGCACGTTGTCCCGTACGGGGGCCAGCGCGGCCAGGTTGGGCAGCAGCACGTCGGCGGGCAGGGTCATGGCGAGCACCACGGCCACCGGCCACACGGGCCGGTCGGCCGCCCGCTTGCCGACCTTGCCGGCCACCGCGAGCAGCACCCACAGCAGCTGGTGGCGCCAGCCGGTCGGCACCACGGCGACGGCCACGCAGCCGGTGACGGCGACGGCGAGGAGCAGCTGGCCGTCGCGGGCGTAGCGGGCGGCGCGGCGCAGGCCGGCCCAGGCGATCCCGGCCGCGAGGGCCACGTACAGCAGGACCTCGAAGGGGCCGCTCAGACCGAGCCGCAGCAGCGCGCCGTGCACGGACTGGTTGGCCAGGCTGTCGGGGGCGCCGCCGAGACCGGTGCCGGCGAGGTGGTGGACCCAGTACGTCCAGGAGTCGCGCGGCAGGGCCGCCCAGGACAGGGCGGTGGCCGCGGCGAAGGTCACGGCGGCGGCCTTGGCGGTGGGACGGCGGCCGGTGAGCCACAGCAGCGGCGCGAAGAGCAGCAGGGCCGGCTGGAGCGCGGCGGCGAGGCCGATGAGGAACCCGGCCGGGCGCTCGCCGGGCACCCGGAACACGGCGAGCAGCACCAGCAGCACGGGCAGGACGGCGGTCTGGCCCGGCGAGGCGGCCGCGCGGACCGGCAGCGACACCATCATCAGGCCGACCAGCACGGGCGCGGCGAGCAGCGCGGTGCGCCGGGGCACGGGGTCGGGCAGGCCGCGCGCGGCCACCAGCCCGATGGCGGCGACGAACAGGAGCGTCACGCAGGTCCAGGCCACCTCCAGGGAGGGCGCCGCGAGACCGAGGAACGGCTTCAGGACCAGCCCGGCGAAGGGGGTCCCGGTGAACTGGCCACCGTCGTACAGCGAGCCGGGGAAGCCGCTGGGGAGCCGGAACTCGTTCAGCCACTCGCCCGGTGGCACGCGCAGTACCGCGGCGGCCTGTCTGACGGCGAGGACACCGGCCAGTGCCCACAGGAGGAACCGCACCGCCCCCAGCCTGCCGCCACCGCCTATGACCCCGGCATGTCCGTTCGCACCTCTGTGCTCTGCCGCGTTAGCCACGCCTCGCCGGCCTCCCGCCCTGTTGACCGCAACCTTGACTTCGCCTGGCTGCCGCGTTTCGTGCACCGCTCCATTACCTGGGTCGACGATATCCCGCGCGGGATCCCTAGGATGGCGGGCATGAGCATCGTGAAGATCAACGCACTGACCGTGCCCGCTGAGCAGCGGGAAGTCCTGGAGCAGCGGTTCGCCTCGCGGGCGGGCGCCGTGGAGGGCTCGGACGGGTTCGAGTGGTTTGAGCTGCTTCGCCCCGTCGAGGGCACGGACCAGTACCTGGTGTACACGCGGTGGCGGTCGGAGGAGGACTTCCAGGCGTGGATGGAGGGGCCCATGAAGGCGGCGCACCAGGGCGGGGGCGCGGGCGCGGGCGGCGGCGAGCGTCCGAAGCCGGCGGCCTCGGGGTCGGCGGTGTGGTCGTTCGAGGTCGTGCAGCAGGCGGCTCCGAAGCCGCAGGGCTGAGGCGGGGGCGCGGCGAGGAGGTCAGCGGCCGGGGCGCGGCGCAGAGGTCAGCGGCCGGGGCGCGGCGCAGAGGTCAGCCCCAGAAGCGGTCCTCCTCGTCGATGTCCTGCGTGCACTCGTCGATGTCGGTGATCTTCCCTCCGACGATCGTGAAGAAGAGGCCTCCCTGGATCTCGATCCCGTGGTCCCCGCGGTCGCCGCGGGCCGTGTGGAAGGTCATGACGTGGCCCCGCCCGTCGACCAGCACCGCGTGCAGATCGACCTGGAAGGTGCCCTTGGTCTCCTCACCGATCCTCCGGTAGAGGTCGAGGACGGCTTCCCGGCCCTTGTGGTGCCCGGAGAGGGGGTTGCTGCCCGGCACGTGGTGGATGGCGTCGGCCGTCATCAGCGTGCCCATCGTCTCCATGTCGCCCTTGCCGAAGGCCTCGTAGCCGCGGCGGATCAGGGCAGCGTCAGGGTGCTCGGACATGGCGTTCACGCCCTCCGTGTGGGTGATATGCGTCTTTTCCTATCATCGGCCCGTACCTGTGGATATTCCACGCGGCGCGATGAGCGCGGACTCCACAATGGCGCCATGGACATCAAGAGCACGAGCACCGGACCCACCGCCCGCGCGACGGCCGGCAACTGGACCGTCGCCGCCGAGCACTTCGCCACGCCGGAGGCGACCGCGCTGCGCCGCGCCTACTACGCGGAGGTCGCCGGCCGGTACTGGAAACGGGCCGCCACGGAGGCCGAGATCGACGAGGGCCTGCAAGGCGATCCGGCCGACGGCCTCACCCCGCCGACGGGCGACTTCGCGGTCGGCCGGCTGGACGGAGCGCCCCGGGCCTGCGGCGGCATACGGCTGCTCGACCCCCTCACCGCCGAGCTGACGCGGGTGTACGTGGACCCGCGCGCCCGCGGCACGGGCGGCGGGGCCGCGCTGCTCACGGCCCTGGAGGCGGCCGCCCGCGCCCTGGGTGCCGAGCGGGTCCGCCTCGACACCCGCTCGGACCTGGTGGAGGCCCGAGCCCTGTACGCGCGCCAGGGCTACGCGGAGATACCGGCGTACAACGCGGGTCCGTACGCGGAGCACTGGTTCGAGAAGCTCCTGGCCTGAGCCGGGCCGGCGTGCCCGGCCCCGGTCGCCGGAGGGGGCCGGGCCGGGGCCGCCTCAGCCGGAGGCGGGTGCGAGGTCCGCGCCCCTGAAGGGCAGGCCGGTCACGGCGTCGAGGGTGACGACCCGCATGCCGGCCCTCGGCCGATCGCTCGCCCCGGGGCCCGGGGGCGTCGGCCCGCCGGCCGGGGCCGCGCTCGCCAGGGAGGTGATCCAGCACACGTGCCAGGCTCCCTGCGCGTCCTGCTTGGCGATGAGTTCGCTGCTGGTCACATCGGCGCCCGGGTGGGCCGCCTCGGCCTTGCGCTGGGCTTCCTCCTTGGTGACGACGGGCTTCGGCAGCCGCGGCTCCGCGATGTTGGCCGCGGAGAAGGCGAGGATCCGCCGGTCCCCTCCCACGATCACGTCGAGGCGCATGGGCATGAGGACGCCGTCGACGCGCGAGCGCCAGGACACCAGCTTGGCCTGGCTGTCCGGACCGCCGGCCGCCGTGACCTGGGTGGTGTCGGCGGGCGGCGCCCAGGGGAAGTGGACCTCGGCGAATGCGGAGGCCGCCTCGCGGACCGTGCCGTCGGCGATCGCCGGGGCACCGGGCCGGTCGGGCTCGACGGCCGCGAGCCTGCCGGACCGCACCTCGCGGGAGGGCCAGTCGAGGACCAGGCTCCCCGACCGGGTCGCGATCTCCAGCCTCCCGGGCTGCCCGTGGGAACCGGGCGTGTACTGAACGGTCTCGGTCGTGGCGGCGTCACCGAAGAACTCCCGGGCAGCGGCCGCGGCGGCCTTCGTCTGCGCGGGATCCGCCCGGTGCCCGTCGCTCACGTCGGACACGGTGATCAGGAGGGTGGGCAGGGCGACGGCCGCGAGCACGCCGGCCCCGGCGGCGGCGATGAACGAGGTCAGGCGGACGTCCGCCCGCCGGCGGAGGGGCCGGCCCCCGGCCCCCGAGGACCGGGAGGCAGTCCGCCGCCACGCGTACCCGGCGGCGCAGCCCGCGAGCGCGCCGAGCGCGTTGGCGGCGAGGTCGCCCGTGTCGCAGGCGCGCCCCATGCCCGGGGTCAGCGCCTGCGTGACCTCGATGGCCCCGGACAGCACCGCGCAAGCGGCGAACACCGGCAGCGGGCGCCGCGTGAGCAGCGTCGAGAAGAAGGCGAGGGGAAGGAAGAGGGCGATGTTGAGCAGGCCTTGCGGAGCGATGAGATCACCCAGCACGTCCCGCTGCACCGTGCAGACGCGGGAGGCGGGTGCCTGCGGGTGGAGCCGGTAGAGGGTGGCGGCCAGGACCAGCGCGCCGGACGTCGTGGCGGCGACGGCGGCCGAGGGGGACACGGCGTACCTGCGCCCGAGCCACCACGCGGGACCCCCCGCGAGCAGTGCGAGGGCGGCGAACAGGACCAGGAGTGACAGGTTGCCGCTGAGGGCTGCTTCGATCACGGAAGGGCGATCCTCGGGAGGAGGGGGGTGGAGCGGGCCGGCTCCACCGGGGTGGAGCCGGCCGCGGAAGGGTGGTCAGTGACCGGTGATCACCGGGAGCCGTCGCAGATGCTGACGGGGGCGTTGTAGAAGGTGCCCTGGTTCTGGACGGCCATCCAGCCGACGATGTCGCTGCAGTCGTCGAAGCCAAGCCAGGTGAAGCCCTCGTTGTGCGAGGTGCCCGACGACTGGCTGAACCAGCCGTTGTCGTAGCTGAACCCGTGGTAGTTGAAGCCCAGCTTGGCGGTGATCGTCCCGCCGCCCGTCTTCGCATAGGTCTCGGACATCGTCCACCACGTCCCCTCGTGGACGTTGTCGGGTCGGATCGTCGTCCACAGCTCGCCGTTGCTGAGCTTGGTCATCGAGATGCCGTAGTCCATGTTTCCGGCGGACGCGGCGGGGGCGAGGGCCAGGCCCAGCGCCACGAGAGAACCTGCCATGGCCATGACAGTAGAACGCTTGCGCATGATGCTGTTGTCTCCTTGGTTCGGAGCGGAGCGAAACGAGGCGGAACGGGGCGGAACGGGGCTGCGCGAGCTAGCAGATGGTCACGGGAGCGTTGTAGAAGGTGCCCTGGTTCTGGACCTTGAGCCAGCCGACCACGTCCGAGCAGTCGTTGAAGCCGAGGTTGCCGAACGACTCGTACGAGTTGTCACCGGCCCCCTGGGTGAACCAGCCCTTGTTGTAGCTGTAGCCGTGGTAGTTGAAGCCGTACTGGGCCGTGATGGTGCCTCCGCCGGCCTTGCCGTACGACTCCTCCATCCACCAGTAGCCCGAGCCGTCGTTCTGGGGCCCGATCATGGTGTTGAACTTCCCGAAGGTCAGCTCGGTGACGGACCAGTACTGCCCTGCGTTGCCCGATGCCATCGCGGCGGGCGCGCCGGCGACGGTCGCCGCCAGGAGCACGCTCGCGACGGCCAGGACGGGACGAATCCTCAATGCAGTTCCTCACGTAAGGGATCACTGATCGAACGGATTCGAATTTAGGCAGGAGCCGATCGGCACACTGAACGGTCGGCGCAGGACTGCTTGATGCTCAGCGCGCGGAACTCCGTGGGGCTGAGCCCGTACGCCTCGCGGAACGAGCGGCTGAAGACCACCGGACCGCTGAAGCCCCACCGGGCGGCGATCGCCTGCACGGGGCGGGCGGCGAGATCGGGGCACCCGAGGTCGGCGTGGCACTGCTCCAGGCGGCGCCGGCGGATGCGGGCCTGGACGCTCTCCTTCCGGCCGTGGAAGAGCTGGTGGAGGCTGCGCACCGATATGTGGTGGTGGGCGGCGATGATCGAAGGGTTCAGTTCCGGGTCGCCGAGGTTGTGCTCGATGAACGCGTGGATCCGCTGCACGAGGGCCCGTTCGCGGACCTCGGTGGGCAGTTGGTCCTCGGAGTCCAGGTGCTGGGCCAGGCAGGCCGCCGCGAGTTCGAGAGCCACCGCGCCCATGCGGCGCAAGTCCTCCGGCTCGCATTCGGCGCCGTGCTCTTCGAGGGCCGTCATGAACGACGCCAGGAGCGCCGCGACTCCGCTGTCCCCCCGCATCCGGCGGGCCAGCAACCGGTCGAGACGCTGGGTGCGCAGCGGCACGAGATCCCGGGGAAGCATCAGCACCGTCGCCCGCACCTGTCCGTGCCCGTGGAGCATCTCGTTGTCGGAGGGCTGCGAGGTGTCCCACAGCATGAGGTCACCGGGTCCCACGGTGCACTCGTTCCGGGCCTGCGACATCGCCGTCGCTCCCTTGCGCAGCAGTGCCAGCTGGTACTGCTCCGGGTCGCCCCGCCGGATCATGGCCGCGGTGCGCCGCGAACGCAGCGGTGACAGGTCGAACCTGGCCACGCGCAGCTCGCCCAAGTCCAGTACGGCGGCCTCGCCTTGGAAATCGGCCGGCCGCTCGCTGCTCAGCGCGGCGGGCATCACCTCGCGCGAGATGATGTCGGCGTACCAGTCGAACCGCTCCCCCGCGGGCACCCCGCCCGACGACACCACTGACCACATCCCGCGCCCCCCAGCTCGTACGTTTCTGCACGGCCAAGAATGCCGAGGTGCGCCGCGCGCACACGCGTATTTCGTCAGCGCGCCGCGTGGTCGCGTGGGGCCGCGGCGTCGAAGGGCTCCTCGGCGTCGGATCCGCAGAGCTCGGCGTTGATCTCCTTGACCAGCTTGACCAGGTCGGTCGGCCGGTCCGGGCCCCACCAGTCGCCGAGCAGTTCGGCGAGCGACTCCTCCCGGGCCTCGGCCAGCTTCCCGGCGTCCTCCCGGCCGCGCTCGGTCATGACCAGCGGCAGCCCGTCCCGTACGGCCAGTCCGCGCTCTTCGAGCTGACGCGCGGCGTCGGTGATGACCTTCAGCGGCACGGTGGTCCGCTCCGCGAGCATCGCGGGTTCCGCGGAGCCGTACTTGTTGATCCGCAGCAGGAGCCAGCTCGCCGCGGGCAGCAGGTCGAGGCCGGCCTTCGCGGTGATCTTCTCGTAGACGTGGCGGCGGCCCTCGCGGGTGCCGAGGACGGTCAGCGCGCGGGCGACCTCTTCGTGCGAGGAGCGGTGGACGGGGTTGGAGGCGAGGGTTTCGGTGACGTCGGGCGCGGTGACCGAGCCGCGCAGCACGTCCTCCTTGAGGAACCAGGCGATGACGAAGGCGAGGAGGACGACGGGCACGGCATAGAGGAAGACGTCGGTGATGGAGGAGGCGTACGCATCGAGCACGCGCGGGCGCAGCTCGGCGGGCAGCCGTCCGATGGCCCGCGGATCGGACTCGACCTGCGCGGCCGTACCGGGCGGCACCGGAAGCCCGGCGAAGGCGGTGGCCAGCTTGCCTTCGAGCCGGTGGGTGAAGATCGTGCCGAAGATCGCGACGCCGAAGGAGGCTCCGATGGAGCGGAAGAAGGTGGCGCCGGAGGTGGCGACGCCGAGGTCGGCGTAACTGACGGAGTTCTGCACGACCAGGACCAGCACCTGCATCACCAGACCCAGTCCGGTGCCGAAGACGAAGAAGTAGATGCTCATCTCCCAGGTGCCGCTGGTGCGCTGCAACTGGTGCAGCAGGAGCAGCCCGACCGCCGTCACGCCCGTGCCCGCGATCGGGAAGACCTTCCAGCGTCCGGTGCGGCTGACGATCTGGCCGGAGGCGGTGGAGGCGATGAGCATGCCGAGCACCATCGGCAGCATGTGGACGCCGGACAGGGTGGGCGAGACGCCCTGGACGACCTGGAGGAACGTCGGCAGGTAGACCATCGCGCCGAACATCGCGAACCCGATGATGAAGCTGATCACCGAGCAGAGGGTGAAGGTGCGGATCCTGAACAGCCCGAGCGGCAGGACGGGTTCGACGGCCCGCCGCTCGACGAACAGGAAGACGGCGAGCAGCAGGGCGCCGAGGACGGCCAGTCCGACGATCCGGGCCGAGCCCCAGCCCCAGGTGCCGCCGAGGGAGGCGACGAGCACGAGGCAGGTGGCGACGCAGGCGATGAGGAACGTGCCGAGGTAGTCGATGGTGTGCTTCATCCGCCGCACGGGGATGTGCAGGACCGCGGCGATGACGACGAGCGCGACGAGACCGATGGGCAGGTTGATGTAGAAGACCCAGCGCCAGGACAGGTTGTCCACGAACACACCGCCCAGCAGCGGCCCGAGGACGCTGGTCGCCCCGAAGACGGCGCCGAAGAGGCCCTGGTACTTGCCGCGCTCACGCGGCGGAACGATGTCGCCGACGATCGCCATCGACAGCACGATCAGCCCGCCGCCGCCCAGGCCCTGCAGGGCGCGGAACCCGATGAGCTGCGGCATGTCCTGGGCGAGCCCGCACAGCGCCGAACCGATGAGGAAGAGCACGATGGCGCCCTGGAACAGCTTCTTGCGTCCGTACTGGTCGCCGAGCTTGCCCCACAGCGGCGTGGCGGCGGTGGCGGCCAGCATGTAGGCGGTGACGACCCAGGACAGGTGCTCCATCCCGCCCAGCTCGCTGACGATCGTCGGCAGGGCCGTGGAGACGATGGTCTGGTCGAGGGCGGCGATCAGCAGGCCGAGCAGCAGGGCGCCGATCGAGACGAGGACCTCGCGGGTGGCGTGCTCGGCGGCCGGGCCGGACCGGTGCGGGTCGGGGGCGGGTTCCGCGGGGTCCGTGGTCACATCCTGAGCCATCCGCTCCTCCTCGGGCCGGATCAACATGTCCATCCTGAGCGGTGTGGCCGGATATGGCCTCTCGGGCGGGTTGGGCGGGCCCCGAAGGGTCTGCATAATCGCAGGCAATGGCCAGGGAGGGATTCCAGTGAGCGCTGAGCGCTGTCCAGAATGCGACGCCGTGGGCGCCGGCTGCGGGTGCGCGACGGGGGGCGGTTTCGAGCCACTGCGCGTCCGTCCCTACGTGACGCTCCCCGAGCCGCGCCCGTCCGACGACCCGCCGCCCCCGCAGCCGGTTCGGGGGGTCGTGGCCGGGCCTGCGGGCGGGTACGCCGCTGCCGCGCAGACGCCCGCCGGAGACGACACCCCGGCGTACGGCACGCCCGTGGCCTGGCCCGACTCCCCGCCGCAGACGGGCTGGCCGGCCGGGCCGGCCCGCCCCCGGCCGGCCGGCCCGGTGGAGGGGGGCGCGACCGGCGGGGGCGGGGCGCCCGCGAGGCGGCCCCGCTCCCCCCGCAGGCGGCGGCTCCCGACGGTGCTGGCCGGCGCCGGCACCCTGGTCGCCGTGGGCACCGCGGCCCTGGCGCTGGGGATGATCCCGCGCTCCGGCGACAGCGACACGGTCCTGCTGGACGCCAAGCCGTCGGCACCTGCCGCGAGCGCGGCACCCACCGGTCCGACCCAGTCGGCGGCCACACGCGGCCCGTCCCGCTCCGCCTCCCCTTCCGCCTCGGCCTCCCCGTCCCCGAGCGCCTCGAAGTCGGCCTCCCCCTCCGCCTCGCCCTCGGCCTCCCGCAGCTCGGCGCCGCCGTCCCCGACCCCGTCGACGAGCGCGAGCCGCACACAGAGCTCGCCTCCGCCGCCCCCGAAGGCCCCGACGCTGCGGTACGGGGACTCGGGCCCGGAGGTGGAGAAGATGCAGCGACTGCTGGCGGGGCGGGGGTACTACCGGGGCAAGATCAACGGCAAGTTCGACAGCCGCACGGAGAACGCCGTCTCGGATTTCCAATGGCAGAACGGCATCGACGAAGACTGGGGCGTCTACGGCCCGCAGACCCGGCAGGCGCTGGGGGGCTGATCGCTCGCGGAGGGCGTCTGCGACGCGGAGTGGCGCAGACCGCCCTCTGTTTTGTATCGTGTAGGAACAAAGTGGTTCCGCCCGCATCCCCTGACCGGTGGGCGGAACCGCTTGTTCTCTTTCCCGCCCGTCTGGAGCACCGCCGATGTCGGCCAGCACCACCACGACCACCGCACCCGCCGTCCTCACCGCCAAGGCCCTGCTCCTGGACATGGACGGCACGCTCGTCAACTCGGACGCGGTGGTCGAACGCTGCTGGCGGGACTGGGCCGTCTCCCACGGTCTGGATCCGGAGGAAGCTCTGAAGGTCGTCCACGGCCGACAGGGCTACGCCACGATGGCCGTCCTCCTGCCGGAGCGCCCGATGGAGCTCAATCACGCCGAGAACCGCGTGATGCTCGCCCGCGAGACCGCCGACACCGACGGCGTGGTCCCGGTCGGCGGAGCCGCGGAGTTCATGGCGGCGATCGACGGACTGCCGCACGCCCTGGTCACCTCCGCCGACGCGGCCCTGGCCACGGCCCGGATGACCGCGGCCGCCCTGCGCATGCCGGAAGTGCGGGTCACGGCCGAGTCCGTCAAGGCCAGCAAGCCCGACCCCGAGGGCTTCCTCATGGGCGCCACCGAGCTGGGCGTAGACCCCGCCGACTGCATCGTCTTCGAGGACTCGGCGGCGGGGATCGCCGCCGGCCAGGCGGCGGGCATGCGCGTGATCGGCATAGGCCCGCGCGCCGCGGCCCACGCCCCGACGGCCCACGTCCAGGACCTGACGTCGATCCGCGTCACCCCGACCGAGGCCGGCACGATCGAACTGACCCTGACACCGACCACCTGACCCGCCCCGCGGCCGGACCCGGTGAGGGCGGGGCGGGGGGGCGGCAGGACCTCGGCCCGGGAGGGCTGGAGGACCCGGGAGGGTCGGGGGACCGGGAGGGCTGGAGGCCCGGCAGGGCTGGAGGCCCGGAAGGGCTGGAGGCCCGGCAGGGCTGGAGGCCCGGCAGGGCTGGAGGCCCGGCAGGGCTGGAGGCCCGGCAGGGCCACGGCACGCCGGCCTCACTACTCGGCAGGGCCACAGCACGGCAGGCGCACGGCACCCGGGGTCTGGAGTGGTTCGGGGGCTTCCCGGCAGTCCACTGTCCTTCCGTGTCGGTCCGGCCCGTCAAGGGCGCTCCCTGCGGTCGCGTCGCTGCGCGATGTCGCTGCGCTCCACCCTTGACTGCCCGGCCCGCCCCGGAATGCCATAAGACTGCC
>NZ_JBFAZJ010000067.1:0-13001 GCF_040681715.1 Streptomyces sp. NPDC051582
CCGACCCCCACCCCCGGTGATCTGAAACTGGCCGACCCCGGACCCCAGACCTGCAAGTTCAACCAGACCTGCACCATCCAACTCACCGCCACCGGCGGCAAACCCGCCATCCACTACACCGCCACCGGCCTCCCCTTCGGACTCACCCTCGACACCAACACCGGACGCATCACCGGCAAACCCTGGGCCACCGGAACCCTCCGGATCACCGCAACCGCCACCGACACCACCCCCACCACCGCCACCACCACCTTCCCCCTCACCATCAACTGGTTCTGATCAGCGGCAGGGGGCGGGCGCACACCGTCCGCCCCCGGAGCCCCGCACGGTTCCACGCGAAACAGTGACATGCATCACCATGGCGCAACTGATCACGGAAGCATTACGTCCGTTCAACCGTCCCCGACATGTCGATATTTGTCCCACTCGAATCGACATTACCCTCTTCACCCGACATGGGCGTGTCAAGCGCGAGCACCCTCTGCGGCAACTGGCCACGTCACAGCGATGTCTGAGGGAGGGTCCCGATCTCACGCGGCCGGACGACCACCCGGTCAGCACGACTGTCCGCCCTTTTCAAGCCCGGCGCCCGGCCCTCCCCCACCGCCCCGCGGCGGGACTTGCCAGCCCGTTCCGGGGCTTCTAAGAATGGCGGCCCGGCCCCCGCGCTCCAGCAGCTCAGGCGCAGGACGCATCGCAGAAACCACGTGAGGTCACGCATGCACAAACACCGCAAGAAGACGCACTACAAGAAAATAACCATCGCCGCCGTCACCCTGGGCCTCGTGGGCATACCCACGGCCGCCATGGCATGCCTGCACACGAACGACGCGGGTGGGGCGAAGGCCGGCGGCAGGCACGGCATGCGCCCCTCCCACACCGCGCCCTCCCCCACCGAGTCCATCCAGACTGCGGCGGACCCGGCGCAGGCCCCGCTCCCGGTCGATACGGCGACGGCCGCGCCGGCCGCGCAGACCACGCAGGCCCCGGAACCGACCCCGCCCGCCGCGGAGCCGACGCAGCGGCCCCCCGCGGCGAAGCCCGCGCGCCCGGCCCCGGCGAAGCCGAAGGCTCCGCCCACCGCGGAGCAGCCGACCGCCCCGACCGGTGCGGCCTCCGGCCCCGCGGCCGAGGTGGTGGCCCTCGTGAACCAGGAGCGCGCCAAGGTCGGCTGCTCGGCGCTCACCGTCAATCCCAAGCTGACGGCCGCCGCGCTGAACCACAGCCAGGACATGGCCGCGCACTCCAACATGTCGCACACCGGCTCCGACGGTTCGGGCCCGGGCGAGCGCATCACCCGCAGCGGCTTCACCTGGATGACGTACGGCGAGAACGTCGCGTACGGCTACAGCACCCCCGAGCAGGTCATGACGGGCTGGATGAACAGCCCCGGGCACCGCGAGAACATCCTCAACTGTGCTTTCAAGGAGATCGGCGTCGGACTCGCCCAGCCGAACTCCTACTGGACGCAGGACTTCGGCACGGCCCGCTGACACCTCCCGTCAGCGGGAGGTGTCGAACACCTCGTCCCGCGTCGTGGCCAGGGCACACTCCAGTGCCCCGCGCAGGACGGGGTGCTCGCGGATGTCGGCGAGCACCAGCGGCGGCTGGCAGGCGGAGAGTTCGGCGAGCTCGGCCTCGACCAGGGCGCGCAGCGGCTCGCCGCCCGCGAGGAACACTCCGCCGGAGAGGACGACGAGCTCGGGGTCGAGGACGCCCGCGATCGATGACAGGCCGGTGGCGACGCCGGTCGCGAACTCCTCCAGCACCTTGCGGTACGGGCCTTCGGTCTCGGCCGAGGCCCGCCGCAGGATGGCCATGGCCTCGTCGAGCGCCGGATCGGCCGCACCGTGGCGTCCGGTGCCCGGGTGCGGCTCCGCGTCGTCGGAGCCGTCCGCGACGTGGGCGGCGTGGGCGATGCCCAGTCTGCGCGCCATCGCGGGGACCGCATGGCAGCCCGCGAGGTCCTGGTACCCGCCGGTCTCGGCCACCTCGGGATGGCGCACCAGCGGCGTGCCGGGCACGGGCATGAAGCCGACCTCGCCGGCCCCTCCCGTACGCCCGCGGTGCAGGCGGCCGCCGAACATCATGGCGGCGCCGATGCCCTCCTCGTTCCAGAGCAGGAAGAAGTCCTCGTACCCGCGGGCCGCTCCGGTCCGCCCCTCGGCGATGGCGACGAGGTTGACGTCGTTCTCGCAGTCGACGGGCATCGGGAGCCGGGCCGCCAGCTCCCGCAGCAGGGTCGGCGACTGCCAGCCCGGCAGGTGGCTGGGGTAGCGGAGCCGGCCCGCGCGGTGGTCGAAGGCGCGCGGGGCACCGACGACGACCCGGTGGATCGCTTCGGAGGTGAGCCCGGCCGCCCGCGCGGCGCCCTCGACGGCCGCGATCACCTGGTCGACCTCGCCGCCGCGCTCCTCGGGGACGGTCAGCTCGTACGTGCCGACCGTCCGCCCGGTGAGGTCCGCGACCGCCGTCCGGATCAGGCCGGGTGTCACGTCGAGCCCGGCCACGTACGCGGCCGCCGGGTTGAGCGTGTAGAGCAGGGCGCCCGGTCCGGGGTGCCCCGCGGAGGTGCCGCCGGCCACGACGAGGCCGGACTCCTCCAGGCGGGCCAGCATCTGCGAGGCCGTCGGCTTGGACAGACCGGTCAGCCGGGCGATCTGGGCCCGGGACAGCGGTCCCTGTTCCAGCAGCAGCTCCAGGGCCGTCCGGTCGTTCAAGGTGCGCAGGACCCGGGGTACACCGGGTGCTCGGTTCGTCACACGTACCCCTGGTCGACTGTCAGAAGATCTTCCTGCCCATACTACCGGCGCCGGTTCCCCGGGCCGTGGGCGTCAGCGGCGCCGGGGCCCCTCGGCGCTCGCGCGTTCCATGCGACGCGCCATCAGGTAGGCGTACGGAGACTGCCCGTACGCGAGCCGGAACCGGCGGCCGAGCTCCCCGGCCGCCATGCCCGCCCCGCGGGCGAGCGCCTCGACGTCCAGTGGCCGCGCGCACTCCCGGTCGATCCGGTCGCGGACGTGGCGCAGCCGGGCGAAGTCCTCCAGGCGCTGCGCCTGGGTGAGTGCGCGTCCCCACGCGGGATTGCACATGCGAGAACCCCCCTCGTCCCGGTGTGGTGGCTCAGCGGACCTCTTGGATGCGGATCAGGTTGCCCGCGGGGTCGCGGAAGGCGCAGTCGCGGATGCCGTACGGCTGGTCGGTCGGCTCCTGGACGACCTCGGCGTCGCCGGCCCGGACCTTCTCGAAGGTGGCGTCGAGGTCCCGGGTGGCCAGCAGGATCCAGCCGTACGTGCCCTTGGCCATCATCTCGACGATGGTGCGGCGCTCGTCCTCGGTGATGCCGGGGTCGGCGGCGGGGGGCGCCAGGAGGATGGAGGTGCCGGGCCGGCCGACGGGGCCGACCGTGATCCAGCGCATCTTGCCCTGGCCGACGTCGCTGCGGACCTCGAACCCGAGGATGTCGCGGTAGAAGGCCAGCGCGGCCTCCGGATCGTCATGCGGCAGGGAGCTCGTGTGAAGGGTGATGTCCATGACCACACGGTAGGTGGGGCGGATGCTCCCGCGCTTCTCCGTTCCTGATCCGTCCGCCGGTCACTTTCCGACGGTGTTCATCAAGATGATCGCCGCGAGGTCGGCGAAGATGACGAAGAGGATGCCGAAGATCATGACCCACGCCCGGCGTGATTCGTCCATGCGTTTCAGTCAAGCCCCGCGACCCCCGAGCGGCAACCAGAGCGCTTGCGAGGCGGGGTTTGTATCCGTCGCGTATCAGGCAGCGCTTGGTTCTCCATCGAAGCGGGAGGCCGGTCGATGACGCCCTCGCCGCGCCCGCCACCTGCCGTATCGTTCCTTTCGGGCCGCCCGCCGCCCCCGCCCGTCCGCCCCCGCAGGAGTCGTCCCCGTGCCCTCGTCCACCCCCGCCCCGGCCCCCGCGCGCCCCGTGCGCGTGCTGCTGGTGGAGGACGACGAGCTGATGCGCAGGTCGTTCACCGTGGCCCTCGAACGCTACGGCTACCGGGTGGAGGCCGCGGCCGACGGTCTCACGGGGCTGGAACGCTTCCGCGACGGCGACACGGGCGAGGACCCGGACCGCGTCGGCGACGGCGACGGCGACGGCGACGGCGACGGCGACAAGAGCTTCGACCTGCTGATCCTGGACGTGATGCTGCCCGGTCTGGACGGCATCGGCCTGTGCCGCAGGGTCCGCGAATCCAGCCTGGTCCCCATCCTGATGATGTCCGCCCGCGGCGACGGGCTCGACATCGTCGCCGGCCTGGAGGCCGGGGCCGACGACTACGTCGTCAAGCCCGTGGACACCTACGTGCTCGTGGCCCGCATCCGCTCGCTGCTGCGCCGCGCGACGTACGCGCCCTCCGCCGCGGCGCCCGGGCGCGGCGCGGGCGAGGAGGCGGCCACCGCCTCCGAGGGCCACCTGCTGGTCTTCGGGGACCTGACCCTCGACACCGGCGGCCTGGAGGTCTTCGTCTCCGGAAGCCCGGTGGCGCTGACCCCCACCGAGCTGAAGCTGCTGCTGGAGTTCGCCGCCCACCCCGGCGTCGTACTGGAGCGGCACACCCTGTTGCGCAACGTCTGGGACTACGGCTGGGACGGCGACAGCCGGGTCGTGGACCTGTGCGTGCAGCGGCTGCGCCGCAAGCTCGGCCGGGATCGGATCGAGACCGTCCGCGGCTTCGGCTACAAGCTCAGGCGCTGAGACCGGTGCGCCCGTACCACCGCCTGCCCCGGCCGGACCGCGTCTCCCTGCGCTGGAAGATCGCCGCACTGGCCGCGGCCACCGCCTGCCTGGTCGCCGTGGCCGTCGGCGTACTCGTCCACCTGTGGACCGCGAGCGACATCCGCGGCCGCGCCGGGATGCGGGCGTACAACGGCGTGTACTCGGCCATGGACGCCTACCGGCGCACCGGCACGCTCACGGGCGGCGCCCGGCTCGACCCGGCCGACCTGCCCGCCGCACTGCGCGAGCCGGCCGATGACGAGCGGCACACGGCCTACGACGGGCGGATCGACAACAACGTCGGGCCGAGCGTCTGGGGCGCCCAGCGGGTCGCCGGACCGGGCAGCCCGGTGCTGGCCGTCCAGGTCAACATGAGCTCGGAGCTCTACGACCTGCGCCGGCTCGACATGAGCGTGGCCGTGGCCTCGCTGGTCTCCCTCGCGGCGGCCGTGCCCCTGGCGGCCTGGGGGGCCGGGCTGCTGGGCCGACGGCTGCGGCGGGTCTCCGAGACCGCGGGCCGGATCTCGGCCGGTGACCTGGACGCCCGTACCGGGCCCACCAAGGGCGGCGACGAGGTGGCCGAGATCGCCGCCACCGTCGACCTCATGGCGGACAGCCTCGGCCGGCGGCTGCGCACCGAGCGGCAGTTCACGGCGGACGTGGCCCACGAGCTGCGCACGCCGGTCGGCGGGCTGCTGGCCGCCACCGATCTGCTGCCGCCCGGGGAGACGGAGGACCTGGTCCGGGGCCGGGTACGCGATCTGCGCGCTCTGGTGGAGGACCTGCTGGAGATCTCCCGGCTGGACGCGGGCGCGGAGCACCCGGTCCGCGCCCACGTACCGCTCGGCGCGGTCGTCCGCGAGGCGGTCGCGCGCACCGGGTTCGACGCGTCGGTGACCGTCACCGGAGCCGGGGGTGCGGCCGGCGCCGGTCCCGCCGAGACCGTGGAGACCGATCCGCGCCGCCTCGAACGGATCGTCGGCAACCTCGTCGTCAACGCCCACCGGCACGGGGCCGCTCCGGTCGAGGTCACCGTCGAGGGCCGTACCGTCGTCGTGCGCGACCACGGCTCGGGCTTCCCCCCGGACCTGCTGCGCGAAGGTCCGCGCCGCTTCCACACCGGCGCTGCGGAGCGCGGCTCGGGCCACGGGCTGGGCCTGACCATCGCCCTGGGACAGGCCCGGGTCCTGGGCGCCGAGCTGCGCCTGGACAACGCCCCGGACGGCGGCGCGGTCGCCACGCTGCGCCTGCCCGCCTCCTGACGGACCCGCCCCCTCCCCACTGCTCCGCCCGACCGCTCCGCCCACCCCCCTACACAACCGATACGAACCGACGCGGACCCCGATACACGGCGGCTCCGGCCCCGATACACGTCCCGGACACCCTTCGAAGTGCATCCACCCGCACCGAAGAGGAGCCCCCGTGACCACCGCGCCCTTTGACTCCCTCACGCCGCACCCGACGACCGGGTTCGCCGCGGCCACCCGCGACCTGTCGAAGGTCTACGGCAAGGGCGACACCCGGGTCGTCGCCCTGGACCGTGTCAGCATCGACTTCCGGGAGGGCGAGTTCACCGCGATCATGGGCCCCTCCGGCTGCGGCAAGTCCACGCTGATGCACTGCGCCGCCGGGCTCGACTCGGTCAGCTCCGGCTCCGTGCGGATCGGTACGACCGAGCTGAGCACCCTGGGCGACCGGCAGCTGACCGAGCTGCGCCGTGACCGGATCGGCTTCATCTTCCAGGCGTTCAACCTGCTGCCGACGCTGACCGCGCTGGAGAACATCACGCTGCCGCTGAGCATCGCCGGCCGCCGCCCCGACCGGCAGTGGCTGGACCGCGTGGTCTCCATGGTCGGCCTCTCCCAGCGGCTCGGCCACCGGCCCGGACAGCTGTCCGGCGGGCAGCAGCAGCGCGTGGCGGTCGCCCGCGCCCTGGTCTCCCGGCCCTCGATCATCTTCGGCGACGAGCCCACCGGCAACCTCGACTCCCGCGCCGGGGCGGAGGTCCTCGGCTTCCTGCGCGACTCGGTGCGCGAGCTCGGTCAGACGGTGGTCATGGTGACCCACGACCCCGTCGCCGCCGGCTACGCGGACCGCGTCGTCTTCCTCTCCGACGGGCGGCTGGTCGACGAGATGTCCCGTCCCACCCCGGACCGGGTGCTGGACCGGATGAAGGCGTTCGACACCCACGCCCGCACCAGCTGACGCCCGCACGCACCCGTTTCCGTATCCGGCCCCGTCCCCGTACCCGGCCCCCCGAGTCCCCGAAAGCTGCCCATGCTGAGAACAGCCCTGCGCAACGCCCTGGCGAACAAGGCCCGACTGGTCACGACCGTTCTCGCGGTCTGCCTCGGTGTCGCCTTCGTCTGCGGCACCCTCGTCTTCGCGGAGTCCTCCGCCGCTGCCTACCGCGTCGCCGCCTCGAAGAACTTCGCGGGCATCGCGGTCACCGTGACCCCGAAGTACACCCCGCCCGGGGCCGGCGGCGAGCAGGCCGGAGCGCTCGACGACGCGCTCGTACGGAAGCTGGCCGAGGTACCCGGCGTCGCCGCCGCGCGGCCCGCCGCCGACGGCTCGGCCACCCTGAACGGCGCGGACGGCCGTCCGCTGCGGGCCGGCAAGGCCTGGGCGAACCTGGCCGCCGCCTACGTACCGGGCCAGGACGGCAAGGACGGCCGGTATCCGCTGGTCGAGGGCCGTGCTCCGCGCGGCGGTGAGGAACTCGCCGTGGACAGCGGCACCGCCGCGGCCGGCGGGTTCAAGATCGGCGACACGGTCACGCTGGCCACCGACGGCCCGGTGCTGAAGAAGCGGCTCGTGGGCATCGTCAGGACCGGGGACTCACGGGTGACCGCCGGCGGCACCCTCGCCGTTTTCGACAAGGCGACCGCCCAGGAGCTGTACGCGTCCCCGGGCCGGTACACGTCGATCGACGTGTCCGCGAAACCCGGCACCGACGAGTTCCGGCTGGCCGAGGGGATCCGGGCCCTGCTCCCGGCCGACCGGGCCGAGGCCGTGACCGGCTCCGCCCAGGCGACCCAGCAGGCCACCTACACCGACACCCTGACCCGCGGTTACCAGAAGATGCCGATGATCTTCGCCGGGGTCTCGCTCTTCATCGGCTCCTTCCTCATCGTCAACACCTTCACCATGCTCGTCGCCCGGCGCACCCGGGAGATCGCGCTGCTGCGCGCCATCGGCTCCTCACGCCGCCAGGTCGTCCGCTCCGTCCTCTGGGAAGCGGTCGTCCTCGGGCTGGTCTCGTCGGCGGCCGGCTTCGTGCTCGGCCTCGGCATCGCCTCCGTACTGCCCGGCCTTCTGAGCACCTCGCAGGACAGGCTGCCCGACGGTCCCCTCGTGATCGGCCCGCTGCCCGTCGTGGCGGCGCTGGGCGTGGGCGTGGGCATCACGGTGCTCGCCGCGTGGCTGCCCTCGCGCAAGGCGGCCAAGGTCGCGCCCATCGAGGCGCTGCGCGCGTGCGAGCAGCCGCCCACCGCGACCGCTTCGCGGGTGCGCGGCGGCGTGGGGCTGGTCCTGCTCGCCGCCGGCGGCGGGCTGCTGGTCTCGCTGACGGGAGCGAAGGACGCCTCGGAGGCGAACCTGCAGAACGCGATGTTCGGCTGCGCCCTGATCGTGGTCGCCCTGATCGTGCTGGCGCCGCTGCTCGCCGTCCCCGTGATCCGGCTGACCGGGCGGCTGACCGGCCGCCTCGGGATCACCGGGCACCTGGCCCGTGAGAACGCGCTGCGCGACCCGCGGCGCACCGCGGCCACCGCCGCCGCGCTGATCGTCAGTACGGCCCTGGTGGCCGGACTGGCCGTCATCGGGAACTCCACCGGGCAGGCCCTGGACCGCCAGGCCGCGGCCGGCCTGGGCGCCGACTACGTGATCGGCAGCCGCACCACCATGACCGCCATCGACCCGGGCACGGAGAAGCGGGTGGCCGCCACGCCCGGAGTGCGGACGGCGGCCGGCGTGGCGGACTCCACCGTCTTCACCGGCGGCGCCGTCCGCGCGATCGCCGGCGTCGACCCCGCCACGGTCGGCGAGGTCATGAAGCTCGACTTCGCCGCGGGCTCCCTGAAGGACCTCGGACCGGGCCGCGTCGCCCTCTCCGCCACCGTCGCCCGGGAGCAGGGCGTGGGCGCGGGCAGCCAGGTCAAGGCCCGCATCGGGCAGAACCAGGAGTTCACGCAGTACACCGTCGTCGGCGTCTACGCGGACAACCCCACCGCCGGGGACGTGCTGGGCTCGCGTGCCGACGTGCAGCGGGACAGCTTCCTGCCCGACTCCGTCCAGCGGATCCTCGTACGCGCCGACGGCGCCGCGGTCTCGAAGACCACCGAGGACCGGCTGCGCGCGGCCGCGGGCAACAGTCCGCTGGTGCAGGTGAAGGACCGGCAGGCACTCGTCGACGAGGCCGCGGGCTCCCTGGCCGACCTGCTGACGCTGATGTACGGCCTGCTCGCCATCGGCACGGTGATCTCGCTGCTCGGCATCGTCAACACCCTGGCCATGTCGGTCGCGGACCGCACCCGCGAGTTCGGAGTCCTGCGGGCCATCGGAATGGACCGCGCCGGGATCCGGCGGATGATCCGCCTGGAGTCGGTGACGGTCGCTGCCTTCGGCACGCTGCTGGGCCTGGCGGGCGGGCTGTTCGGGGCCTGGGGGGTCGGGTCGCTGACCAACGGCGCCATGAAGGAGTACTCCCTGTCGCCGCCCTGGGGCACGCTGCTCCTCGTGTGCCTGGTGTCCCTGACGATCGGCGTGCTCGCGGCCGCCGTGCCGGCCCGCCGCGCGGCCGCCCTGAGCCCGCTGGAGGCCGTGGCGCAGAGGTGACGGGCGTGCGCGCGGGACGCGCCCGCGCACGTGACGCGTGACGGACGTGCGCGGATGCCGCCGAGGGCCGGGGTGGTCGGACCCGGCCCTCGGCGTCGTGCGCTCACTCCCCCCGCGGGCTCACCAGAGCACGGGCATCCGCTCCGGGATCCGCTTCATGAACCCCGTGCGCCAGACGAGTTGCTCGATCGGCACGGCCAGGTCGAGGCCGGGCAGCCGCTGCAGGAGCACCTCGATGGCGATCTGCGCGTGCCGCTTGCCGAGGGCGGTGGCCGGGCAGTAGTGGCCGCCGCCGCCGAACGAGAGGTGCGCGTTCGGGTTCGGCCGGTCGAGGCGTACGGAGTGCGGGTCCTCGAACTCGGCGGGGTCGTGGTTCGCGGCCTCGACCAGGACGAGGACGAGCTCCCCCTTCTGCACGGTGACGTCGCCGAGCCGCATGGTCTCGGTGGCGATCCGGGGCAGACCGTCGGCGATCGACAGGTTGATGCGCAGCAACTCGTCCACGGCGGCCGGGATGAGCGCCGGGTCGGCGATCAACCGCGCCTTGAGATCGGGGTGCTGGATCAGCGAGACGAGGGCCATGGTGAGGAACCCCATGACGCTGATGACGCCTGCACCGAACATCGTGACGCCGACGGTCGCCAGCATCTCGTCGGTCAGGTGCGCGTATTCGGGGTCCTCGCGCAGGGCGGCGAGTTCGGCCATGAGACCGGTCGTGTCCGGGTCGTTGAGCCGGTCGATCATGTGGCCCATGTCGCGGTCCCAGTTGATGCCCGCCGCGGGGATGGTGCGCGGGCTGTTCATGAACGCGACGTGCAGCGAGCGGTAGAGGTCGGGGCCGTCGCTCTGCGGGATGCCGAGGATGTGGCAGTGCAGCCCGGTGGAGTACGGGACCGTGAAGTCGCGGCGCAGGTCGCCCGGAATCCCGGTGGTGACGAGCCGGTCGACGAGGGCGTGGGCGTGGCCGGTCAGCCACGCCTCCAGCCCGGGGGCCTTCGGGTTGAGGGCCTTCATCACGGCCTTGCGCAGCCCGGCTCCCGTGATGTTCCCCATGTTGTTGACCACCTCCGGGGGGATGGTCAGCGCGTACTGGCGGGGCGCGCCCTCGGCGGAGGTGTCCTTGAGGGAGAACCGAGGGTCGTCGAGCACCTGCCTGCACAGGGGATACGAGGACACCAGCCAGGCCTGCGCCCCGGCAATGGTGCGGACCTTCTTGACCGGCTCGTGGGCGAGGAGGTGCGCGATCTCGTCGGGCAGCCGCGTGCCGTTGGCGTCGAACGGGAACCGGGTGAGCTCGTCGGCCATGGCCGCCGTGGCGGGTTCGATGGTGCTGGTCATGCGGGGCGGTCCTGTTCTTCGCGTTCTTCGGCGGGGGTGATGACGGCGTGGCCCTGATTGCGCGAGGCGCGCAATCCCCAGCCCCGTGCGTACAGCAGCTCGGCCAACGGCAGTGCCTGGTGGTAGCAGTTGAGCGAGGAGGAGACCCCGAGGATGGCCGGGGTGTCGAGGAACAGCGGCACTTCGGCGCACACGTACTTGATGCACACCTGGCGCTGCAGCTCGGTCGGCGGTCGGCCGCCCAGCTTGTCGGCGAGGAAACGGGCCGCGAGTTGGTCGCAGACCTCGCGGAACTCGGGGTCGTCGGCCATGAGGACGTCGAGCCCGGAGCGGATGCGCTGGTAGGCGGGGAGCTCCAGGAGTGCGGACATGGGGCGGCCGCGCAGCCGCTCCCCTTCGGGGTCGAGGACGGCGACGGCGGAGGTGACCTTGGCGCGGACGCCGCGGAGGTTCTTCACCGCCTTGCGCTGTGCTTCGACCTCGGGGTAGCCGAGGGCCACGAACATCTCGGCGACGTGCATGTCGGTCCAGATGAGATCGACCTGCCGGAAGTGGTCGAGTCCCCACCGGGCGAGTTCGAGCACGCGGTCGTGGGTGAAGTAGGAGTTCCCGGACGAGATGCCTATGACGGCATGGTCTCCCTCGTCGTGGATGACCTGGCAGTGAGGCGTATAGGGACGGACGGCGAAGATGCCTTGAATGGCAGTCGTCAACGTGAGTATTTCCCCTGCGCCACGAGTCCCGCAGGGCCGTGTGCCCTGGGTGTGGCGGCGCGAGAGATGACGCTACCGAGAACGGGCCTGATGATCCAGAGCTACCGACCGGTTACTCTACGGATTTGTGCTCCACGAGCTGTGCGATCATACGATCTGGACCCCGGGCGGATTCGCCAGGCCCCTGGAATCACCCCTGTAATCACCCCCTCCCCGGCGTTCACCGGCAGGTTTCCCGGGTAGACGGCTCGGGTGAGCCATGTGACGCGCGGCAAGGAATACTCCCGCGACGACCGGTACCTCACCACCCGGATCACCGCCGACGGACGCGACGGACATCCCGTGCAGCCCGGCCGCTACCGGCTGGTGGTCAGCCGCGCCTGCCCCTGGGCGAGCCGGGCGGTGATCGTACGGCGCCTGCTCGGCCTGGAGGAGGCGCTGCCCATGGCCATCGCCGGGCCCACGCACGACGAGCGCAGCTGGCGCTTCGACCTCGATCCCGGCGGGCGCGACCCGGTGCTCGGCATCGAGCGGCTGCGGGAGGCGTACCTCGCCCGGGATCCCGGCTACGACCGGGGCATCACCGTCCCGGCGATCGTCGACGTACCGACGGGCCGGGTCGTGACCAACGACTTCTCTCGGATGACGATCGACCTGTCGCTGGAGTGGAAGCCGTACCAGCGCACCGGGGCTCCGGCGCTCTACCCGCCCGCGCTGCGGCCGGAGATCGACGCCGTGAACGAGGTGGTCTACCGGGACGTGAACAACGGCGTCTACCGGGCGGGTTTCGCCGGATCGCAGGAGACGTACGCGGCCGCGTACGAGCGGTTGTTCCGGCGGCTCGACTGGCTCTCCGCGCGGCTGGAGGGCTCGCGCTACCTCGTCGGGGACACCATCACGGAGGCGGACGTACGGCTGTTCACCACACTCGTGCGCTTCGACGCCGTCTATCACGGCCACTTCAAGTGCAACCGGCAGAAGCTGTCGGAGATGCCGGTGCTCTGGGCGTACGCCCGGGACCTGTTCCAGACGCCCGGGTTCGGCGACACGGTCGACTTCGACCACATCAAACAGCACTACTTCCTGGTGCACGACGACATCAACCCGACCGGGATCGTGCCGCTCGGCCCGGACCCGTCGGGCTGGCTCGCGCCGCACGGCCGCGCGGCGCAGGGCGGGCGGCCGTTCGGCGACGGCACGCCGCCCGGCCCCACCACGGCGGCGGAGAGCGTCCCGTGGCCGTACGCGCAGGGAGGCGTGTCTTCGCCTGCTCCGACCACGAGCGCGGCCGCGGCTCCGCCCCCCGTCCCCCCGGCCGCGGGCGCGGGCGGGGGGAGGGGGGGGGGGCGCCGGCCAGTCCCTCACTAGGCGCC
>NZ_JBFAZJ010000068.1:0-12708 GCF_040681715.1 Streptomyces sp. NPDC051582
GGTGTCGCGGGTGAGTTGTACGTGGCGGGTGCTCAGTTGGCCCGGGGTTATCTGGGGCGTGCGGGTCTGACGGCGGAGCGGTTCGTCGCGGATCCCTTCGCGGTGGTGGCCGGTTCGCGGATGTATCGCACCGGTGACGTGGTGCGCTGGTCGGCGGATGGTGTTCTGGAGTTCGTGGGGCGTGCTGATGGCCAGGTGAAGGTGCGGGGTTTCCGTATCGAGCCGGGTGAGATCGAGGCGGTGCTCGCCGGCCATGAGCAGGTCGCGCAGGCGGCCGTCGTGGTCCGGGAGGACCAGCCCGGCGACAAGCGCCTCACCGCCTACGTCGTGTCCGCCGCGGGCGATGCGATACCGGCTGATCCGCTGCGCCGGCACGTCGCGGAGCACGTGCCGGACTACATGGTGCCGTCCGCGTTCATCACCCTTGCTGCTCTGCCGTTGACGCCGAACGGAAAGCTGGACCGCAAGGCGCTGCCGGCTCCCGCGTACGCCACGGACGCGTCGGGGCGGGCGCCGCGGACCCCGCGCGAGGAGATCCTGTGCGGGCTCTTCGCCGAGATCCTCGGCGTGGAATCCGTGTCGATCGACGACGGATTCTTCGACCTCGGCGGGCACTCGCTGCTGGCGACCCGCCTCGTCAGCCGGATCCGGACCGTCCTCGACGTCGAGGTCGGCATCCGATCCCTGTTCGAGACCCCGACCGTCGCCGGACTCGCGGAGCGACTCGACGAAGACGAAGTCTCGGACCCGTTCGACACCCTCCTCCCCCTGCGCAGGCAGGGCTCGGACAGCCCGCTCTTCTGCGTGCATCCCGTGGCGGGTCTGAGCTGGTGCTATGCAGGCCTGATCAAGGAGCTGCCGGCAGACGTACCGATCTATGGCCTGCAGTCCCGGGGGGTGGGCAGCGCAGAACCCGCCGCGACGGTCGAGGAGATGGCCGCCGAATACGTGCAGATCATCCGCTCCGTCCAGCCCGCCGGACCGTACCGCCTCCTGGGATGGTCCTTCGGAGGGCTCGTCGCGCACGCGGTGGCCGAAGAGCTCCAGAGGCAGCAGCAGGACGTCGGCCTCCTCGCGGTCGTCGACGCCTATCCGCCGTCGACACAGGCTTCCGAAGTGGAGGACGATCGGCAGGGCCTCATCAGGGCCCTCGCCGAAGCCGCCGGTCTCACCCTCCCCGACAACGCCGGTGTGGGCGAGGACGCAGAGGGCGTCTCGAACCTGCTCGAAGCCTACGCAGCCGACCAGATGGGTGAGGTGGCACGGAGCCTCGACGTCGACGTCGACCAGGCGTCGGGCCTGATCGACGTGATCGAGAACAACCGCAAGCTCGCCCGGTCCCTGACCCCGGGTGTGGTGGAGGGAGAACTCCTCTTCTTCCGCGCGGGCGTCGACAACCCCATGCCGTTGACCGGTCGCGAGGCGTGGACTCCCCATGTCACCAGCGGAGTTGCCGAACACGTGATTGAATGTGATCACATCGGCATGATGCAGCCCGAGCCGCTCAAGCACATCGGCCGTGTACTTCGGGACCGGCTGAAGCCCGGAAGGCCCGCCGACACCCCCTGACCTGCCGCCGGAGACGGGGCGCGGACACACGTGCCGCGCCCCGTCTCCCCCCGCACGGCCTTCCCGGCCGGGCGCGTCCGCGCCCGGCCCCCTGCCGCTGCCGTACGCATGCGGGCGCACACCTGACATCGGGAGCGCTTTTGTCCTTTCTTCTCCTCTCAAATGCTTTCTCGCCACGCAAGAGAACTGGAGTTTCCATGACGTCTTCCCAGGCCAAGACGGTCGTCGACGACTTCGAGCTGGACTACGTGGAGATGTACGTCCGCGATATGGACGAGCAGGTCGCTCTGTGGCGTGACTCCTACGGTTTCGTGGAGCTCGCGGCCGGCGGCTCCCCCGAGCAGGGCTTCCGGGCCACGGTGATGAGCCAGGGATCGATGAGGCTCGTCGTGACGGAAGCGACGACGGAACGGCACCCCGCCTCCGACTACGTACTCGCCCACGGTGACGGCATCGCCAACATCGCTCTGCGCACGGGGGATGTGCGCAAGGCGTTCCGCCAGGCCGTCGGCAACGGCGCGCAGGCGCTGGCCGAACCCGTGGAGCATGCGGCGGACGACGTGGCGGTCGATGCGACCGTCTCCGGATTCGGCGACGTCGTGCACACCCTGGTGCAGCGGCGTTCGGGCAAGGCGGCCGGGCTGCCCGCCGGGTTCCGTCTGCTCCCCGGCACCGGCGAAGGGGCACAACCCGCGGCCGCCGACGGGCTGCGCCTCCTGGAGATCGACCACTTCGCCGTGTGCGCGAGCGTCGGTGAGCTGGACGCGATGGTGGAGCTCTACGAGAAGTCGTTCGGGTTCGACGAGATCTTCGCGGAACGGATCGTCGTCGGCACCCAGGCGATGCTGTCCAAGGTGGTGCAGAGCAAGTCGGGCGAGGTGACGTTCACGATCCTCCAGCCCGACCCCGAGGCGGACCCCGGGCAGATCGACGAGTTCCTCAAGAACCACGTCGGGTCGGGTGTGCAGCACGTGGCTTTCGCCGCAGACGACGTGGTGCGGTCCGTCGGGGCGCTCGCCGGCCGTGGTGTGGAGTTCCTGACCACCCCGGACACGTACTACAGCCTCCTCAAGCAGCGCATCTCCCTGAGCAAGCACTCCCTGGAGAGCCTGCACGAGCTGAACGTCCTCGTCGACGAGGACCATGCCGGACAGCTGTTCCAAATATTCGCGCGCTCCACCCACCCGAGGCGCACCCTCTTCTTCGAGGTGATCGAGAGGTGCGGTGCGGAGACCTTCGGGAGCTCCAACATCAAGGCCCTGTACGAGGCGGTGGAGATGGAGCGTCTCGCGAACCAGAGCAACTCCCTGTGAGCCGCTCCGTGCCGGCCACCGGGCCGTGGGGCGCCGACCGGGACGTGCAGGACGTGTACTGCCTGGAGGACATGGAACGGGCAGCACGCGAGGTCCTGCCCGCGGACGTGTGGGACTTCGTCTCCGGCGGCAGCGGCGGCGAGATCACGCTGGCCGCCAACCGTGCGGCACTGCGGAGGATCGCCCTCGTTCCGCGCGTCCTTCGGGACGTGGCGCATTGCGACGCGCAGACGTCGTTGTTCGGCGTGCCGCAGGCCATGCCGGTGGCCGTCGCCCCCATCGCGTACCACAAGCTCGTCCACCCGGAAGGCGAGCTGGCGGCCGCGCGCGCGGCCAAGGCGGCGGGCGTTCCCTTCACCGCAGGCACCCTGAGCAGCTGCACGATCGAGGAGATCACCCGAATCGGCGGAACCGTCTGGTTCCAGTTGTACTGGTTGCGCGACCGGAACAAGACCTTCGAGCTCGTCGAACGGGCGGAGGCCGCGGGGTGCGCGGCGCTGATGCCGACCGTCGACGTGCCGTGGATGGGGCGTCGGCTACGGGACGTCCGCAACCGGTTCACCCTGCCCCCCGGGGTGGAGGCCGCCAACCTGACGTGGGGGTCGGGCTCCGAGGCCCATCGGGCGCCGACGTCCGGATCCGCCGTGGCCTCCCACACCGGATCCGCCCTGAACCCCTCTGTGACCTGGGCGGACATCGAGGAACTGCGGCGCCGTACGAGGCTGCCGATCATCCTCAAAGGGGTGCTCGCCCACGAGGATGCGAGACGCGCCGTCGACGTCGGCGCCGACGGCATCGTCGTGTCCAACCACGGCGGCCGCCAGCTGGACGGCGCGGTCGCCGGAGTCGACGTCCTCGCGGAGATCGCCGCCGAGGCCGGCGGCGACTGCCGGGTGCTGCTGGACAGCGGCATCCGCAGCGGGACCGACGTACTGCGCGCCCTCGCACTGGGAGCCGATGGCGTGCTGGTGGGGCGCCCGGCGCTGTGGGGGCTTGCAGCGGCGGGAGAGCGGGGCGTCGCCCGCGTCCTGGACCTGCTGGCGGAGGAACTGCGGGACGCCCTCGGCCTCGCGGGATGTGACGGAGTGCAGGCCGCCCGGGAGATCCGGACCGTGACAACGGCCGGATAGCCCGGAAACCCTGTCGGACCGGTGACGGCGGCCGGCACGTGCCACTCGCGTGCCTGCCGCCGGGCCGTCCCGGCGCCCCCGGCGGCCGGGACGACGGATCACACGGGACCGATGCGCCTGCGGACGACGTGCCGGTGCTGACCCTCGGAAAGGAAATGCGGAAATGGAGAAAAGGGTGAGCCGCCACTACACGGTGTTCTGTCCGCAGTGCGGACAGCGCGGTCAGGACGACGGCATCACGCTGTCGTGCAGCCGCGACCACGGGCCGGCGCTGCTCCGGTCCGACTACGCGGTGAAAGAGTTCGCGCCGCAGCCCGACACCGAGGGGCTGTTCCGCTACCGGGACTGGCTCCCGGTCACCAGAACGTTCCCCACGACGGCCCGCACGGCCGTATTCCAGAGCGAGGAACTCTGCGCCCAGCTCGGCCTGCCGAACCTCTGGATCGCCTTCAACGGGTACTGGCCGGAGCGCGGGGCCTTCCTCGAAACGGCGACGTTCAAGGAGCTGGAGGCGTACGCGGTCCTGGGCCGTCTGCCCGCGGAACCGCCCGTGCTCGTGGTGGCCTCCGCCGGCAACACCGCCGCGGCCTTCGCCTCGATCTGCTCGCGCCACCGGCGACCGTGCCTCCTGATCGTGCCCCGTCGTGGCCTGGCCAGGATGAGGTTCCGGGCACCGTTGGACCCGGCGGTCAGGCTCGTGGTGCTCGACGGCGCCGACTACTCCGACGCGATCGCCCTCGCAGAATCGGTGGCCGCGCTCCCCGGCTTCCAGGCCGAGGGGGGAGTACGCAACATCGGTCGGCGCGACGGACTCGCGACGGTCCTCTACGCGGGGGTGGAGGCCATGGGCAGGATGCCCGGCGTCTACGTCCAGGCCGTCGGCAGCGGCGCAGGCGCCATCGCCGTCCACGAGGCGGCGACCAGACTCCTCGGCACGGGACGCTACGGCACGGACCTGCCGCGGCTCCTGCTCTGCCAGAACGCCTCGTTCGCTCCGCTCGCCGACTCCTGGAAGTCCGGTACCCGACAGCTCGCCCCGTGCGGCGCCGACGACGCGCGGGCCGCGACGAGAACCGTGTTCGCCGACGAGCTGACCAACCGCTTCCCCCCGTACGCCGTGCGCTGCGGCGTCTACGACGTACTCACCGAGAGCTCCGGCGACGTACTGACCATCGAGCAGGAAGCGGCGCAATACGAGAGGGACGTCTTCGGCAAGGCCGAGTCCATCGACATCGAGCCGGCCTCCGCAGTGGCGCTCGCCGGGCTCCGCGAGGCCGTCCTGGGCGGCCGCATCCCCGAGCAGGAGCACGTGCTCCTCAACATCACGGGCGGCGGCCGGGCACGGCTGGCACAGGACCACCTCCTGTACGACGCGCAGCCGGCCCTGGTGGCCGATCTGCAGGACGCAGCGGTGGAGGGCCTCGTGGCGCGGATCGCCGGGCTGTTCCCCGACCGGATCCGATAGGCCGAACCACCCGGGGCGAGGCGTCGTGCGGACGCGCGCGGCCCCGCCGTCAGCCCTCCGCGAACTCCGTCTCCTGCGGAGCCCCGGCATTGCGCACCGACAGCCGCCAGCCCGAAGGCTCCTCGCTCAGCACGTGCCAGCCGCAGTTGGACAGGCCGGCCAGCGACATCCACTCCGTGGGATCCAGGCCGAGGACACGGCCGGCCGTTGCCCGGATGGTGCCGCCGTGACTCACGACGACCAGCGTCCCGCCCTCCGGGAGCCGCGCGGCATGGCGTTCCACGACGGCGGTCGCCCGCTCGGCCACTTCGGTGTCCAGCTCGCCTCCTCCGCGGCGCACGGGCTCACCCCTTTTCCAGGCCTCGTACTCCTCGCCGTACCCGGCCACGATCTCGTCATGGGTGAGCCCCTGCCACCGGCCGGTGTACGCCTCGCGGAGCCCCTCCTCGGGGGTGGCCGTCCGGTGCGTCAGCGCGGACAGGCAGCGCGCCGTGGCGGCGGCCCGCCTCAGATCGGAGGTGATGAGGGCATCGGGGGCGAGGGCCGCCAGCACCCGTGCGGCGCTCCGCGCCTGCGCCAGGCCCTCGGCGTTCAGTTCGATGTCGGTGGTCCCCTGGAAACGCTGTTCCCGGTTCCAGGCGGTCTGACCGTGACGCCACAGGACGATGCTGCGGCCCCGCGAGCTTGTGGCAACCATGATTCCTCGAAGTCTGTCGTACGCGGGGCCCTGCTGCGGGGGCCGATGACGGCGCATGGAGCAGGGCCATGGCCCGGCGAGGGGCGGTGACGGGGCAATCCGCCGGCGCGGACGGCCCCGGCAGGGAGCCGTCCGCGCGCGGGCGGAACGTCAGCCCCGGGCCGGGGCCGCCTTCCCGGCCGAAGCCGCCGAGAAGCGGCCGACCTTGTCGAGCACGTCGGCGTCGTACAGCCGCAGGGCCTGCTGGAGCGCGAACTCGGCCATGTAGGCGCGGAACTGGTCGACCGGCTCCTCGGCCAGGTTGAGCATGCGCCGGTTCGCGAGGACTGCAGTGCCGCGCAGCCTCTCCGCGCTCTCGGCCACGGCCGCGTCGAGTGCGGCCGGCTCGTGCACCTCGTCGACGAGCAGCCGGGCCGCAGGCTCGCTCGCGTGGATGCGCCGCCCCTCCAGGATGACCTGCCGGGCCAGCCTCGGCCCGACCGAACGCGTCAGCCGGAAGTTGGCCACGCCCGGGATGATGCCCTCCTGCGCGGCGGGCAGGCTCACATAGGCGTCCGACGCGGCGATGACGTGGTCGAAGAGCAGGAGCAGCTGGGCACCGCCCCCGATGGCGAAACCGTCCACGACGGCGACCCAGGGCTTGTCGACGGTGGGACGCCGCCAGTCCGCGGCTCCCTCCGGCCTCACACCCCGGACCAGCTTGTGCAGGTAGCCCAGCTCGCGGCGCAGCAGGAAGTCCACGAGCGAGATGCCGCCACCGTGCAGCGCCTTGAGGTTGATGCCGGCGCTGAAGACCCGCCGACCGCGGTAGCGGGGATGGGACATGACGCCGCCCCGCAGCACGCCCACCTCGGTGGCCGGGTCCAGGAGGACCAGATCGACCGCCGTCTCCATGTCGTCGACCTGCTGGTCGTCCTCCGCGTTCAGGGAGTCCTCGCGACACATGGTCAGATGGGTGACCGCACCACGGCGTTCCACCGTCACGGACGGCAACCGGACCGTTCCGGCGCGGGTGAACTCCGCCAGCAGCGCGAGCGCCGCGGGAGTGGGCCGGAGCATCGCGTCGAGCAGATGGGCCCCGGCCGTGGGGGAGCGCAGCACACGGCTGAAGAAGATCCCCTGGTCGATCTCGTGGCCCTCTTTGTGGGACTGGGCCCGCGTGCGCTCGGCGGCCAGCTGCTCCGCGGTGGGCACGAGTCCGGGAAAGCGCACCTCGGCCTCCCGGACCAGCTCGGCGATCCGCAGGTGACGGGACCGGTGATCCGTCAGCTCGTCGTAGACCGCCTCCGCGTGCGCGTCCATGAACGCCGCACGCAGGGCCCTGGCGGCGTCGACCGCCGCGGAGGCCTCGGCGCGCTGACCCGGAGAGCGATCCGCCGGCTCGCCGAGGTCGGCGAGCAGGGCAGAGGTGGCCGTGGCCTCGCGTGCCAGCACGAGCCGCGCCGCATCCGGATCCGTGGGGAGGGCAGCTGCGGCCTCGGCCGCAGCTGCGGCGTGCGGGTGCGGGTGCGCCGATACGTGGTCGACGGTCATACGGCCGCCCCGGGGGCCGCCGACTGCAGCAGAGCCCGGTCGCATGCGGCCAGATGGGCGCCCAGCGCCTCCTCGAAGCCCGTCGTCGCGGCGTCGAAGAGCAGCTGGCGCCGGATGGCCAGCTCGTATCCCCGCGCGGAGGCGATCGACGCGACGGCCGTCGCCAGTGCCGCCTCGACGTCGTCCGCCACGGCGTCGACCAACTGGAGGGCCACGGCCTCCTGCGCACCGATCGCGGCGCCGAAGAGGACGGCACGGCGGACCGCGGCGGCACCGGCGTGGGACCTGCCGAGCCGGTACAGGGTCATGCCCGGCCAGGTCGTCCCGTTCTCGACCGGCATCACCAGGCTCGCGGCGCCGTCGGCTATGCGCCGGTCCGCGCACAGGAGGAGGTCGAGCGCGAGACCACCGCACGGACCCTCGGCCGTCGCGATCGTCGCCGCCGGCAGGCGTTCGAGCCGGCGCAGGGCCCGCTCCCACTTGCTCACCAGGGAGACCGTCACCCCGTCGGCCTGGGGTACTGCGGGGACGCCCGAGAGCCGCAGGACCAGGTGACCGGCGGTGAGTCCGTCCTCGGCACCGTCGCAAGCCGCGTTGACGGCGGCGACGGCGTCCGGGGACAGGGGCAGACGGCCGTCGACGGTCAGGGTCGCGGTGGCGGCGTCATAGGCCGCGGAGGTCGTGCCTGTTTCGGTCATGGTTTCCTTCACCTGCTCCTCATTCACCATTGAACGAGTGCCGTTTCGATGGTGGAGCCCGGGCCCATCGTCATCAGGACGCCGTACTCGCCGGGTGCGGCCACGCCTTCCGCGAGCAGCCGCTCGTAGGAGAACAGGAACGAGCCGCTGGAGAGATTGCCGTAGTCGCGCAGGACCCCGGTCGTGTGCCGCACGTCGTGGCGTGTGAGCCCCAGGTTGATCCGTACCGCGTCGATGACCTTCTTGCCGCCGGAGTGCACCAGCCAGTGGCGGATGTCGGAACGGCGCAGGCCGGCCGGGGCCAGCAGGCGATCGACGACCCGCTCCGCGTGCGCACCCACGACGTAGGGCACCTGCGGGTCCAGGTAGAAGCTGAACTTGCCCTGCTCGTCACTCCAGTCGTACCGCATCGCGTCGATCGCGTCGGTGATGAGGTGGCTGGAGAAGCCCAGGATCCGCGGCCCGTGGAACCCGCGGTGCGCGCCGACGGGCGGCGGGGGCTGCGACGGATCGGCGACCAGGGCGATGGCGGCGGCGCCGTCCCCGAAGAGGCTGTTGACGACGGCGGTCCGCATCGTGCCGTCGATGACGTACGCGGCGGAGCAGGCCTCGACGCACAACATGACGGCCACCCGGCCCGGATGTGCGGTGGCCCAGCCGGCCGTCGCCTGAAGGGCGTTGAGGCCCGCGTTGCAGCCCATGCCCACGACGTCCACCCGGCTCGTCTGCGGGCGCAGTCCCAGGGAGCGGATCAGCAGGGCGCTCAGGCCGGGGGTCAGGAAGCCCGTGGTGGTCGTCACGCACAGGTAGTCGATGTCCTGCGGGTGGATGCCCGTGTCGGCCAGGCACTTGCGGATCGCGCCCGCCCCCATGTCGAGGGCGAGCTTCTTGTGCTTGTCGAGGAGTTCGCCCTGCACCTCGGAGCGGAGCGCGCCGTGCCGGTCGCGCGGAGGCAGGGAGAGGAAGCGTCTTTCGATGGCGCTGTTGAGGAAGACGGACCGCACCTTGGGGTCCGATATCTCGAACAGGTCGAGGATTTCCTGCTGGGTGTACGAGGTCCCCGAAACGGCCGTCGCGACGCCCGCGATCCGCGGGGCGGTCAGTGCCGGGCCGGGGGAGGGTATCGGCGGTTCCAGTGGTTCGGCGTACCGGGGGTTCATCGCGGTGGTCATCGGAAGGTCCACCCCCACATACGCGGCTTGCTGCGTATCAGTTCCAGTGTGTTCAGCAACGTGTCTGTTTCCTCGTGGGCCGTGACGGGTCCTGGACAGCGCTCTCATCCCTGATGAAACGTGCCAGGCGCCCGACCCCGTCGGTGATCTCGGACTGGGTCAGGTAGCTGATGGACAGGCGGATGCTGTTGGCTCCGCCGCCCTGGGGATAGAAGTAGGACATGGGCGTCCAGATGACGCCGAACTCCTCCGCCGAACGTTCCAGTGCGGCGTTGTCCGCGAGGAACGGGACGTCGACGGTCAGGAAGAACCCGCCCGTGGGCCGGTTCCAGCGCACGCCGAGTGCCGCGCGCTCCTCTTCGGGGAAGACCTCGTCCAGTTCCCGCAGGATGGCCTGCATCGCGTCGCCGTAGTAGCGGGAGGTCTCGACGTTGATGTCGGCGGTGCGGCCGTCGGCCGCCAGCAGCATCCCGCCCACGGCCGCCTGACCGAGTGCGGACGTGTTCACCGACACCATGCTCTTGATCTTGGTGATCTCGTCCACCAGCAGACCGGTGGTGCCGTCCCGGTCAACGACGACCTGGTCCGCGACGGCGAAGCCCACCCGTGCACCCGGGAAGAGGGTCTTGGAGTACGAGCCGAGGTGTACGACGCGGCGGTCGCGGTCGAGGGACTTGAGCGTGGGGACCTGGCGGCCCGGGCTCACCATCCGGTACGGGCTGTCCTCCAGCAGGAGGAAGTCCTCCCGGGCCGCGAGTTCGAGGAGCCCCCTGCGCGCTTCCACGGAGAGGGTGACACCGGACGGATTCGAGTGGTCTGGCACCACGTAGAGCGCCCGCGGGCGGCGTCCCCGGGCCCGCTCGGCCCGGATCGCGGCCTCGACGTCGTCGCAGTGCAAGCCGTCGGCCCGCTCCTCCACGGGGGCGAGGGTGACGTCGAGCAGCCGTGCGGCGCCGGTGATGCCGACGTAGCAGGGGCTCGCCACCAGGAGCACGTCGTCCCGGCTCGCCATGAGGGCGCGCAGCGTCAGGAGCATCGCTTCCTGGCAGCCGACGGTGACGACGATGGCCTCGGGCGGCACGTCGATGCCCTCGTCCTTGCGGAGCGAGTCGGCGATCAGTTCCCGGATCTGGCCGTGGGTCGGTCCGTACTGGAACACCGCATCGCGGATTTCACCGGGCGTGTGCCCGGTCTTCGCCAGGTGGTCCAGGTAGCGGCGGATGTGCCCGAAGATCTCTTCCGTGTCGAAGAAGCCGTCGTACGGGCGGCCGGGGGCGAAGGAGACCGCCTCCGGGTAGCGGTGCGTGATCCCGTTGAGGAAGTTCATCGTGTCGAGAACCGGATCGGAGACGCTGGCGTGCAGCTCCTCCTTTAACAGATGGTTGGCTGCCATGCAGGCACCTCCCGCGGGTAGGCCATCGACCGGCCGCCCGCCTGTGATCTCGTAGGAACAAGATTTTTTGGCAGGCTACCAGCAGGTCAACCGGCGGCATAGAGCCCTTGGATCATGGTGGAGCGCCGATCGTACCGGGCGCGTCCCACCGCTGCGCTCCACGAGACGGCTCCCGCGCGGCGTTCTCAACTCCTTTGTTCCGTGTTTGACTTGGAGACACGGCGCTCTGCGGAGTGCGCATCGGGCGGGCCGCCATTGTCGAGCAGACGGTCGTGGCTCCAGGCGTGGGCGCGGTCTCTGCCGTCGAAAGGACTCCCGGCGTACCTATGGGGGATGCTCGCCTTGAGCTCGCCGGCGGCCGGATTGGGCGCGGCTCGGAGGCGGAACGTAGGCACAGCTCGCGCGTTCACGTGGCGGATTCGGCACAACCCGCCCGATTCCCGGTAGTCCTTGGCACCATGCGTCGCGTGACATGGGAAGCAGTCGTGGCCGTAACGTCCGCGGTGACCGCACTGGTTGCTGTTCCGGTGACCCTGGTCGCCGCGCACTGGACGAGACGGAGCACGGACAGGGCAGCCGATGCTGCGATCGTCGCGGGACTCGGCCAGTCCGAGGCCGCGGTGCGGGCCGCGCGCCTTCAGGGGCGCACGGGTCGGGAGCACGCGTTGGAGAGTGATCGTCGGGCGGCCTGTACGGAGTTCCTTCGAGCGGCCGACCTTCTCGTGCGTACCGTCCGGGAGCTGCCTGCAAGCCCCTTCGAGGCGCGTAGGGAGGCGCTCGGCGGAAGGGTCACGGCGCTGATCGAAGCCAGAGCGGGCATCGCTGTTCTCGGGCCGGCGGACGTGTCGGCCCGGGCCCAGGACGTGCTGGAGCAGTGCATGCGACTGGAGAGGCTGGCGCTGCGCCGGGCGGTGCTGCGGTCCGCGGTGGACGCGCTGGAGCGTCACTGGTGCCGCCGGTGCAACCCTGAGTTCTGCGAAGATCCGCACCACAGTGCCGCGTTCGTCGCCTGGGACCTTCTGGCGGGTTGGGGACGCCTTGAGGACGAGGAACGGTGGGAGGAGCTCGACTTCCTGGAGTGGCTATTGGAAGAGAGCCTCGCCTTCACGGCGGACGAGGTGGCCCAAGTCCTCCAGGTGGCTGACTCCGTGGCGCACTGGGACGAGCTGATGGGCGGCCTGGTACGCGATCCGCTGCTTGAAAGGTTCCATGCCGTACTGGACGAGTTCGCGGCCGCGGCACGCGGCTCATTGACCGCCACGGCCGGCTAGGCCGTGTCCGAAAGCTGACGACGACAGCGTCGACCCCGGACATTCGCCCGGCACCCGGGGGCCGCCGGGTGAGCTCGCGGGCCGCATGGTCGGCGAGACACTGCGTGCCCTGACCATTTCGTCCGGCGCCCCGTTCCCTGACGGCCCCAGCGTCCTCTTCGCCACCGCCTACCGCTCCACCATCACCCCCGGCGGCGCGGCCCCCGGCGGGTTACCACTGGCCGGTGATGGGGGTGTCGCCGGGGTTGCCGAAGCGGGTGGTGTAGATGACGGTGGTGGAGTCTTTGGCGGCGCCGTAGAAGTCGGATTCCGTGGGCCGGTAGACGCCGATCTTGTCGGTGCCGTCGCCGTTCCAGTCGCCCTTGACGGGTATGTCGCCGGCGTTGCCGAATGTGATCTGGTGGTTGATGTCGGCGGAGGTGTTGGAGTCGGTGAGGTAGAAGGTCTGGTCGGTGGGGCGGTAGATG
>NZ_JBFAZJ010000069.1:0-12536 GCF_040681715.1 Streptomyces sp. NPDC051582
CCGTCCAGCAACAGGCCCCGCAGATACAACTGGCCCTTCGCCCGCTGATCCCTGCGGACCAGCGGCGCGAACACCTCCCCGGCGAACTCCTCCAATTGACCCCGACACTCAGCAAGCTCACCCGCCCTCATACCAGCAGCGAACTACCAAACACCGACCGTGACAAGACCAGCTAACAAAGCACTACTAGTGGCGGTCGCACCGGGGCCGGCACCGGCTGCCGCCATCAGCATCGGACGGCACCCCGCCAGTTCGAACCCCCTGAACGACCACTCCTACCCCGCCGACCGGCGGGGGTAAGGTCCCGATACACCTCAATGCGGACGGCATCAGGCGCCATCCCGCCCCCCACTGCAGTGGGGGGCGGGATGGCGCCTTGCGGATCACGGCGGCCCGGCGTGCACCGCTCAGCGTTCTCCTCGGCCGCCGAAACACCACCTCGCCTCCCTCTTCGGCCTTGCGGCACACACGACCCGCCCTGATCCGCCCTGATCCGAAAGACACGGCCCTGGCGCCGACAGCACCGGGGGTACCGCCGGCCCGACTGGCCGTACCGGGTACGGAGCCGGGATGCGCGCGCCAACTGCCGCGAACGCCGCGCACCCTCCAGGGCGCCGATGCACCGCCGAAGCTCATTCGCGCCTACCCCCGCCGGACGGCCAGGGTGCCCACGCCGAGAGGCGGATGGTCTCACTGGTGCCTTCCGTCCGAGTATTTGAGCTCCCCCACAGTCCGTGCCGGGGCGACGGCAGCGAACCCCAAAGCCACGCCCCGGCACGGTGCCCCAACTCGGCCAGGCCACCCTTGCGCCGACCGGCCCACGAAGGCGGTCATGCAAGACAACGACACCCGGCCGACCAGCGCCCAGCCCACAGGCGTGGGCGCGCAGCCCGACGCTCCGTGCCGACTCCAGCAGTCCGCCGATGCGACAGGCAGGGTGCCAACGGCTACGAGGAAAGCGACCGTCGGCGTGGCCGCGACCGTCTCGCGCGTTTGCGCTCTCCAGGCGTCTTCGCCCCGCCTTCAGCAGGCTGGCGATACCCGTCAGGCTCGCTTCGAGCCCAAGCCCAGCAGTGCCCGAAGCGCAGGACCTGGTCCACGGCATCCGCAGCAGGGCAGGCGCCGAGGTGCTCGGGGAGATGTGCAGCGCCTATCGCGGACGCCTGCAATGAACTTTCCCCGGCAGGCTGTGCCGGCGGAGCGACCCCGGGCCCGCCCCAGGGTCGCTCAACCCGGGCCGCACCCACAGGGCTGCCCGCAATCTCCGGACATCCGGCTGCTAGTCCCACAGCTGCGAATCGGCGGATGTCTCGGCAACCAGCTCCCCGAGCGTTCTCGGCCGCCCAAGAGTCCCGACAGTCATCAGGAGCGCACCCATGGTTGACGTCAACCGCCGCAGGTTCCTGCAACTCTCCGGCGGAAGCGCCGCCGCTTCCGTACTCGCAGGCGGAATAGCGCGAGCCGCAGCCATTCCCCCCGCTTCCGGGACCGGCTCCCTCAAGGATGTGCAGCACATCGTCATCCTGATGCAGGAGAACCGCTCCTTCGACCACTACTTCGGCACCCTGTCCGGAGTCCGCGGCTTCGGCGACCCACGCCCCCTCACCCTGCCCAGCCACAAGAGCGTATGGCACCAAACAGACAACAAGGGACAGGAAACCCTCCCCTTCCGTCCGGACGCACGCGACCTGGGCCTGCAGTTCATCCAGGGCCTCGACCACAGCTGGAAAGGCACCCACGCCGCCTGGAACAACGGCAAATGGGACAACTGGATACCCGCCAAGGGCAGAGCCACGATGGCATACCTCACCCGGAACGACATCCCCTACCACTACGCCCTCGCCGACGCCTTCACCATCTGCGACGCCTATCACTGCTCCTTCCTCGGCGCCACCGACCCGAACCGGTACTACCTGTACACCGGCTACACGGGCAACGACGGAAAGGGCGGCGGCCCGGTCCTGGGCAACGAAGAAGCCGGCTACTCCTGGACCACCTTTCCCGAAACCCTCGAAGCGGCGGGCATCTCCTGGAAGGTCTACCAAGACGCCGGAAACGGCCTGGACGCCGCAGGCAAATGGGGCCTTATGACTGAAAATGAAGACCCCCTCCTCGGCAACTACGGCGACAACTCGTTGCTCTACTTCGACCAGTACCGCAACGCCCAGCCCGGAAGCCCGCTGTACGTCAGAGCCAGGACCGGCACGCACGCCAAGTCGGGTGAGGGATATTTCGACCGGCTCAAAGCCGACGTCCTGGCCGGCGAGCTCCCGCAGGTCTCCTGGATCGCGGCTCCCGAGGCGTTCTGCGAACACCCCAATTGGCCGGCCAACTACGGCGCCTGGTACATCTCACAGGTCCTCGACGCGCTCACGGCCGATCCCGACGTGTGGAGCCGCACCGTCCTGTTCCTCACCTACGACGAGAACGACGGCTTCTTCGACCACGTGGTGCCGCCCTTCCCTCCGGCCTCCGCCGCCCAGGGCCGGTCCACCGTGAACAGCACCGACGAGATCTTCACCGGCAACAGCGGCTACAAGGCCGGCCCCTACGGCCTCGGCCCACGCGTGCCCATGCTCGTGCTGTCCCCGTGGAGCACGGGCGGCTGGGTGTGCTCACAGACATTCGATCACACGTCCATCATCCAGTTCATCGAGCGCCGCCACGGCGTCCGCAGCCCCAACATCTCCGCTTGGCGCCGCGCGGTCTGCGGAGATCTCACCTCCGCCCTCGACTTCACCCGCGGCCCTGGCACGGCACCGGCGCTCCCCAGCACCGGGCAATACCGCCCGGCCGATCACAAGCGCCACGACAGCTACCGGCCGAAGCCGCCCGCCCAACCCGCGCTCCCCCGCCAGGAACAGGGAACACGCTCAGCACGGCCCCTGCCCTATGACCTGACCGTCGACACCCAGGTCACCAACGGCCGTATGCACTTCACCTTCGCCAGCCGAGGCGCCGCCGGCGCCGCTTTCCACGTCACTTCAACCGTGCACCCCAACGGACCCTGGCCCTACACCGTCGAGGCAGGCAAAACCCTCACCGACACGTGGGCCCTGCCCGCCGGCACCCACTCCCGCTACGACTTCAGCGTGTACGGACCCAACGGCTTCCTGCGCCAGATCACCGGCACCATGAACACCATCGGCCCCGAAACAGCAGCGCGCCACGACGCCTCGACCGGCCACGTCACCCTCACCTTCACCAACCCGACCGGCCACACCGTCACATTCACCGCCACCGACGCCTACGCACCCGGCCGCCTCTTCCCGTACACCCTGCCACCCAAGACCACGAAAACCGTCACCGGCTGGGGCTACACCACCGCCAACCGCTGGTACGACATATCCATCACCCTCAGCACCGACACCGCCTATCTCCGCCGCTTCGCAGGGCACATAGAAACCGGCGCACCCAGCACCAGCGACCCCGCCATCACCACCCACTCGTGAACTTGGCCGTACCGGCTACGCGGCGAACCCGCGCCGGAATTAGCACGCCACCTCGCCGGCGACGAGCCGGTGTTCACCGTTTCGCTTTGGGCCGCCGCGGCACTCCTGGCCCCCGGCATACCCGTCGCCGTCGCTGACGCCCGGGCCAGGAAGAGGCGTGTAGTGCGCCGACCCGGGGCCGGCGCCTTCAGAGCAGCGGTCGGCCCGCCGTACACGGGGGGATGGCGGGCCGACCGCGCAGGTCCCGTCCGGACCCGTTCCTGAGCCGGGGTATGCCCGCGCTCAAGGTTTGCCCTTTCCGGGTCGGAGCAGCCGGGCGCGGTCGGCGACGACTGCGGCCTGGACGCGGTTGAGGCCGCCGAGTTTGGCGAGGATCGAGCTGACGTGGTCTTTGACGGTGCCGTGTGCCAGGTGGAGGCGTGTGGCGATGTCGCGGTTGTTGTGGCCGGCGCCGAGCTGGGCGAGTACCTGGAGTTCGCGTGGGCTTAGCAGTCTCACTCGCCGGGCGGCTTCGCTGTCGGGGCCGGAGGCGAGGTATCCGGCGATGACCGGCCCGGTTGCCTCGGGTACGAGTACGCGCCCGCCGGCCGCGAGTGTCCGTACGGCGTGGATCAGTTGTTCTGGGGCTGCGGTCTTCATCAGGAATCCGGCGGCCCCGGCACGGAGCGCCTCCTCGACGTACTCCTCCAGTCCGAAGCCGGTGAGCATGGCCACCGCCGGGGGCGTGGGGCCATGGACGATCCGGCGGAGCACGGCCATCCCGTCGAATACCGGCATCCGGATGTCGAGGAGCAGTACGTCCACGCCGCTGGAGCGAATGTTCTCGACCGCGCCGACGCTTGCGGACGCGAGGACCACGTTGATGTCGTCGGCGGATTCCAGAATCACTCGCAGGCCCGTGCGGACCAGTGGTTCGTCATCGACGACCGCTACTCGGATCACTTTCGCTCCTCGTGTCCGTCCCGCCGTCGAACGTGGCGGAGAGTTGTGTCTTCTACGCGCAGGTCTCCAGGACGTCCGTGAGCGGACGGCGTGGTGTCGCGGGTCCTTGGGGCCCGTATCCCAGGCGCAGGATCATCTGGACGCGGCTCATGACTTCAAGGGGGTCGCGGGCCGTCCACCGCAGTTGCGGCCATTCGAGGGGCTGGGAGGTCATCGAGGTGGCCAGGCCGTCGGTTGTGGCCTGGAGGAGGATGCGTTCCAGCGCCTGGCCGGCCCGCAGCCAGTCGGTTGGCGTGTCCGTTGACGTGCCGAGCAGGGCGAAACGGGGCCGCTCTTCGAACACGGCCCAGCCGCGGTCCACCACCGGGTGGTCCCGGCCGAAGTCCCGCACGGGGGAGTGCCCTGCGTGACTCCTCGGGCCGAACGCGGATGCGGGGATGCCGTCGCGGCGTGATCCTGCCGAGGGGACCCAGGCAGCGGTCTGCGCCCGGGCCAGGGGGTCGGTGTGCTCGCGGTACTCCGCATCGCGGACCAGTTCGAGCAAGGTGGCGGTGTGCCAATTGCCCGGGACGCTCAGGCGGCAGCCTTCCAAGCGGGCAGCGCCTTTCAAACCGTCCATCAGCTCGTCCGGAACCGGCTCGTCGCTGAACGGGAAGCGGCTGGTGTGCCTGCGCCGGAGAGCGGCGTGCAGGGCGAACAGCTCGCGGTCCTCGTCGCCGGGCTCGTGCATGGCCACCGCTGCCAGCAGAAAGGGCTGCAGGCCGTCGGGCAGCAGGCTCACGCGCGCGTGGAGTCCGTGCCGGGCGGCGGAGACGCGCAGATTGAACAGGGCTGCCCCGCAACCGATGTGGAGGGCCCGGTGATCCGCATCGGTTCGTGACATGGCGCGGTCCGCATCGCCGTGCAGCTCGATGACGCTGCCGCCTTCACGGAATACGAACTTCCAGGGCTGGGCATTGTGCATGGAGGGTGCGGTCACGGCGTCGCCGACGAGCCGGACGACGGTGTCCTCGTCAAGGCGTGCTGAGATCATGCGACGGCTCCTGTCTGTGCGGATTCAGTCATGTGCGACATAGGCGTCCAGTGAGGCGGTGCGCCGCATCACCGCGCGCGATGAGACGTACGCGGGTGCCGGGTGCTGCGCGGCGGATGCGCCGATCCAGCGCGACGAGGGGAGACGAAGGAAGCCGCCCCCTCAGGGAGCCCGTCGCCTATGGGTCCACCGTGATCCGTATCGGCATGATGCCCTCCTCACCGGCGGTGGTCGGTCCTTCCAGGCTCCGCCGTACGTCCCGCTGCGGGGAGGGGCCGGGTGGCCCTGCCCGGGGCCGAATGGCCATCGGAGCTGGTCAGACGTGGTGCTGCCGGCTCAGGGGCGGGCGGGTCTGTTGTCCGTGTGCGCCGCTCCCGGGCCGGGGACGGCCCTCGGCCCGGGGAGCCGGCCGCTGTCAATTGGATCGGAAGGTGCTCCGGCGTCCTCCGGCACCGTGCCTGTCCATCACACGGAGCAATGGCATCCGGCGGAAGCGGAAAAGCCACCCCGGCCGTACTACGGTGATTGCGGCAGCCCTCCACCTTCCGGCGGCCGGAGGTGAGACATGAGCGAGGAAGGCCGCCCCGCCCGGGGCAGCGCGCCACGGCTGCGGCTGGACGAGCTGCTCGACGAGCTCCAGACACGGATCGACGAAGTGCGAGGCGCCAGGGACCGGTTGAACGGCCTCCTCGACGCCGTCATGTCGGTGGGCCGGGAGCTCGACCTGCCCCAGGTCCTGCGTGGCATCGTCGAGGCGGCCGTCGTCCTCGTTGACGCGGAGTACGGCGCCCTCGGGGTCATCAGCGAGGACCAGAGGCTGGCCGAGTTCCTTCCCGTCGGGATCTCCGACGGACTCCGCTCGCAGATCGGGGATCTGCCCGTCGGCCACGGAATCCTCGGCGAGCTGATCCGCCACCCGCAGCCTCTGCGGCTGTCCGAGCTGTCCCGGCATCCCGCCTCGTACGGTTTCCCGCCTCATCACCCTCCGATGCACACCTTCCTCGGGGTTCCCATCCGGGTGCGTGAGGACGTCTTCGGGAACCTCTACCTCACGCAGAAGCGCGGCGGTGCCGACTTCGACGCCGAGGACGAGGCAGTCCTCTCCACGCTCGCGGTGGCCGCCGGCATCGCCATCGAGAACGCCCGCCTCTTCGAGGAAGTACGCCTGCGCGAGCGCTGGCTGGAGGCAGGCACCTACGTCACCAACTCGCTCCTGTCCGGAGCCGGCGAGGAGGAAGTCCTCGCCGGGATGCTGGAACGCGCCCAGGACATCACCGGCGCGGACGTGGGCGTCTTCTACCTGATCGGCGGCGACGGCGAACTGCGCGGCTCGATCGCCCTTGGGCACGGCGCCGAAGCCCACCGGGGCATCGTCCTGCCGAGCACCAGGGGCACCCTCGCCGAAGCCGCCCTGGCCCAGGACGGGCTCATCGTCCTCGCGGACGTGCAGGCCGACGCACGGCTCACCGTCCAGCCGCAGCGCTGGGCGGGGTTCGGCCCGGCCGTAGCCGTCACCGCGAGCACCAAGGACAGGCTCAGCGGCGTCCTGATCCTGGCCAGGCGCCAGGGCCGGCCGGTGTTCGCGAGAGCGGAGGTGGCCGCCCTGCCGGGATTCGCGGCGCAGGCCGCTCTCGCCCTCGAACTGGCGCAGCGGCGCCGTGACGCCGAGCAGATGAGCATGCTGGAGGACCACGACCGCATCGCCCGCGACCTCCACGACCTGGCCATCCAGCGGATCTTCGCCACTGGACTGACCCTCCAGAGCGTACGGCCCTTCGTCGACCAGCCCGAGGCGTCCGAACGGCTCGGCCGAGCCGTGGACGGCCTGGACGACACCATCAAGATCATCCGTTCGGCCATCTTCGGGCTCCGCGACCACGACGTCCCGGCCACGGGCTCCAGGCTCCGCTCCCGTGCCGTCCAGACCCTGGACGAAGCCTCCGCGGGCCTCGGCTTCACCCCTGCCCTGCGCATGGAAGGCCTGCTCGACACCGACGTACCCCCTGCCGTCGCCGACGAGGCCCTCGCCGTACTCGCAGAGGCCCTGACCAATGTCGCCAGACACGCCAGAGCTACCCGCGCGGAGGCCTCGGTCGTGGCGAAGGACGGCGTCCTCGCCGTCGCCGTGACGGACGACGGCGTCGGGATGCCTCAGGGTGGCCGGCGCAGCGGACTGCGCAACCTCGCCGAACGGGCCGACAAGCTCGGCGGAACCATGCGGGTCACCCCGCGCGGGCCTGACGAACCGGGCACCCGTCTGGAATGGTCGGTCCCTCTCGCCCCGTCAGAGCCGTGACGGTCGCACACGGCCGGACACCCACGCGGTCGAAAACGTGTCGTTTCATCGGGACCGCCGTGGCTGCCGACTCGGCGGATTCACATCATCCTCGTGCCCCTCGGTGCGAACCTGGGTGGCGATGACGGCTGCCTGCACGCGCCGTTCGACCCCCAGCTTGCCCAGCAGCCGGGAAACGTGGTTCTTCACGGTCCGCTCCGAGAGATAGAGCTGGCCGGCGATCTGCCGGTTGGTCAGCCCGTCACCGATGAGGTCGAGGATGGCCCGCTCACGCTCGGAGAGCGCTGCCACGCGCGTATCAGCAGGCAGCTCCGTGGCCTCCGGGCCGCGCAGCGCGCGCATCAGGCGGGCGGTCGTGGCCGGGTCCAGCATGGACTGCCCTGTGGCGACCGTCCGTACGGCCGACACCAGGTCCGCACCCGCGATCTCCTTGAGGACGTAACCGGCCGCCCCTGCCATGATCGCGTCCAGCAGGGCGTCCTCGTCGTCGAAGGACGTCAACATCAGGCAGGCCAGCTCCGGCATCCGGGAGCGCAGTTCCCGGCAGACCGTGATGCCGTCACCATCGGGCAGCCGGACATCGAGGACGGCGACGTCCGGGCGCAGCGCCGGTCCCCGGGCCAGAGCCTGGTCCGCGGTGCCCGCCTCGCCCACGACGACGATGCCCTCCTCGGCTTCGAGCAGGTCCCGCAGCCCGCGCCGGACCACCTCGTGATCGTCGAGGAGGAACACCCTGACGGATTCCTCCGCCGCGGCACTCGCTGCATCGGACATGGGCACCGCCCGTTTCGGCTCGATGGCGCTATGTGTGTTTTCCACCCGTATTCTGCCAGTCGGGGTAGCTGGCAACCGGCAATGGCGCCAGGCGCGGTCGGCTCACTCCAGCGCGGACTGCGGCGAGACGGCCTGAGCAGCCATGGGTCCATCGATTCCGCCACACCCTGTGCGAGGTGATCACCGCCGGCGTGGCCCGCGACAGAGTCCCCGGGCGGCCATCTCCTGTGGTCTGGACCCGGGTCCAGCGCCAGGGGGGCGATCACGATCGTGCTCCACATCGTCCAGGGCATCGGGCGTTTCCAGGTCAGGGGACGGTCCTAACGGTGCCGACGGCACTGGTGATCAAGTATTCGGAGTTCGAAAGAGCGGCCCCGCCCCGCCGACCGGCGGGGCGGCAACCCGGATGACGGTCGAAGCTGCCTCGCTGCCCTGTGTCAGCCCACTGTGTCCGGGTCGGGATCCGGGGGTGTCAGAGGGTAGGAGGCCACTACGGCGAAGCCGCCGTCGGGGGCGGGTCCGGCGGCGAACTCGCCTCCCAGCAGACCGGCCCGTTCCGCCAGTCCAGCCAGCCCCCGCCCATTCCCCGGTATCCCGACAGGCCCCGCCGACCCCGCTGAAGGCCCATTGCGCACCTCGATGTCCAGGCTGGCGGCCGTGACCGTGACACTGACCTCCACCCTCGATTCCGGGGCGTGCTTGCGAATGTTGGTCAGGGCCTCCTGGACGGTGCGGTAGGCGGCGCGCTGCACGGCTTCCGGGACCTCCGTCCGCTTCTCGGGCATTCCGAGGCGGACAGGCATACCGCTGATCCGTACAAGCTCGGGGAGGTCGGCCAGCCCCGGACCAAAAGCGCGACCGCAGGCGACGGCGGGGCCTGGGGCCGGGCGCAGTACGCCGAGCATGTGGTGCAGCTCGGTGACGGTCTGCGCGGACAGTTCATGGATCAGCTGCGCGCTCTCCTTGACGTCCGCTTCCTCGGGCCGGCCGACTTGGAGTGCACCGGCCTGCAGGCTGATCAGGCTGACCTTGTGGGAGACGACGTCATGCATCTCCCGTGCGATCCGCGCGCGTTCAGCGGTCAGCACCCGCTCGGCGACCAGCCGCTTCTCCGACGCCTGGCGCGCCTCCACCTCCTGCAGCGCCTTGCGCCGGGCGCGTGCCGCCCGTCCCGCCACGACGGCGGCTGCGGGTTGCATGCAGTACGCGAAGAGACTCTCAGGGGTCCACAGCGTGAACGGAGTGAAGGAGAACTCCGGCACCGGGCTCAGAGAAGCGGTCACGAAGCCCATGGCTGCCGCTGCTGCCGCGGAGACGATGAGGGGTCCCCGCTTGGCGGCGAGGCTGTACAGCGCGAACATCGGGGCCACGGTGACATTCGCCAGGTGGAACCCCGGCAGCGCGACGAGCAGCGCCACTTCCGGAACCCTGCGGCGCAGCAGCAGGCCGGCGGCGGCAGCCAGCCCCAGGTACACACCGATATTGTAGGGAAGCGCGGAGAGGGTGAGGAATCCCTCCACCACGGCCGTGATCAGGAGAAGGGAATCCAGGACGAGGCGCTTGGTCGGCGCGAGGCGGTTCTCGGCCGCCACCGGGGGAAAAGGCACCGTCCGACCCGGACGGCGCGGCTGCTCCTCCTCTTCCCGGGGCGGGGCGGGCCAGGAAGGCGCGCAGCCTTGAGACTGTTGCTGTGATCACGACCCTGCCCGTCGGGGCCGAAGCAGCCTGGCACGGTCGGCGACGACCGCGGCCTGGACACGGTTGAGGCCGCCCAGCTTCGCCAGGATCGAGCTCACGTGGTCCTTGACGGTCCCGTGTGCCAGGTGCAGCCGGTCGGCGATGTCTCGGTTGCTGCGGCCTGTACCGAGCTCGGCGAGGACTTGGAGCTCACGCTCGCTCAACAGCCCCACGCGCCGTGCCGCCTCGCTGTCGGGCTCCGCCGCCAGGTAGCCGGATATGACCGGCCCCGTCGCTTCCGGCGCCAGCACCCGCCCGCCGGCCGCCAGAGTCCGGACCGCCGCGACCAGCTGCTCGGGGGAGGAGTTCTTCATCAGGAACCCGGCCGCCCCGGCCCTCAGTGCCTCATCGACGTGCTCCTCCAGGCCGAAGCTGGTGAGCATCGCCACGGCAGGGGCCGCGGCGGCGCCGACGACGTGGCGAAGTACGGACATCCCGTCCACCACGGGCATCCGGATATCGAGGAGCAGCACATCCACGTCATGGGACCGGATGCTTGCGACTGCACCGGCGCCCCCGCATGCGAGGACCACGTTGATGTCTTCGGCGGACTCCAGGATCACTTGCAGGCCCGTGCGGACCAGCGGCTCGTCATCGACGACCGCGACTCGAATCACTATCACTCCCCATATGCGTCCCACCGCGGACTATGACCGACATTCGGCGTCGGGCGTTGCCTCGGAAGAATGTGCCGCAGACCACAACCAGAACAGGAGACTCCAAGACCTAGGGGAACCTGAACCTTCTGGTCCTGCCTCGGCCCCGCGCCGGTCGAGCTCAGCCACCACCTCCACGCAGTCATGGAGAAAGGCAGCAGGCGCCGAGATCTGCTGACCCGCTCGGCTGGCACGTCCTCTTCCGGCTGCCGTGAACGTCGGCAACGTGCCACGGAAGAGCGCCGAGGCGAATCACCCACGTGGTCCGCCGCCTCGCCAGCACCGACGAAAATGACGTCGCATGACTCTGGGCACCGGCCGCGCGCCGCGCAGCCGCCTCCGGGCCGTGCATCCACTCCAAAGATGCTCTCGACGGGGGCGGCGATGACGGCTCGTCCTCTGCCACCGCAGATCGGGACGCCCTGATCAGCTGGCCGTTCCCGCTGCCCGGCGGATCGCGGATCGCGGCGGCCGCCCGCGATGATCATCCAGCAGGTACGCCTACGGAGAATCCGGCCTCACCCGGCCTCGGTCTGCAAGCGCCTGCTTTGCATTGCACCGGAGATTGGGGAAATTTCGCATGAGGCGTACGACGTCCGGCTTACTGTCGATCGTCATCTTGGGCGGGTTCATCGTGGGGGGGGGCGCTGACACCGCATCCGCGTCCAACACTGGCGGACCGAAGAGTGTGGACCCGGTCGGCGAACGCCGGGCCATGTGCACCGTCTACAAGGACAAAAATGCCTGCGCATCACTGATGCAGCACGGAAAAATGACTAATGCTGTGAAGAACTGTCTTCTCAAGGCCGGCATCGGGGGTGCCGCCGCGTTCATCGTGGGCAGGTACGTCAGCAAAGATGTTGCCAAGGACATCGCAAGCAAGGTTGTCGTGGCCGGCGCATCGGCCTGCCTGTCAGCACTCGCCTGATCGAGTCTGGGGACCTATATGGGCGTCAAGGTCATTGCAACACTCGTGTGGGTGGCCGTATTCATGGGAGTCGAGCACGCACTCAAGGGCAACACCTGGGCCGAGTACACCGCCGTGGCCGTTCTGTGCGGTGGGTATGGGCTGATACTGGACAGAATCAGCAAGTACCAGGCACGGAACCGGTAAGCCCAGCCCGTTCAAGCGGCTGCTTCAGCCTACGAAGCCCCTGGCATTCGTCAGAAGCGCTGTCCGTCTCCGACACAATCCCCCCATTACCGTTTTGGTTGCCTCGCAATGGGGCGCCCGACCTCCGGAGTTGGCATGACTGTCTCCTCATGTCGATCGCATGTCTTGGGGGGTGGTGTCACCGGCTCCGGAGGCATCGACGGACCGCTGATTAGGGGCATGACCACCGGCCTTTCCACAGGTCGGGAGGCTCTTCGTAAGGTGGATGTCGCGTTCGGTGCCGTGGGACGGCCGGGCGAAGAGGGCGACCGGAGGACGCACGTGATCGACATCAGCAACATCGGCGCCTTCCTAAAGGGTGTTGCAGAAGGCTGAGTTCCGGGCATTTTCCGTGTATGGGTGGGGTGTTGCGGGTTGAGCCGGTGTGGGTGGAGACTTTCACGGGCTTGCGGATCGACCGGTTCGCGAAGCTGGTGAAGGTGGTGCGGGAGCGGGGCGGGAACGGTCCCGGTGGCGGCCGCCCGTGGTGCCT
>NZ_JBFAZJ010000070.1:0-12280 GCF_040681715.1 Streptomyces sp. NPDC051582
TCGTTATCTCTAGTCCTCTACAGATCTCTGGCACATGAGTGCTGAGCTTCGTTTCCCATGCCTCTGAAAGGTATCTACTAGGTGTCTGGAACCTCTGTTACGTCTGATTACATAGCCCCTCCGTACACGGCTGAACGTGCCGTTGACCCCACGACGGACGCGGTCAGGTGGGTGGTGATCTCGGCCGCCTACGAGTTGCACATGGAGGCTTGCGCCTTCCTGGCTTCTCTTCGAAGGGTGGACCGTTCGGTCAACACGGAACGCGTCTATGCGGGCCGGGTCGCGCTGTACTTGTCGTACTGCGCGACGCACGGATTGGACTGGAGGAAGCCGGGGCTGCCCGCGCTGGCTCGGTTTCTGCACTGGCTGGTGGAGGACCCGGCGCCGTCGAAGGGGCGGAAGCCCGGCCTGGAGCCGCGTTTCCGCTCGAGGACGACCGCGAACCAGATCATGACCACCATCTGCGGGTTTCTTCAGTTCTGCGGCCAGCAGGGGTGGGTCGCGTCCGAGACGGTCGGCCAGCTTTCCGAGCAGAAGTACCTGGGCTACCTCCCGCCCGGCTACGACGTGGGCGAGGACGGACAGTTCAGGACGGTCAGGGCCAAGGCGATCAAGTTCTCCGTGGCCGTCGAGGGCTACGAATGGCTGAATGCAGAGCAGTTCGCAGAGCTGGTCGCGTTGACGACTCGGGCCCGCGACCGCTTCCTGGTCGTACTGCTGGGCGGCACCGGTATGCGTATCGGTGAAGCCCTGGGCCTGCGCCGAGAGGACATGCACTTCCTGTCGAACTCCTCGGCCCTGAATTGCCAGGTGGCCGGCCCACACGTGCACGTCCGGCGCCGGAAGAACGTCAACGGCGCCCTGGCCAAGGCCCGCTCTCCCCGGTGGATCCCGGTGACGGCCGAGCTGGTGACGGCCTACTCCGAGTACGTCCATGAGCGTGACGCGGTGGCCGAGGCCGCCGACAGCGACATGGTCTTCGTCAACCTGTTCCGCCAGCCGCTGGGCAAGGCCATGACCTACCACAACGCCAAGGACCTCTTCGACCGCCTGGCGGCTAAGGCCGGTTTCCCGGCCCGGCCGCACATGCTGCGGCACACGGCGGCAACCACCTGGATCCGCTCTGACACGCCGCGGGATGTGGTGCAGAACCTGCTGGGCCACGTCTCACCGTCGTCGATGGAGCCCTACATTCACGCCACCGACACGGACAAACGTGAAGCGGTGGAACGGGTGGCGGCGATCCTCAGGGGCCAGGCATGACCGGGAATCTTGCGGTCGTCCTCCCCATCGGTGAGGACGAGGGAATCGATCTCGGTCCGTGGGCCGAATGGCTTCGCACACAGCTGGTGGAGGACTGGCGGCCGGGCGAGTGGGACAGTGAAAACCTGCTGTTCACAGGGGATTTCGAGAATCCGAGCACAGCTGCCTGGCGATGCCTGACCGAAGCATGCGCCTCGGTGGACAAGGTTCGCCATCGCCGCTGCAAGACCTGTGACAGGGCTTTCCAGGCCAGCGGGATGAGTGCGGACGAATTTCACAAGACGTTCGTGCCGACCGCCAACCGCCGCTTCACCGAGGTTGAGGCGTGTGTGGTGGAGCGGGACGGGAAGCGGTGTGCTCGCGAGCGGGCCACGTGGGGGCTCTGCCGGAGCCACGTGACGCGGTGGATAGCGGCCAGCCGGACGAACAAGAACCTGTTCGCCGGCACGCTCGAAGAGTGGATCCGAGACGTGGCCGAGCCCTTCGCGGGGCGGGCGCGATGCCTGGTCAAGGGCTGCGAACTGGAAGGCTGGCCTGGGCAGGGGCTGTGTCGCATCCACACCCCGAGGTGGAAGACCCACCGGCAGGAGAACGAGACGGCCACCCTCGCTACTTGGGTGGAGCACGAACCGCCCTACCTGGCCACTCACCAGTTCTCGTTGGCGCCGCTGGGGCCGGTCGCCCGGTTGGAAGTGCTCTACATGCTCCAGCAGCGGGAGGCCCGGAACCAGAAGATCGAGCCATCGGCCATCCGCGCGGTGGTCCAGCGGCTCGCGGGGGTCGAGAGCGTCCTGACGGCAGACCGCGAACGCGTCGATGCGACAGGGTGGAAGGCCGCCAACAGCGCGGCTCACCTGCGGGAACTCGTCTGGGCCATCGAGCGGGGGCACGAAAGGTTCCTCGGCATCGAGCCCACGGACAAGCTCGTCTGGGACATGACGGCCGTCGGTCACCAGTCCGCCTACCGGAAGGCCGGGCCGCCCGGCGTCCGGGCGAGCAAGGTCGACTTCTCCACCATCAAACAGGTGTGGCTCCGCGAGGCGGCCATGGAGTGGGCCCGCTCGACCCGGCCGAACAGCAAGCGGTTCCGGCACCACGTGTCTGCTTGCCTGGTCGCGTCCAAAGCCCTGGGAAGGCTGCCGGGCGGCGGCATGGACCCGGCCGCCTTGCGCTTCGGTGACATGACCGCGGTGGTCGAGGACTTCCGGAGGCTCACGGACGACGAGGGTGAACCTCGCAACAACAAGTACCGCCGCGATCTCCTCGCCGGACTGTTCACCGTGCTGGACTTCGGCCGCAGCGCGGGCATCCTTTCGAACCTCTCTGGCAGCTTCGGCCGGCATGCGTCGCACCGGATCGTGGTGGATGAGTCGAACGAGGACGAGATCGGCAAGGCCGTGCCGGAGTCGGTGATCCGCCAGCTCGATGCCCAGCTCGGCCTGTTGGGCCAGGGCTTCTCCTATGGCCCGTGGGCAGCTCCCGAGGACTTGATGACCATGTTCCAGACCGCCTACCAGGTCCTTCGGGACACCGGCCGACGCCCCAGGGAGGTGCTGAGCCTGCGACGGGACTGCCTGGAGTTCACCGGCAAGGACTGCTTGCTGATCTGGAACAACTACAAGGGCAAACGGCTGCGGAGACGTCTGCCGATCACCATGGAGACGGCACGGATCATCCAGGAGTGGGAGAAGCGGCGGGCCGCCCTGAAACTCGCGCCGCCCACAAGCGACGCCTTCCTGTTCCCCGCCATCAGCGAGATCAGCCGCGACCCGCACCTGACCACGGGCAACTTCGCGCGGGCCCTGCGCAAGTGGGTCACCGAGATCCCGGAGATCCACTCGGAGGGCACCGGGCAGGACGGGAACCCGATCCCGTTCGACCGGGAGAAGATCTACGCCTACGCCTTCCGCCACTCCTACGCTCAGCGTCACGCAGACGGCGGAGTGGCCATTGACGTGCTCAAAGAGCTGATGGATCACCGAAGTGCCGAGACCACGGCCCGGTACTACAAGGTGTCTTTGAAGCGGAAGCAGGAGGCCGTGAAGAAGATGCGGCTGCATGTCGTGGACCGGCACGGGAATCCGGCGCCGATGGCCTCGAACCGGGCCTACGAGCTGAGGTCGGTGGCGGTGCCGTTCGGCGGCTGCACGGAGCCGTCCAACGTCAAGGCCGGCGGGCAAGCCTGCCCGATCCGCTTCCAGTGTGCTGGCTGTGGCTTCTACCGTCCCGATCCGTCCTACCTGGCCGCGATCGAGGACCAGATCCGGGACCTGAAGTCGGACAAGGAGACCGCCTTGGCCATGGACGCGGCCGAGTACGTCACACGCAATCTCCAGGACCAGATCGACTCCTTCAAGAAGGTCGCCGCGACCATGCGCGAGCAGATCGAGAAGCTGCCCGCCGACGAACGAGAGGCCCTGATGGAGTCGGTGAAGATCTTGAGGAAGACCCGGGCGGCGGCCGGCCGAGCCATGCTGCCGCTGACGGTGATCAACCGCGAGGAGTCCCCGGCATGACCGCCAAACGACGCCCGAGCGAGGTGCTGGCGGACGCCCGCCGCAAGGACAGCCGCGAGAAGCGGGCCAAGGTGCTGGCCGTGGTGGAGGAGATGGTCGCCCGCGGCGACGCGGTCACCTTCGCCTCCGTCGCCAAGACCGCCGGGGTCTCGAACTGGCTCGTCTATGCCGAAGGAGTGCGCGAGCACATCGAGACCGCCCGCAAGCAACAGGCCGGAAAGGGTCGCCGGGACCGTCAGGAAGGGCTGTCGCCGAGTGCGGCGAGCCTGCGGACGGACCTGGAACTGTCCCGGCAGGAGGTCACCGCCCTGCGGGGCGAGCGGGACCGCCTCAAGGCCGCCTTGCAGCGGCAGCTGGGCCAGCAGCTCGATCAGATCGGCTCCGCCGACCTGATCGCGCGGGTCGAGGAACTGACCCGGCAGAACGAGGAACTGGCCTCGGAAGTGGGGGACCTGCGGCTGGTGAAGTCCGAGCTGGAGGCCAAGGTGGAGGAACTGGAAGACGACCTCGCCGCCGCACGCAGCAGCCTGCGGCGGATGATCCGGGCCGAGAACAGCGGCCCGGCCCTGGCCTGAGCCAGGGGCCACTACCAGTGGTGCACGAGGAAGTCGTACGCCGCTGGGGACGCTCGCCGGTACTTCCCCCCCTCGAGGACGGGGGGAAGTACCGGCGAAACGTGCTCAGGCCGCGATGCCGAGTTCGGTGCGGGTGCGGTGGAGGAAATCGCGGACGGCCGGCTCGCGCCGCCAGGGGGCGAGGGCGGTGTTGAACTCGCGGACGTAGTCCTTTGCCCGGCTCGACTGGACACGGGCGAGGATGTCCACGGACCGGTTGCCCAGGTCCAGGCCGTGGTCGAGGTCGCGGGCCTGGAGGTGGGCGGTCCCCACGATCGCCAGCCGCATCCCGACCGAGCGGGTGAAAACTCCGGACGGCATCGCGGCGGCCCGCTGGTTCCAGGCCAGGGCGGCCTTGGGGTTCTTCAGGTCCCGGAAGACCTCGGCGGCGTCCGCCGACAGCCTCGCGTGGTGATAGAAGTCGATCCAGGCGGGCTCTGAGCCGCTGGCAGCGTCCGCCTGGCCCAGGAGGTCCTCGGAGGCCGCCAAGGCCCGTGAGGCGGCCCTGGCGTCCCTCTCGCGGGCATGGGCACGGGCCTCGATGAGCTTGGTGAATGCCAGGACACGCGGGGCGGCCTGGCCCTTGGCCCGTTCGAAGGCTCCCTGGGCCATATCGACGGCTTCGGAGCCGAAGCCCCGCAGCAGGGACTGCATGGCCATGGTGGTCAGGACATAGCAGCCGAGCTCGACATCTCCGCCCGCACGGGCCAGGCGAAGGGCCTGGATGAAGTGCCGCTGGGCGACATCGTGCTGGCCGACATCAAAGGCCGTCCACCCGGCGAGGCGGGACAGCTCGCTGGTGACGGAGAAGAGATCGCGGCCGACGGCGTCGGTGAAGGAGCCCCGCAGCAGCGGGGCGGCCCGTTCCTGGAGGCAGACGGTGACGGAGTTGGCCTTCCAGTTCCCGCCGCCGTATTTGGAGTCCCAGCGGCGGGCCTCGTCGGCTGCGTCCCGGAGTTCTTCCAGATCGGCCCGGCCGACCTGCTTCTTGCCGCCGGCGACGTCGGCCGCCTCGTCGGCGGGGGTGACCAGCCAGCGGGTCACGGGGGTGCTGAACGCGGAAACGGCAAAGCCGGATCCGGTTAAGAAGTCGCGGCGGTTCACGAAACTCCAGAACGACGTGGCCACTCGGACCGCATCAGCACGGTCCCGCGGGAAATCCAACCCCACATCCGCGTCCGGTGTCTCCGCATCGCCCATACCGATTTCAGACAGAGACACCGGACGGCCGAGCCGTTCGGAGATCGCCTGCGCGAGGAACGTGGGCACCGGCCACTTGGGGATCATGCCCCGCTGGCACCAGTTCGCGATGGAGGTATGCGAGTAGTCCGTCGCCAGCCCGGCCTGCTGGGCGAGCTGGTTGACCCGCAGGGCCAGAGACTTGTGGCTCGCGCCGCTGGTCTCGATGAGCCGGTCCAGGTCCGCGTTCGGCGGACGCTTCCGGCGGCTGGTCGACGCCACCCGAATCCCCTTTTCCACCAGGTCAGCAACGATGTTGCTGACGAGGAAACGCCACGGGGCCGGATGCTCGACAGGGCATTTCCGGTCGGCGCATTCCGGCTGGGCACGGGAAGCCGCACGCGCTTCCCGCGTCTTGAGGCACTGAGGGTATTGCCCTGGGGACCCTGGGTGAACCTGCTTTGCGAGTTGTGAGCCCCCCTGCGAGCCCTGCCAGGCATGAGGGCCCGGCGGGTGTGATGGGGGCACAGGCCGCCGCCGGGACGCCAGGAAGGGGCTCCCGGCGGCGACCGCCGTCAGGCACCACGACTTCACGCTCGGGGGTGAACCAGATGTGCGGAATCGCAGGACTGGCCGGAGGCGATGCTCTCCGGCACGAGAAGACCGTCGCCGCGATGGGCGACTCGCAGCACTACCGCGGCCCGGACGGCACGATGCACGCCGCCGCCCGGGACGGGCGGGCGGTGCTGGCCATGAACACCCTCCTGATCGTCGACCCGCAGGCCATGCCCGGCCCCTACCTGGACCGGGCCACCGGGATCCTGCTGGCCTTCAACGGGGAGATCTACAACTGGCGGAGCCAGGCCGCCGCCTGGGGCATCGAGGTCAGCGAGCGGGAGTCGGACGCTCACTTCCTGCTGCGGGCCTGGGCCAAGATCGGCCCGTCCTGCCTGGACGGACTGGACGGCATGTTCGCGATCTCCGTCTATGACCCGCGGACCGCGAAGCTGTTCCTGGCCCGCGACCGGCTCGGGGAGAAGCCGCTCTACTGGCGCCTGGACGGTGGCCGGCTCGCGTTCGCCTCCGAGGTCACCACCCTGACCGGCTACGGGCCGGCCCCGGTGGTCTTACGGCCCGAGGTCACCGCGATCGAGACCCCCGTCGGGGTGGACACCCCGTTCCAGGGGATCCAGTTGCTGGCCCCGGCCACACTGCTGTCCTTCGACGTCACCACCGGTTCGATCGACCAGATGACCTGGTGGCACCTGGAGGACCGGGCGCCGTTCACCGGCACCTACGACGAGGCCCTGGCCAGGTTCTCCACGATCCTGGCCGAGCAGATCCCGCTGCGGTCCCCGGCCTGCGACTTCGCCCTCCTCCTTTCCGGCGGGCTGGACTCAGCGGTGCTGGCCTACCTGATGCGGCCCCCGGTCTGCGTCACCGTCCGCTACCCGGGCCAGGACCGCCTGGACGAGTCCTCCACGGCCGCGGTGATCGCCCGGGACATTGGGGCCGAGCTGGTGGTGGTCGAGCCCGACCACCGCGACTTCACGCAGGCACTGCCGCACATGATGCGGGCCCTGGACTACCCGATGGGGAACGCGTCCACGTTCTCCGAGCACATGGCCTACCGGAAGATCGCCGACCTCGGCCTGCGGGTCGCGATCGGCGGTCTCGGACCGGACGAGTTCCTGATGGGCTACGTCCGCCAGGCCCTGGTCCTCTTCGGCCCCGACGCCGTCCTGAACTCCGGGCTCGACGCCTACCGGCCGCTGGCCGCCAAGCTCATGCACACCGCCGGCGAACCCCTCGACCCGGCAGAGGCCGTCACCCGGCTCATCCTTCGCGGCCCCGACCCCGACGGCCGCCTCCGGGACCTGGTGGCCGACGCGATGGCCCGCGCGGGCGGGGACCTGGCCCGCGGCCTGACGCTGGCGGACCTGGCGACGGCCTGGAGGCCGCTGGTGATGACCAGCGACAAGCTCGCCTCCGCCTACGCGCTCGAACGCCGGTCCCCCTACCTCGCCCGTGACCTGGTGGAGTTCTCCTACCGCCTGCCGGTCGAGCACAAGATCACCGACCCGGCCCAGGGCAAGCGGATCCTGCGGGACGCGGCCAAGGCACTGGGACTGCCCCGCGAGGTCTGGGCCAGCCGGGACAAGCTCGGCTTCGCCTCCCCGGTCCCGTCATGGCTCAACGACAACCTCGCGGCCTGGGCCGACTCCCAGATCCGCATGGCCCTCACGGACGCCCCGCCGGGATTCCGTCCCCTCCTCGAGGGGGGTTTGACGCCCGGCGGCCGGTTCGACCGCACCCGGATGCAGGCCCTCATGGCAGCCGCCTGGTTTTCGGACCAGACGGTGAGGGCTGCCGCATGATTCCCAACGCCGTTACTACGGTGAGGGGATGCACTCCGAGAACACCGCCATCGAGGAGCCGGCCGCCGCCCGCGGAGCCGTCGCGATCATCACCAACCGCCGCGGCGAACTCCTCCTCCACCTCCGCGACGACCTCCCCCACATCGCCTGGCCCGCCCACTGGAGCCTGCTGGGAGGCGGCTGCGACCCCGGCGAGGCCCCGGCCAACGCGATCGTCCGCGAACTCGACGAAGAAGCCGGACTCACCGCCGACTCGCTGACCGAGCTGTTCGAGATCACCGACCATCGCGGCTCCGGGCAGATCATCACCTTCTTCGCCGCCCGCTGGGACGGCGATGAGACCCGCCTCCCGCTCTCCGAGGGCGTCAAGCTCCAGTTCTTCGCCCCCGAGCACCTGGACATCCTCACGATCCCGCCGTTCATCCGGGACGGGATCCACCGCTATCTGGCCGCCGGGCCCTCCTGACCGCCCCGCCCTTCCGGGCGGGGCAAGGGTGGGGCCGCCAGCGGCGGCCCCACCCGAAGGGATACGCCCGCTCATGAAGATGACCGTCATCGGATGTGGCTACCTCGGCGCCACTCACGCCGCCTGCATGGCCGAGCTCGGCCACGAGGTCCTGGGCATGGACTCCGACATCGACAAGGTCCACACCCTCAACTCCGGCCGGGCCCCGTTCTTCGAACGCGACCTCGACGGCCTCCTCGCCAGGCACACCGCCTCCGGCCGACTGAAGTTCACGGCCTCCTACGGCGAGGCCGCCAACTTCGCCGACCTGCACTTCATCGGGGTGGGCACCCCGCCGCAGGCCGGCAGCGACGCCTACGACCTCACCCACCTGTTCGACGCCGTCCGCCGCCTGGCCCCCGGCCTGACGACCCCGGCCGTCGTCGCGGTGAAGTCCACCGTCCCGGTCGGCACCGCACCCCGCGTCGCCGAGATCCTGCGCGAGTACGCCCCCGCCAAGGACCTCGTCGAGGTCGCCTGGAACCCCGAGTTCCTCCGCGAGTCCTTCGCGGTCGACGACACCCTCCGCCCCGACCGCCTCGTCCTCGGCTTCAACACCACCCACTCCTGGGCCGAGGCCCTGCTGCGGCAGGCGTTCGAGAAGATCATCGAGTCGGGGACGCCGACGATCGTCACGGACTGGGCCACCGCCGAGCTCGCCAAGGGCGCCGCGAACTCCTTCCTCGGCACCAAGATCTCCTTCATCAACGCGATGGCCGAGGTCTGTGAAGCCTCCGGCGCCAACGTCGCTGAGCTCGCCGATATCCTCGGCCACGACCACCGCATCGGCCGCCACGGCATGCGGCCCGGCCTCGGCTTCGGCGGCGGCTGCCTGCCCAAGGACCTCGCCGGGTTCATCGACCGCGCCGACGAGCTCGACGCCGGCCAGGCCGTCGGCATTCTCCGTGAAGCCACCGCCGTCAACGCCCGCCGCCGCCAGCGCGTCATCGACCTCGCCCGCGAAGAACTCGGAGGCGACCTCCGGGGCAAGCGGGTCACCGTCTGGGGCGCCGCCTTCAAGCCCGAGACCGACGACATCCGCGACTCGCCCGCCCTCGCCGTCGCCCAGGCCCTCCACGACCTCGGCGCCGCCGTGACCGTCACCGACCCCAAGGCCCTCGACAACGCCCGCAAGCTCCACCCCGAACTCGACTACGTCGAAGACCCCATGGCCGCCGTCGATGACGCGGACCTGCTGCTGCACCTGACCGAGTGGCACCAGTACTCGACGATCGACCCCAAGCGGCTCGCGACCCGCACCACCAGCCCCAAGGTCATCGACGCCCGCGGCACCCTCAACACCGACCAGTGGCGCGACGCCGGCTGGATCACCCGAGCCCTCGGCCGGTCCTGACACCTGGCGATCCGCCTTCAGCGGGAGGTCGTCGCCCCTGGCGACGGCCTCTTCTGCGTCTGGGCAAGTGCCGCAAGCGAGGAACTGCCCGAACCCAGATATTCGGTGGACACCGTCACTACGGTGGACTCATGACTTGGTCGTTGGGCTACTTGCCTCCCCGCGAGCCGCATCTACTTGACGCACTGTTCCTTTCGGCCGGACGTTCCCTTCACCTCGCCAATGCGTTCGAAGGAAAATGTCGTTGGATGCTCCGATGCATCAACCTGGTCGAAGTCCACCAAAACGCCGACCCGGTCGCCACTTTCGAGGACCTCATCGCTGCACTGCCAGCCGACAAGATGCTCGGACCGGCGCTGCACCAGCTGACCGGCCACATGTCCTGCTCCACCGAGACCATGGACGTGCTGCGGCGAGCGAGGAAGGCTCGGAACTTCATCGCGCACGAAGGCGCCGACGTCGGTGACATCAGCGCCGCCCGGGTGAAGCACCTTCTCGCGCACGCGGGCCGTCTGCGCTCCGCGGTCTCAGACCTGGCAGCCGGGGACAATATCGTCTCGCAGTGGGGATTCCACTTCGAGGAGCCGAAATGGTCCCTCCCGCGAGACCTGATTGATGCCTATCCGGCGATGATCGACGAGTGGGTCTTCGGGCACTTCGGGAACCTCCTCGACGAAGTCCCCAGCCCGGCGCCCACAGAAGCCGCCGGGCAGGCACAACAGCCGTCATAAGCTGGCCTGCTCGGACCTAGGCGTCCTCGTCCAGTTCACTGCCAGGCGGAAGCTGGGACTGCTGGCCAGCAACCTCAATGAGCCGGTATCGGCGCTGGCTGCGCTTTCCTGCGGCCGAGCGCAGAACGAAGCTCTCTAGCGCCACTTCGACCTGCTCATCGAGGTGATCCTTCACCACGCTGACAAGCGACTCATCCACGAAGCCGTGAATCTCGGCCCCTGCCGGGGTCTCGAAATAGAAGATCTGCCTCCGGGTCCGCAGGCCGTCGAGGCGCCCTTGCATCCGGATGATCTCCCGCTCTTCACGGATGATGTTGAGCCGGTCGCGCAGCGATTCCGCCTGCACGGCCGACAGGGAAGACACGATGCGCTCACCCGTCCCGCGCTGCACAGCCAGGTTGATGTCGAGGCGAGGGTTCGGCAGTTTGAAGATCAAGTCAGCCACTGCCCGGCGCACCACTGGTGAGGCGCTGAACAACGAGTCCATCGACTCTTCGTCTTCAGGACCTTCCGGCAGCGCCCGAACCAGCTCTACTGCGCCGATCTCAGCCCAGGAAACACCGCCTGGGGGAAGTTCTCCGCGCTCTTCCTCCACCACTGAAGCATGCGGTTGCAGATCGACAATGATCGAGCCGGCAGCAGAAGCCGCTACGTCGAGTCGAGCGAGCTCAAAGTCCGACGGCAGCAGCTTGACGACGTCCGCAAGACGGGCGCGACGGGCCTTCGCAAGACGGGCAACGGCCTTCTGCACACGCTGCAAGAAGTCGCCCACCTCGTTGGCTGCGATCAGCCCCCCGTTGGCCGGATCGGCGAGCCGGAAGTTGAGACCAGGGCCAGCAGCACTCTCCCGCAGTCCCAGACCGCTGAACTTCATAGCCGAAGCTTGGAGGCCAGATCGGGCGAGACGAGACAGTGGATCGCCGCCTTCGGTCGTCTGAAGGGCGCGCACGTACTTGTCGCGAAGCTCGTTACTCACCAGCTCACCTCCAGATATCCCTTCACGGCTCCAGGGATCAGCTCTCCATCAGGCCCTTTGACCTTGGACCAGGTCGCATCCCAATACTCCTCCTGCTCGGGGATGCCAGCGACCACGGGGAAGCTGTCGATCAGACCTCCCATAGGTTGCACTCGGTTAGCCCACACCTGGGGCTGCCCGGCCTGCACCCCTTGAAGGGTAAATAGCGGGATGAGCCGCTCATGATCCTTATCGGTCAACGGCAGCGTTGAGTCGATGAGGACGGCGAGGTCCAGGTCTTCTGGCGGAGCTGCCTTATGGGAGCAAAACCCACCATCCACCCAAAAGGTTCCTCGTTCAAGGACGTCGCTGATCATGTCGGCATACAACTCGAAGGCTCGGAAGATGCGCCTCCGGTGATCTGCATGAGGGGCTTGCTCGACAAAGATCTCGCGGATCTCGGCCATCGACGCAGCGTGACGACCGGGCGGGAGCAGGCCACTCTCGGTGAGCGCAGGAATCACGGTCCCCCCTCACGCCGGTGCAACCCGGCCCGTCCCGGAGCTCAGGCCGCTCACCCTAGCCGCCACTCGACTCCGCAGAAATAGGAACGCGTGTCTCGGGAGGCCGACGGCATGCGACGCGTTGTCTCAGGTCGCCGATCAGGCCCGCCGGAGCCCTGCCCGTCGCCGTCGGGAGCATGTCGTCGTTGAGCCACGTCCCTCACGTGCCTCATCGAGCCTTACGAGTCTGAGCTGCTGAAACACTTGACAACCCTAGATAAC
>NZ_JBFAZJ010000071.1:0-11940 GCF_040681715.1 Streptomyces sp. NPDC051582
GATGCCCGGCCCTTCAAGTGGACCAAGACCGCCGACCAGATCCTCGACCGCATCTGCCGCTACTGCGACAGGATCTCCGAACCAGGTCACTAGGGAGTGTCGTCAAAGTGCCGACCAGACGAGACTTTGACGACACGACCTAGCGCCGCGGCGGAACGAAAGGGCTGCCGGGGGGAGCAGCTCGTCCACCGGTGCCACCGGCTTCCGGCCCCGCCGCGCTGCTACGCGCGCGGGGCCGGGCGGCCGAGGGGGATGAGGTACTGGATCGGCTCGTCCAGGTCGTCCAGGCCCAGCAGCTCGTGCGCCAGGTCGTCGTGCAGGCCGCCGAGCGGGATCGTGCCCAGCCCGAACGCGCCGGCCGTCAGCTGGAGGGTCTGGGCCAGGTGCCCGGCTTCCAGGAGGCCCAGCCGCAGCGCCCGCAGCCCGTAGCGGCGGCGGAGCAGGCCGAGGTCCAGGTGGACCGCCAGCACGGCCGGTGCCTCGTCGATCCCCACGGAGTCCGGGTCCTCGGCCGGGCGCGAGAAGTACGAGGACAACGCCTTCAGCCCGCCGAGTTCCGGCGCCGGGCCGAGGTTGACCAGCGACCGCCGCTCCGGCACGCAGTGGTAGGTGCCCGGGGCCAGCCCCGCCACGGAGAGAGCCAGGAGCCGTACCCGGACGCTGTAGAGGGCGCCCGCGCTCGGGTACGGACGGTGGCGCAGGCTGCGCTCCGTGCCGTCGGCCAGAGCCTGCCGGGAGACATGGCTGGGCGCGTGGGCGTGCCACAGCACCCCGCCCAGCTCCTGCGCGGTCAGCGGCCCCCGCAGCGCACCGCGCGCCGAACTGCGGCCGCGCAGCACCTCGGCGAGGGACAGCTCCGGCAACGGGGCCGCGGGGAGCGGCCGTTCGGACTCGGGTCCGTGTCCGGACGCGGCGTCGGGGCGCGCGATGCTCCGTACCGCCGTGTCCTGCGGTCGGCCGATCTGGAACTTGCTCTGCTCCAGGTACTGGTAGTCCGCGGCTCGCGGCCCGGTGCCGAAGAAGCCGCCCCCGTCTCCCGTCTCCAGCAGCGCGCGCCCCGCGAGCCGGCACACGGCCCGTTCCTCGTCCGGAGTCACCCCCAACCGGTTGAACAGCATGTGCAGTTGTGAGGCCCACACCCACAGCCGGCGCTGCGTCCGCACCGGCGCGTCCGGCCGGTCCGCGGGCGGTACGGCGGCGCGCAGCCGGGCGTCGGCCGCCCGCACCTGCCGGGTCCACTCCGCGAGCCACGGATCGGCTGAGCCCTCGTCCAGCCCGGTGCGGACGGCCCGGGCGCGCCGCGCCAGGCTCGTGCGCTGGGCCGCGAACACCGTGTTGACGCGGGTGTGCACGGCCGCTCCGGGCAGTGGCCGCACCTCGGCGGCCCAGCGCCAGGAGGCGGCGTGCCGGCGCAGCCAGCCCGCCGAGTCCAGTTCGTCCAGGCCCAGGGCGTGCGCCGTGGCATGGGCGAGGTCCAGGGCGAGCCGCAGCCGGTCGGCCCGCCCGGGTACGGCGCGCAGGGCGTCGACCGCCGCGCGGGTCGAGTGCGCGAACAGCTCCTCGGCCACGGGGAGCGCGGCCGGCCCGCCGTAGCGCTCGGTCTCCGGCTCGTACGGAACCGCGCGCACCTCCCCGTGCCGACCGGGCCGGGTGCCCGCCGCCGGGGTGGTGCCGGCGGCCGACAGGGCCAGTTCCGCCGCGAGTTCGGCGGCCTCTCGCGCCGGGTCCCCGGTGGATCCCGCGCCGCGGAACCTGATCCGCAGGTGGGGGCCGCCCTCGTGGTAGCGGATGAAGAACCAGGCGCCCGCCCCCGGTCCGTACCGGCCGTCCATCAGGGGGGCGAGCGCCCCGGTGACGAAGGCGTCGGTGTCCGCGCCGTCGGTGTGCAGGGTCAGGTGGAGGCTCTGCCAGCTCTGCACCGGAGCCGGCGCGAGGGTCGCCGTCGCGGCGGCGGGCGACGCGGATGCGGACGCGTACGGGTCATCGGTCATGGGATCGGATCGCCTCACGGGAACGGGTGCGGATACAGGGGGAGTTCGTCGTGGCGCAGCGGACGCGCGGTGCGCCCCAGCCGGTGGGGCACCTCCAGCAGCCGGGCCAGGCCGAGCGTGCGGCGGTTGACATGACCGAAGGTCATCGGGAGGGTGCCGGGCACGATCACCTTGGCGCAGTGCAGTCCCAGCCGGTCCCGGATCCCGGGCTCGTCCTGCGTGACGACGAGCACCTCCAGCCCCTCGGCGGCCAGGCGCGCGACCGTCTCCGCCAGCAGCCCGGTGAGGTCGGCCACCGGGGTGGGCGCACCCGGCCACCGCTCCGGCCAGGGGACCTCCGGGACGTCGCCGAACAGGAATTCCAGCCGGTGCTGGGCCTCCGGCAGCGTGTTCAGTCCCACGTGGTCGTCGAGGCCGACCACCAGCTCGGGCCGGCGCAGCATGGGGCGCAGCCGTTCCGGGTCGCGCGCCCCGCCCGGACCGGCCGGCCGGTGCACCGCGTCCTGGACGTTGGTGACCACCTCCGCCACCGCCGAGCGGATCGCGGCGCGCGGATCGTGGTGGGCTCCGGCGGCCAGGAAGGCCCGGGGAGCATCGGGGTGATCACCCTCGTAGCGGCAGAGCGAGACCACGCAGGGGATGCCGAGGTCGTTGGTGGCGTCCAGCAGGCGCAGCCGGTAGCCCAGCAGTGCGGCGCGCGAGGCCAGGGCGGTCACCAGCGGGTCGTCGTCGGGCAGGGCGATGCCGGGCAGCGGCGTGCGCGCGTACCACGCCATCAGGAACGCGTCCCGTTCCGCCACCTCGAACAGCCCGTAGAGCGCGGCCTCCTGGGGACTGTTCCCGAGCCCGCAGCCGTTCGAGGACTCGTAGACCACCCGGGCCCGGCCGGGGCCCCGTGCGAGGTCCCAGTACGCCACGTGCTCGGGCACCGCCCGGGCCCGGCCTTCGGTCAGCGACCAGCCGTACACCCAGTCCATTGGCAGGTCCGCGTGGTAAGGAACGGTCAGGGAGGCGGGGTGCCCCCGGTGGGCCGGGTCGGGCAGACCGAGCCGGGCGGGATCCACGGCGGCTCGCGGACCCAGCTCGGCGAAGGAGGCGCGCAGGACGGTACGGCGGCCCAGCGGGCGCATTCCGGCCAGCCGCTCCACGGCCTCGAACAGCGCCACCCGCTCGCTGGAGCGGAAGTCGGCGGAGCGCCCGTACCCGCCGTCGTCGACGAGACGGCCGTCCGTCACCCAGGCCGTGGTGAGGGCGAAGGCGGAGTCCTCGGTACGGAACAGCCGGCGCACCGGGCCGAACCGTTCGTCGAACAGCTCGGTCCGGGGCCGGTCCGCCTCGGTGAGGCCGTTGGGGCCGCGCAGCACGGACGGGTCGGGCAGCGGCCGCGGCGTGTCCGCGAACCCGGCCGCGGTGGGGGAATCGGCCGGCAGCGGGCGGCAGACGGGGCAGCCGCCGACCGGTCGGACGCGATGGGTGGACCAGGTGGCCCGGTGGCCCTGGACGACGTGGACGGTGGCCGGCGGCGCCGGTGTCCGCGACCCCGCGACCGCCCCCGCCACCGGCCCCGGTTCCAGAAGGGCGGCGGCGAGCAGCAGGGCCGCCTCCGCCATGGCCGGGGTACCGGTGCCGCCGAGCGCGAGCCGCGGGCTCTGCCAGGGCACCCGGCCGCCCGCGGTGGCCAGTCGCCGGTACTCGACGCACGACAGGCAGGCCCGTGCCGAGGGCTCCAGTACGGGACCGATCACGGTCAGCGCACCGTCCTCGCGCACCGGGACCAGGCGTACGGGATGGGCCAGTGCGTGCCGGCTGAGCCGCTCGGCGAGCTCCAGCGTCCACGAGGTGAGATGGACGACGGCCACGCCGGTGGTGGTCTCCAGGGCCGCGGCAGGATCCAGGACGGGTACGGCGCCCGCGGACGGGGACACCACCACCGGCGCGTCGGCAGCCGTCCCGTACCTCGTCATCGTGCTCGCGCTCATCGTGTTCCTCCCCGCCCGGCCAGAACGGTGAATCCGCACGCGTGCAGGGCGGTCAGGACGGGCCCGGCTGATCCGGCAGCTGCGGCAGCTCCGGCGGATCCGGCAGCGCCACCCGCTCCGGTGCCGGTGAGGTCCGTCCCCGGCTGCCAGGGTTCGGGGCGCAGTCCGGTCAGCCGGGTCAGCGCGGCGCTCAGCTCCGTCTCCCGGCGTGCGATCCCGGCCAGCCAGCGGTCGGTCCAGCCCTCGTCCGTCCAGCCCGCGGGCTCGACTCCGGCAACGGCGAGCGGTGCCTCGGCCCCGCTGAACGCGGTGTGCACGGCCCCGGTCGGACCCTCCACGGCGGCCATCGCCCTGGTCACCGCGCCGAGCGCGGCCAGGGCAGCGGCGTCCGCGGCTGTCGCCTCCACCGCACGGGCGGCCACTCCCACGGTCCCGGGTCCGCCGACCGGATCCCGTACGACCGCCAAGTAGACGCGCTCGCAGGCCAGTTGGTGCACCGTCATCCGCATCGGAAGCGCCAGGTGCCGGGTCAGCACGGTCCACCAGTGACGGGCCTGCGGATGCCCGCGCCATTCCTCCTCGCCCAGGGCCCGCCCGGTGCCGGTGGGCCCGGCGGCGGCGAGGGCGGCTCGGCGCAAGGCCCGCCCGAGGGCGTGGCCGGGACCCGCGCCGACCGCCACCGGCATCCCGTCTCCCAGGCGCAGTTCGGCCGCCCGGCACACTGCCGTGAGCCGGGCGAGGTCCGTCCGCGGAGCCCCGGCCACCAGGGGCCCGGCCGCCGAGGCGCAGCTCGCGAGCGCGGCGGGCAACTGGGGCAGACCGCCCGGCAGCGGTGCGTCGAGCACCCCCAGGTACGGGTCGGTCAGCGCCTCGATCCGGCGCAGGGCCCCGGACAGGTCCCCGGCGGGGGTGGGGGAGGGGGAGCCGGGGCCGGCCGGTCCGGCGACCCAGGGGCGGTACGACGCGTGCGGCGGCCGGGCCGATGCGACCAGTACGGCCGGACGTTCGGGGAGCAGTCGCGGGTCCTCCTCCCGTCCGGCCGGATCGGGCAGACCGGCCACGGCGCACAGCAGCCGCTGCGCCGCGGCGCCGGCCAGCAAGGCCGTCACCGCCGCGGCCGCCCCGTCCGTCACCCCGTCCGTCACCCCGTCCGTCTCCCCGTCCGTCGTCCCGTCCGTCACCCCGGCCGACGCTGCGGCTGGCGCGGAGCCGGTATCGCGCTCCATGCGGACGGCGATCGACTCGGCTTCCGTACGCGCCCGTTCCGGCTCGGCCGGGGCGGTGACGAAGCCGCCCTCGGCCGTGCGGGCCACGGCCACGGCCACGGGCGGGGTCCCCGCGACCGCCACCACGCGGCCGGGGGCCAGTCCCGCGTCCCGGCACGACTGCGGCGGGGTCCCCGCGCGGTCCAGCGCGCTGATCAGCGCTGCGGCGAGCGGGCCTTCGGGATCGGCCGCCGCGACCACGGGCCGTGCGGCGGCCAGGGCCGCGGCCGCGTGCTCGGGCCGCCGTGCGGAGGCTCCCAGCCAGGCGGCCGGTTCGGCGCCTCCCGGCGGATGTTCGGTGAGCAGATCGTGCGCGCGCAACTGCGCGGCCAGCGCGTCCAGCGCGGACCCGACCCGGGGATCGGCCGGATCGAGGCGGGGCAGGCCGGTCCCCGGGGGGACGTGCCCCGCCACGCCGAGGGGGTACCCGTTGTCATGGCCGAGCCGCTCGCACAGCAGCTCCCACAGGGCCGGCAGCGCCCTGCTGCCTTCGAGCGTCACGCTCCCGTCCCGGCCGCGCAGGTGCAGACCGTCGCGCAGCGCAGTGACCGCCACCCCGGGCCTCAACCGCGTGCGTGGCGGTTCGGTGGCGCTCACCGCGTGCCCTCCACGGCGGAGATGGCCTCACCGACGCGTGCCTGCCACCGGTGCCCGGTGAGTTCCGGCACGCTGCGCACGACGAGGTGGGCGGCGAGATAGCGCTCGACGGGGCGGACGTCGCAGATGGTGAGGAGCCGGTACAGCCCGTTGGTGCAGGCCCGGTGGACCAGGTAGTCGGGGCGGCTCCACATCGTGCCCTGCGGGTCCGAGCGGTGCAGCAGCCGGTGGAAGTCGCTGTACCGGGTCCGTGCCCCCCGGTCCCAGCGCTCGGCGGTGGCCGGGTCGCCCAGTGCCGCGGCCCGGTCCACGTACTCCGCGCGCACGCCGGTGAAGTCCGCGCCCGCGTCGAACCGTTCCTCCGCGATCCGCCAGGCGTCGGTGGACCAGTCGGCCCAGGCTCCCTCCCAGCCGGTCTCGCCACCGCTCGCGATCCGGCCCACCAGTGTGGCGATCCGCCCGCCCACGGCGTCCCAGCGGCGGTCGAAGGCTGCCCGGATACGGCCGTCGTGGTCCTCCTGGGCGAGGAAGTCCTCCAGGTGGGAGACGTACGAGTAGTGGCCGCCGACCAGTCCTTCGGGGTGCGCGGCCGCGTGGGCCGCGAGGGCCGCGACCACGAGTTCGACCCGGGCGGTGGAGGTGTTCGCCCGCTCTGCGAGGAACGCCGCGCCCGCGTCGAGGGCGGGCAGGCCCAGGGCCAGCAGGTCCTCGCGCAGCCGCACGCCGTCCGGGCCGATCAGCGCGGTCAGCGAGGACCGGTCCACCGGCTCCACCCGTACCGTGTTGTCGGGTACGAGAGGACCGTACGGGGGCGGGATCAGCTCCGCCCGCCCCGCCGCCTGAGCCTGCGCCAGCAGGCGCTGCCCGTCGACGGCGGCCCGTGAGGGGTGCGAGGCCGCACGGGCGGCCAGTTCGACCGCGGTGCGCTCGGCCGCCTCGGCCACCGGTCCGGGGAGGCCGCGCAGGCGCAGGCGCAGGTGCGGTCCGTGCAGCCAGTGGCGTTCGACGTGGGCGGCCAGCCCGTCCGCGGCCGCCTCGCGCGCGAGGGGCAGCACGGCCTCGCGCAGGAGCGGGGTCTTGACCGGTTCGTAGTGGTAGACCACCACGTCAAGGGTGGTGGCGGCGGTCGCGGCGGGCCGGGCGGTGTCCGGGTTGGTGGCCGGGGCGTTCATGGGGTGTCTCCTCGACGGATGACGGACGGAGTGGGGGTGGGACACGCCGGGACGGGTGGCGCGGGCGGAACAGGGGATGGGGCCGGCACGGGGGTTCAGTCCGACCGGGCGCCGTGTGCGGGCCGGTACGTCTCGGCAATGAGCTCCACGGCATGCGCGGGTCGGCTCCGGCCGCCGAAGACGGGCAGTGATTCCTCCAGCACGACGCCGCGCGCATGGCGGGCCAGCCAGCCGGGGAGGCAGCGCAGGTGCAGGGCGCTGCCCAGGTCGAGGGCCTGCGGTTTCGGCGCGCGCAGACTCCGTGCGAAGTCCTCGGCGGGCCGCCCGGCGGCGGGCTCCGGCACGGCGTGCAGGAACAGCTGCTCGGGAAGACCCAGCAGGGCCCGCCAACGGGCCACGGTGGCGGCCGGGATCACGTCGGGGTCGGCGGCGAGGTCGGCGCGGAGCGCGGCCAGCACGCCTGCGGGCAGGTGCCAGCGGCGCCGCGCGAGTACCGCGTGGCCGTGGCGCAGCCGGGGGGTCCGCCACACCTCGCCGCCGGGTGCGGCCAGAGTGTGGCGGGGGAGGAGCCGCCGGAAGTCGACGACGCCGCCCGGATGGTCGCAGAGGAACGGTGCGAGGCGCTGCGGCAGCATGACCGGGGCGAGGAAGCCGAGGTAGAGGACGTCGAGGGGTTCGCCGGTGGCCCGCAGCCGCAGCCGGAGCTGGTCGCGGTCCGTGTCGTGGACCAGCTCCACGTCGGCTTCGGCGAACGTGCTCCGCAACCGGTCGGGGCCGATCTCCTCGTCGACCAGCAGCGGATGGAGATTGGCGTTGAAGCCCCCGACCGGCCGGATCTGGGCGGCCCGGGCGCCATCGCCCAGACCGCGCCTGATCTCGCGGGCCACCTGGGCGGCGGCGCCCCGGGGCAGGTCGTCGAGGAAGCGGCTGGTGAAGCGGCCCCAGCCGCCGTAGACGTGGTTGACGCAGAGCAGCTGGCCGGGCAGGGCCCGTTGGACGAACCACGCGTAGCTCAGCGGGCGGGCGGAGGTCCAGCCCGGCAGCCGGCCGGCGAGTCCGCGGACCTCCTCGGCGGGCAGGACGAGCTCCTCGGCCCTCCCGTCGGGCGTGTCCGCCGCAGCGGCCCGCACCTTCTGGGTGAACTCCTCGCGCAGCGAGGCGAGTTCGGCCAGTTCGCGGGAGAGCCCCGGGTCGCCGGACGGCCGGACGGCGAGGCGCGCGGCCTCCTCCCACGCGGCGGCGGTGTCGCGGCCGAACTCCCAGGGGGTCGGGCAGGTCCCGCCGGGCCCGTAACGGGCGACGAAGCGCTCCAGTGCGGCTCGCCGCATCAGGTGCCCGAGGTCGAACAGCTCGGCCAGGGCAGTGAGTTCACCGAGAACCGTCCGGTCCGCGTCCCTCAGCCGGTCGGCGGGAACCGGGTCCTCGCCGGTCCGCACGCCTCCGACGTGCGCTGCCCCGACGTGCGCTGCCCCGACGTGTACGTCCTCGGAGAGCACGTTCAACGGGGCGGCATCGGCCGGTACGGGCCGGCCGGCGTCGGCCAGCAAGCGGCGCCAGCGCTCCGCCAGGTCGGCCAGCAGGGCGGGCCGCTCCTGCGCCGGGACGTTCGCGAACCCGGCGGTGTCGCCGGCGAGCCGTTCCACCCGGTCGGCCAGTGCCGCGTCCTCGGGCCACCGGCGCAACCAGCCGGCCAGCGCGCGCAACGGGTGCGGGTGCTGCGGATCGACGGGGTCCACGGGCACCAGCAGACCGCCGTCGGCGAGCTGGTCGAGGAATCGGGTGACGGCGGGGTCGGTACCGGCGCGACCGAGAGCCGGGCCGAGCCGGTCCGCCAGCTCGGCGAGGGTCGCGGGTTCGGCCGCGACCGCGTCGAGCGCCGTCAGGGCGGGGCGGACGGGGAGCTCGACCGACTCCTCGTGGGTGACCAGGTACCGGCCGCCCGCGAAGAGCGTGTGGTCGCGCGCGTACAGGGCCCGCCCGTCGGCGGTGTGCCGCGCACTGCTGGTCATGCGGTGGGCGAGGGCGCTCCGGCGGCGCGGTTCGTCGAGCAGCGCGGCGGCGAGCGCTTCGACGAGCGTCCGGTGCTCGCGCACCACGGACCGCAGTGCCGGTCGCGGCTCAGCCGACGGGCCCGCTCCGTCGGACCATCCCACGGCGGTGAACCAGGACAGCGGGCTGGTCTTCGTGCTGGCGCGCAGGGCGTGCCGCAGCACCGAGGGCTCCTCCTTGCGGGCCCTGCGCCCGCCTTCGTCCCGGGCGGCCCGCGACACCGCGCGCAGCAGGTCTGCGCTGGTGAGGGCGACGGCGCGGGTGAAGCCGGGGGAGCGGCACAGCTGCGCGAGGGCGGAGCGCTCGGCGGTCAGGGCGTCGGGGGCGGCCGCCGCCAGCTCGGTGAGGAGGGCGTCACGGAACCCGCGCAGCTCCAGCCAGGTCCCGAGCCGGGGCACCCTTACGGGCAGATCGGCGAGGCGGGCCAGCAGGGCGGGGCGGGGGACGCGGCCGTTGTGCAGCGCCCGGCGCAGCGGGAGCACCACCTGGCGGTGGAACTCCTCGTCGTGCCCCGGCCGGGAGGCGAAGAGGTCGTCGCACAGGGCCGCACGCAGTGCGTCTTCCCGCGCGGTGAGGGCGGTGAGCCGGTCGAGCAGGGTCCGTACCCGCGCGGCTTCCCCGGGTTGCGCGGGGTGTGGGGTCACCGTGGTGCGGACCAGCGCGTACGGGACGGTACGGGCCGTAGCCACCGCCGACGGGCGAGCGGTCCCCGACACGGGCGCGACGCGTTGCGGTGCGACTGGCTGGGCGGGGTACGGCAAGGCGGGCTCCCGTGGTGCGGTCTTGGCCAGTGAGCTGTCCTCCGGCTCGGGCCGCCGCCCGCGCGGCCGGCCCGGGTGGGCCGGTCGCACGGGAGCGGTCTCGTCACGGCCGTCAGGCGGTGGGCGTCTCCACCTGCGGCTGGGCGCAGGAGGACGAGCCCTGACAGGAGCAGGAGCCCCAAGAGGCGCCGTTCTCGGGCAGCGCGGCGGTGTCGCTGAGCGCGGTGACCGTCAGCTCGCTGAGGTCGAGGTCGAGGTCCAGGTCGAGGTCGTCGTACCCGGGGGTGGCGGAGTTTTCGGACATGCGGATTTCCTCTCGCTTCTGAGGGATTGCAGTACCGCGAAGACGGCGTCGGGTGGCCGGCGCCCGCGGGGGACGGGCGAAGTGCCCCTGGGAAACAGATGGTTCGTGGTCAGGTCCATCTGGGTGAGCGGGGTGGCGCAGAACGAGTCTCGGCGCAGTCGGGATCGACGGCAACTGCCCGTGTCACCTTGGCCGGTTGTCTCGTCATGTCCGTCACTTCACGGCGGACCGCCGGGCTCCTGCCGCAGGCCGTACGGGCCGCGCCCGCCCCGGGGAGCGATGGCGATCGCCGCTCGTGGCCACGGGCGGGAAGGCCGGAACAGGCGGTTCCATCGAGCGGCAGGGGGGATCGCCGGCCGCTGCGCACCGTCGGCACGGGGCACGGCGTACCGGCCAATCTCCCGCCGCCGCCTCGGCCGCGCCGGGGCTCCGGCCGCCCTCGCTCCGCTGCCGCGTCACCCATACCGCCTGATTCGTCCGCGCGCGGACCCGGCTGTCGGCGTGTACGCGCATCCGGCGGCCGGTGGTGCCGCAGGCTGCCTCGACGGGCGCATCGTGCGCACACGCGAACACCGCAGTCCCGATCGAGGGGAGAAACCGTGAGCGGAGACGAGATGTCCAGGTCCGTTTCCCCGGCCGCTTCACCCGGAAAAACACGGGCGGGCTCCGGCCCGGCGCCCGTGCGGACCGGGCCCGAACGCGGCGGCTGGCCCCTGTACGAGTTCGCCCTGACGGCGACGCTGATGTTCGCCGTGGTGACGGTCATGCGCTGGGTACTCGATCCGGCCTCCCCGCTCGTCCTCGCGGACCTCCGATCGGCCCTCCTCGTGGTGGGTGCGCTCACCGGGGCGATGGTCTTCGGGCTGCTCCGCTCCCCCTGGGGACGGCTTTCCGGTGCGCACATGAATCCCGCGATCACGCTCGCCCTGTGGCGGCTGAGGGCCTTCCCCGGCCGGTGCGTGGGGGTGTACGTCTTCGCGCAGCTGTGCGGATCGCTCGTCGGGACGGTACTGGCCCGCCTGGCCTGGGGACCGGCGGTCGCGCGGGTCGGCTACGGGGCCGTCGCGGCGGCCCCGTCGTGGAACGGCTGGGCGGTCTTCGCGGCCGAGGGCGCCTGCCTGGTCCTCGTCACCTTGATGATCGGCTTCTTCCTCGCGCGCCCGGCCCGGGAGCGGTGGTTCCCCTGGGTCCTGGCGGTGCTCGTCTGCGCGATCATCGCCGTTCTGGGCCCCCTCAGCGGGGGCGCGGCCAACCCGGCCCGCCAATTCGGACCCGCGCTGATGTCCGGAACCACCACCGGCCTGTGGATCTACCTCCTGGCGCCGGCCCTGGGAGCCTCCCTGGGCGCCGCCGCCCACCGCCGGATCACGACCCGCTCAAGGGGGTACGGCTGGTGACTTTGGGTGAGGTCGGGGGGCTTCGGAGGTGAGCCGCCCCATAGGGCCCATGTCACATACGAGGCGCTGTAGTAGGTCCAGGGGGTGGTGCGGAGCACCTCTCGGAGGGTTTCTCACCTGCATGGATGCCATCGCACGCGGGGATCGTTGCCTGGTGGTCGGCTGCGTAGGCGGTTAGTAGGCGGGGTCGTTGCCAGGGTGTCGGGGCGTGGGTAGAACTGGATGTGTCGCCGGGCGGCCCGGGTGAATGCCCGCCGCCGACGAACCCCTCTCCACCGCGTGAGTGGCTCACGCATGCCTTGGCATGCAGCGACCGCCCTTGTTCCCTGTGGAAGGTTTCCTCCGTGTCGAAGTCCGTCATCCGCCGTATCGCCGCTTCCAAGAAGACCCTCGCCGGCTCGATCGTCGCCCTGGGCGTCGCCGGT
>NZ_JBFAZJ010000072.1:0-11938 GCF_040681715.1 Streptomyces sp. NPDC051582
CGGTGAGTTCGATCGAGCGACCGGACGAGAGGGCTATGTGGCTCAGCGACATGCCGACACCCTATGCGCATGATCCGCTTCCGATACACGGCCTAGCTGCGATTTCATCACGCCTGGACCGCCGACGTTGGAGTAAAGCGCCTGCTCGCCGAGGAGGACGTGGTACCTCCGGCTGCCTTCGTAGAGGTACCTCTGCCGTTCCATCCGCTTCGCGACCGCGGCCTCAGTGTCGTTGGGCATTTCGTAGAAGCGCACAGCCTGCTGGAAGATCGCCGCTGCGTAGTCGGCGGTCTGGAACGTCCCCCATATCGCATTGGGATGCCAGATCCTGAAGAGCTTCGTCTTGGCGTAGACCGGTAGGGACTTCTTCTGTCGCATCTCGGCGCCGGTCTGCAGTTGCCGGCGCCACTCCAGCCAGAGTTCATCGATGTGACGAACGGTGGCGATGAGGTCGGCAGTGTGCTCGCCCTGGTCCGTCGCCTCACACCACGCGCGGATGTCCTCTTCGCTCGCGTTCTGCTTGCCGTGCTCGATCTTCGAGACCTTCGACTCATGCCAGCCGAGGGCTGCAGCGAATGCCCGACCGCTGGTATATCCGGCATCCCGCCGGAGTACTCAGGCGGCCCGCGGCGACAGAGGGCATCTTCCACAAGCCGGTGGGGACCCGTGAACAGGCCGAAGCCGAGGTGAAGGGATGGACCCGGCTCGCCTCACGCATCGCGGTTCCGGACTTTCACGGGCAGGTCGCGCTACCGGACCGGCACGTCCTCGCCTACGAGGACGTCTTCGCCACCGGTCGCTGCGAGCTACTCATGGGCGACGTGATCGCCCTCGCCGACCGCGACCCGGCCGTGCTGCCCCGCCTGGAGCGGCTCGTGGACGGCGTCTGCGCCGATCTGCGGGCGGCGGCCGAGGAGACCGGCAAGCGCGTGCCGCTGGCCGCGTGCGTCCCCGACCTCTACCTCGACCGGATCCGCCCGGGCGGGCGCCTGGACCGCTGGTACCTGCGCCGTGACCTGCCGATCACCCTGCCCCACGCCAATACGACCCTCACACTCCGGGAGCTGGCCGACTTCACCCTCACGGCCAACGGCAGGCAGCTGACGCTCAATGTCGCGGACGTCATCGAGAGCCTGCGCCACGTCCTGGCCCCCGACCGCCGCTGGCTGGCCGGTCTGACCCAAGGCGACCCCACGGAGCCGAACATCGCCGAGCGGCTGTGCTGGCTGGACTTCGAGTTCGCCGGCCGCAACACCGCCGTGGGCGAGGCCGCCAACCTGCTCTGGTACCTGATGGCCCTGGGCGGCTGGCTCGTCCCCCGCTACCAGCCCGACGTCTACGCCCGCACACTCCGCCTCGCCCTGCCGCCCCTGACCGGCCCGCGCATCGAGCACCTGGAGCTGCACGAAGGCAGCCGCCACATCGACGTCCGGTACTCGTGGAACACCGGACCCGGCCGCATTGCGGCCATTGCACGGGCCCTGCACCGCCTCCGTAGAGAGGACGGCAGCAGCCTGGAGGAGATCCATGCCTTCCTCGCCCTGCGCATCATCGGCGTCATCCCGGCCTCCAGGCTGACCGGCCACGACCTCTTTCTCGTACTGATCAAGCTCGCCGAGAGCCAGGACCCGCGCACAACGATCGACACCTTCTTCACCACCACACCGACCCTTCATTCCCACTCCGGCGGACGGAGCAGCAATGTCCGTGCCCCTGCTTGAGTCCCCTCTTCACGCCCGCCCTCTCCAGGGCCGCACCGCCCTCGTCACCGGCGGGGCGACCGGCATCGGCGCCGAGATCGGACGGGCGCTCGCCGCGGCCGGCGCGACCGTCGCGGTCAACCACCTTGGCCAGGAAACGGACGCGCAGGCCCTCCTCGCCGCCTTCGAGCGCGACGGCAGCCCCGGCATCGCGGCGAACGCCGACTCACCGACCCCGGCGCCGTCCAGACCATGGTCGACCTCGTCCGTGCAGAGATCGGCGCCATCGACATCCTGGTGAACAACGCCGGCTCTTACCCCCGTGTCCCCTGGCAGGACACCGACGAGGCCGCCTGGAACTACTCCCTCGACGTGAACCTCACCGCCCACTACCGCACCTGCCACGCCGTGACCCCCGGCATGATCGGACGCCGCTGGGGACGGATCGTGAACATCGGCAGCGTCAACGCCCGCGTCGGCCGTACGAACCTCGTCGCGTACAGCACCGCGAAGGCCGGGCTGGTGGGCCTGACCCGCACCTTCGCCCGCGAACTGGGCCCGTACGGGATCTGCGTCAACACGGTCATGCCCGGCGCCATCCAGGTCGAGGCCGAGAACGCCATCCCCACTCAGCACCGTGCCCGCCCGGAGGAGCAGATCAAGCGCCAGTGCGTCCCTCGCCGAGGCCGGCCCGCGGACGTCGCGGCCCTGGTGGAGTTCCTCGTGGGGCCCTCCGCCTCGTTCATCACCGGGCAACCCGTCCACGTCGACGGCGGCTGGCTGCTGCACTGGGACCGACAACAAGCAAGGAGACAGACCGACATGAAGGAACGAGCCCGCGCCGTCCTCGTCACCGCCGACGACACGATGCTGGTCATCCGCCGCACCAAGCCCGACATCCCCGAGTACTGGGTGCTCCCCGGCGGCGGCGTCGAGCCCGGTGACGGGTCCCGGGAGGCCGCCCTCCACCGGGAGATCCACGAGGAGATCGCGGGGAAGGCCGACATCGTCCGCCTCCTCCACGCGATGGAGTCCGGCGACGAGCGTCAGCTCTTCTACCTCGCCCGCATCGCCACCTGGTCCTTCGAAGACCGCACCGGTCCCGAGTTCAGCGCCGAGGGTCGCGGCGAGTACGCGCTGGAGGAGATCCCGCTGACCCTGGAAGGGCTCAACGGCATCGACCTCAAGCCCGAAGGGATCGCCCACATCCTCCGCGGTGCCATCGAAGCGGGCGCCCTGCGGACAGAGGTGGCGAAGTAGCTGTCCGGCTATGTGAACTTGCCGTCGGGGCCCACGCCGAGGTGCGTCGGCCCCGACGGCGCGGGCCCCGGCCGCGTGCTGATGCACTCGCACGATCGTGGAGTCGACCGCGACGCCTCAGTCCAGATCGCCGTCGGTGTCGGTGTCGGCCTGCGCGGGCAGCGCGGCGAACCCCTCTCCCGCGTGCTTGCCGAGCTTGGCTGACCGACCGGTTGGGCGAAGCGAACGGGGGGCGCCGTCCGGCCCGGCCTGGCCGTTCCCAGTCTCGGCGGCGTCTTCGCCGCCTCCGCCGAGCCGCAGCACCCCGACCGCGCGGTGACGGCTTGAGCTGCGCACTCCAAGCCGTCACCTTCGGCGGTGGTCTGTTCGAGGCCCTACTCGGAGCGGGCCTCGCGCCACGCTGCGAGTACCTCGTCGACGTCGAATTCCGAGAGTCGCAGGGGTGGTCCCGGCGGGGGCATTCGCAGCGCCGCGCGTATCTTCTCGTTGATCTCGGTGAGGATGTCCCGCACCTGGCGCTCGGAGCGGGCGGCGTTGACCGCGTCCATCGCGTCCTCTGCCTCCTTGCGCAGCGCGAGAGCGGGTGGCAGGGCGGCGAGTCCCTCGCGGTGCATCTTGCCCTTGACCCACCACATCTCGTCGTAGGGGGTGTCAAGCGAGGGCAGCGGCTTTCCCAATCCCGGTAGGTTCGCGAAGTCGCCGCGGTCGCCGGCCTCCCTGATCTGACGGTCCACCCAAGACTCGAAATCCATACCAGGCGGCTTGCGATCGGTCATGGTCCCTCCCCGGGGGTCACGTGAGATGTGGCGGCGCTGCGCCGAGACGTTCCGTCAACAGGGGTGCACGCGCGCTCATATGTCCAACATCAGCCTACCGCCTGGTCACTGAATACCCGTCAGCGCCAGGCTGTGGACTGCACCTCGAACCGGGCCGGAGTGGCCGCGGCTCATCGGATCTACGCCGACCGGGCCTTGGGGCCCGGGGAGTCCACCTTCAGGCCGAGCTGTTCGAGGGCGTTGAGTACCTCGGTGAGGCCCGTGCGGTCGTCCTGGCCGCGGCGCATGGTGGTCAGGACGGTCGCGGCGGCACCCGATTCCTCGACGCTCTGCCACAGCGCCGGGGCGAGCACCGGGTGGGCGCTGACCTCGACCAGTACGTCATGGTTGGTCAGCAGCTCGGCGGTGGAGTCGGCCAGCAGGACGGGCTGGCGCAGGTTCTGGGCGAAGTAGCCCGCGGTGGCCTGCTGCCAGTCGAGCGCTTGCCCCGTGACCGAGGAGATCATCGGGATCCGCCCGGGCCTGGGGGTGAGCACACCTATGGCCCGTTCGAGGTCCGCCAGGATCGGATCGATCGCCGGGCTGTGGGCCGGCAGGTCGACTCGCACCATCGCGCACAGCACGTCCGCGACCTGGAGCTCGGCGACGATGGCCTCCAGCTCGGACCGGTCGCCGGCAAGCACGGTGGTCCGCGGTCCGTTCCGCGCGGCGATGGAGACGTTCCCTTCAAGGCCTCGCAGGTGCTTCGAGAGGTCCACGGCCGAGAGCTCCACCACGGCCATGCCGCTGTGACGGCCGGCCACGCGGCGTTGCTGATCGCTGTAGTGGTGGACGAGCCGGACCGCCTCCGGCAGGTCGAGGATGCCTGCGATGACGCAGGCGGCGATCTCGCCGACGCTGTGACCCGTGACAGCGGCTGGTCGGACGCCCGCCTCTTCCAGCCAGCGGGCGATGCCCACTTGGATCGCGAAGACGATGGGTTGCATGACGCCGACGTCCTCCGTCCTGGCTTCGGGTTCGTCGAGGAAGAGCTCGTGGACGAGGGACCAGCCGGTGTGCCGGGCCAGCTCGCCGTCGCACTCCTCAAGCGCCGCCCGGAAGGCGGGTTCCGTGCGGAACAGCGTCCTTCCCATGCCGACCCACTGCTGCCCGTACGGGGAGCAGACGAAGGCGATCCGGGGGCCGTCCCCGGTGGTGGGCTCCGGCACGGCCGACGGGCCGCCGCCTGTCAGCTCGTGGACGGGCGCACCGTCGAGTTCACTGAGCCGCGCGCCGGGAGCGGCGGCCACCGCGTCGAGCAGCTCGGTCAACTCCCGGGTCAGCCGTTCGGCCTCCGCGGGTGCGAACAGGTCGAGGGCGTAGGTGAGGCTGCCGTCGATGCCGTCCGGGGCCCGGTGGCCGTCGAAGCCCTCGAACAGCTCGAAGCGGAGGTCGAAGCGTGTGATCCCCTCCGTGACCGGCTCGGTCGCCACCTCCAGGCCGGGAAACCGGAGTTCGGCGCTCTCGTTGTTCTGGAACGCGAGCATCACCTGGATGAGCGGGTGCCAGGCGGGGGAGCGCGGCGGATTGAGGGCCTGCACCAGGTGGTCGAACGGAACCTCCTGGTGGGCGAAGGCCGCCAGGTCCGTGCTCCGCACCCGGAACAGCAGCTCCCGGAACGTCGGGTCGCCGTCGGTCCTGGTCCGCAGCACCAGCGTGTTGACGAAGAATCCGATCAGGTCGTCGAGGCCCTCGTCGGTGCGGCCGGCGGTGGGAATGCCGATGGCGATGTCGGTACCGGCCCCGCGTCTCGTGAGCAGGGCCGCAAGGGCGGCCTGCACGACCATGAACACGCTGGTGCCGGTCTCCCGCGCCAGGTGGTTCAGTGCCCGGTGGGTCGACGGCCCGACGCGGAAGGGGATGCGGCCGCCCCGGTGCGAGGGGGTGTCCGGGCGCGGCATCGTGACGTCGATCCGCAAGCGGTCGGGTATCCCCGCCAGCTCCCCCCTCCAGAAGGCGAGCTGCCTGTTGACCAGGCTGTTGGGGTGCTCCGGGTCGCCCAGCAGCTCCTCCTGCCAGAGCGTGTAGTCGGGGTACTGGACCGCGAGCTCGGGCCAGTCGGGCTCCTGCCCGAGACGGCGCGCGGCGTACGCGAGCGCCAGGTCGCGGTTGAGGGGGAGCAGGGACCAGCCGTCGCAGGCGATGTGGTGGACGACCAGGAGCAGGACGTGCTCGTCCTCGGACAGCCGGAACAGGTGGGCCCGCAGGGCGGTCTCGGCGGTGAGGTCGAACGCGTAGCCGGCCGCGGCGCTCAGTGCCCCGGGCAGCTCGGCCTCGGTGACGGTGTCGACCGCGAGCTCGACCGGAGCCTCGTCGGGCTCCAGGACGATCTGCTGGGGCCGGCCGTCCCAGTCCGGGTAGGCGGTGCGCAGGCTCTCGTGCCGGGCGGCCAGGTCGTCGAGCGCGAGCCGCAGGGCGGGCAGGTCGAGGTCACCGCGCAGCCGGTGGGCCATCGGCATGTTGTAGTGCCCGGCGGCGCCGTGCAGGCGGTTCAGGAACCACAGACGCCGCTGGGTCTGGGAGAGGGGGATCTCCGCCGGGCGTTCCACGGGGCGCAGTGGCGGGCGCCGGCTGCCGGATCCCTGCTCCAGGTGCTCGGCCAGTTGGGCGACGGTGGGGGCCTCGAAGACCGTCCGTACGGGGACTTCCACGTCCAGGGCGGCGCGGATGCGGCCGGCGAGGCGGGTGGCCAGCAGGGAGTGGCCGCCCAGCTCGAAGAAGGAGTCGTCGATGGTGACCCGGTCGCGGCCGAGCACCTGGGCGAACACCGCGCAGAGGATCTCCTCCTGTTGGCTCCGCGGGGCACGGCCCTTGCTCTCGCCCATGGTCAGCTCCCGCCGGTGGCGGCGCGGACCCGGGCGGGCCACGCCGCGGAGTCGAGGCCGTACTGGCAGAGGAAGGCGTAGACGAGCCGTTCCAGGCCGAAGCCGACGCAGCCGCTGCGGGTCGGGCCGTCCGGGCCGTGGCCGATGCCGAAGGCCTTGCCGAAGAGGTCGTCGTGGAAGTTGAAGGAGCCGACGGCGATCGTCTTCTCGGGGGCGATGTGGAGCCGCAGCTCGTACTTGAGCTCCAGCAGCCGCTGGGACCAGATGCGCTCGGAGGTGTCGGTGCCGCAGAAGAACGGGTCGTTGCCCACCTCGCAGAAGCCGCTCAGGCCGAGCTCCTCGACGAAGGCGAAGACCTTCCGCATGAAGCGTTCGCGGGCGTTCAGCACGTCTTCCCGGGACCCCATGAAGACCATCTCCCGGATGGTGAAGTCCCAGAGCCGTTCCAGGCCGGTGGCGTACGCCGCCTCGAAGCGGAACGACTTGCCGCGCGCGGTGACCACGTGGAGCCGGTCCGCGTCCAGCGTGCGGTCGCTGTATTGGCTGAAGGTGTGGTAGCACATCGTGGGCGGCAGGCAGTAGTCCACGTTGCCGCAGGAGTCCAGTACCGCGGAATCGATGCCGGTGGCGGCGTGCCGCTCCTGGAAGCCGCGGTAGACGTCCAGATCGTTGCGCAGCCGGGTGACGAACATCAGGTGCTGCGGGAAGGCCTTGAAGTAGCCTGCCGTCTCCAGCGACTTCGTCCTGATCAGCGTCGGGTAGCGGTATTCGCGGACCTCGTGGTCCTCGGCCAGCAGGTCGCACACGGCACGGTCGAAGTAGGTGAAGAGGGAGAGCAGCGGCTCGCCGATGGCGACCTGTCCCTCGCCGACCTCTGCCACCGCACCCATCTCGGAAAGCAGTTCGAATATGCCCTGGTGCGGGGTGCGCTGGTGCGGCGACGTCCAGACGGCCTTGGCCGGCGTCACCCACTGCTTGCGGACGTCGTTGTCCACCATGGAATTGACCTTTTCGGCCAAGGCGTCGTGCGGGATCGGCTGTTCGGAGCGGAGCGTCACGGAGCGCACTTCGCCGCCGTCCGCGTGCACCTCGAAGCCGGTGATCTCGGGCGACACGAAGAAGAGCCGGCGCTCGATCTCGGCGGCCAGCGCCTCGGGGATCGGGCTGTGCAGGTCGATCCGGGTGAGGACCTGGTTGGGGTGGGTCATGGTGGTCGATTTCCTCGCCGGTGGGAGAGCGGTCGATCGGTCCGGCGCGCGGCGGCCTGGGGCCGCCGCGCGCCCGCGGGGGGACTGGACTAGGCCGCCGTCGCCTTCCGCGACGTGACGAGGCGGACGAGGCCGTCGACCGTGCGGAAGTTGTCGAAGTCCATGTCCGCCGGGCCGAGGGTCAGGGCGAACTCCTTCTCCACGAAGAGCGCGAGCTGCATCGCGAAGAGGGAGTTGACGTAGCCGAGGGCGAAGAAGTCGTCGCTGTCGGCAAGGGGCTGGCCGACCAGCTGCGGAGCGAGGAATTCACGGACCCGGGTGCGCACATCGTCGTTCGTCATGTGGGTTTTCTCCTTGGCTGTGTCGGGTTAGTAGGTGTAGAAGCCCCGGCCGGTCTTGCGGCCCAGGAGTCGTGCGTCGACCATCCGCTGGAGCAGCGGGGCGGGGCGGTACTTGCTGTCCTTGTAGCTCTCGTACATGACCGTGATCGAGTTCAGGATCGTGTCGAGGCCGATCAGGTCCCCGGTCTCCAGGGGGCCCATCTTGTGGCCGAAGCAGCCGCGGAACATCTTGTCGACGTCCTCGGCCGAGGCGATCCCGTCCTGGACGCAGAAGATCGCCTCGTTGATGGTCACCATGAGGACCCGGTTGGTGATGAAGCCCGGGGCATCCTGGACGACGATGCCCTCCTTGCCCATCTCCGACAGGAGGCCGAGGGCGGTGTCCAGCGTCGCCTCACTGGTGAAGTGCCCGCTGACGACCTCGACGGTGTCCATCATCGGGACGGGGTTCATGAAGTGCAGCCCGAGGATCTCGGCCGGCCGCCCGGTGACCGAGCCCACCCGGGTGATCGGCACGGCCGAGGTGTTCACACCGAAGATCACCCCGGGGCGGCAGATCGTGTCGATCTGCTCGTAGACCGACCGCTTGACGGCCCAGTCCTCGGTGACGTTCTCGACCACAAAGTCGACACCGGCCAGCGAGGTGAGCTCGGTGGCGGTGGTGATCCGGGTGAGTACGGTCTTCGCGTCCTCCTTCAAGGGTTTGCCGAGCAGCATCGGCTGGACCAGCAGGTCGCGGCCGATCTGTTCCGTCGCGCTGTCGAGCTGGGCCTGCGAGATGTCCACGAGGACCACCTCGAATCCGGACTCCGCGAAGGATTGGGCGACGCCGCGGCCGATCGTGCCGGCGCCGATCACACCTATGGTTCGGATGCTCACCGGGGTACCACCTTTTCGTGCGATAGAGAGGGAAACGGGTGTGCCTGCTCAGTCCTGGGTGTCCTTGGTGTCCAGGTGCGCGGCGAGGTCCGAGATCGTGACGTAGCGGAACAGGTCGACCATGGAGACCCGGATGTCCATGTTCTTCTGGATGCTCTGGGCGATCCGGAGCGCGGCCAGCGAGTCCACACCGAGCGCGAACGAGGTGTCGTGCACGTTGAGCTCGGTGAGGTCGAGCTCGCGGGCCCAGATCCGGGCGAGCGCGCGCTCGGTGTCGCTGAAGTCGCCGCTCTCCCTGCCGAAGAGCTTCGGCTCTCCGTCGGACGGGGTGCCGGGCGCCGTCTCGTCGGATTCGCCGGCATCGCCGCGGGCGGCGGCGATGGCCTGCCTGATCGGGGCGGCCAGTACCAGCGGAGCGCGGCGCAGCAGCTCCGAGAGCCCGCTGGAGTTGCCCAGCTTGTGGTAGTTGATCTCGCCGACGATCACCTGGCTGCAGGCCGAGGAGAGGATCTCCTCGAAGCTGCCGAGACCGTCCTCGACCGACACCGACCGGAAGAAGCCCTGGTCCTGCTGGACTCCGTGGTCGAAAGCCATGCCGGTTTCCAGCCAGTCGCTCCAGTCGACCGTCACAGTCCACCGGCCGCGCGCGGAGCGCTGTTCGGCGAAGTGGTCCAGGTAGCTGTTGGCGGCAGTGTAGTCGCCCTGCCCGGCCGCTCCGAAGATCGCCACCGTGGAGCCGAAGTTGACCATGAGCTCCGGCGGATCGTCCTGGGTGACCAGGTCCAGCACGGTGGCGCCGAGCACCTTGGGGTTCAGCGTACGGCGGAAGGCCTTCGCTTCCTTGCGGAAGAGGAAGCCGTCGCCGGCGACGCCGGCCGCGTGGACGATACAGCCGATCGCGCCCAGTTCGGCGCGGATCCTCGCGACGACCGCCTCCATCGCTGCGAGGTCGGTGACGTCACCGGAGTAGCTGCGGACCTCGGCGCCGTTGCGCTCCAGTTCGCGCAGTGCCTCGATCTGCCCGCGCAGCCTGGCGTCGGCGACCTCGTCCCACTGCTCGCGCGGAGGCAGTTCGGTGCGGTTGACCAGGGCGAGCCGCGCACCCGGCACCGAACGGCTCAGGTGGCGTGCGACCGCGAGGCCGAGCCCGCCCAGGCCGCCGGTGATGAGGTACACCCCGTCCGGGCGCACCGGTGCGGACCTGGGCTGCTCCTGCAGGTGCACCGGCGCGAGCTCCGCGACGTACCGCAGTCCGCCGCGCAGCGCGACCGTGGTGGGGGTCCGGGCCCCGAGCAGCTCGGCACAGACGGCCTCCGCGCCGGTTTCGGCGGCGATGTCGAGGCAGAACACTTCGGTGTCCTCGAACTCCTGCCCGATCACCTTGGCCAGGCCGAAGAGCGTCGCGTGCACCGCGGCATTCTCCGGCTCGGTGCCGGTCACCCGTGCCACCGCGGGGGCGACCACGCTGAGCCTGGCCGGGGCGGCACCGCGCTCGGAGAGGCTGCGGGCCAGGTGGAACAGGCTGTGGACGCCGTGGTCGAGCCTTGCCTCCAGGGTCCGCAGATCCTGCTGGACGCCGCCGTCGGCGGGAGCCGCGACGTGTACGACCTCGTCCGGGAGGTCCGCACCGAGCGCATCCAGGAGGTGCCCGAAGCCCTCCTGGGTGGGCGGGACCTCGTACCGGCCCGGAGCGGTCTGCCGCCACTCGCCTGCGAGTTCCGCCTCGGTGACGTCGATTCCACGCGCACGGAGCGCGGCGCTCAGCACCGCTCCGATGCCGCCGTGCTCACCGACCACCAGGACCCGGGCGGGCGGGGCCTGCTGCTGCTCGGGCGCCGGCGCCGGGATCCATCGGAGGGCGTGGTGCCGGGCGTGCGGGCGCAGCTGGGCGACCGTGCTCCGGGCGTCGGTGACGCGCTTCACGGTGAAGCCGCGGATCTCGGCGGCGGTGGCCCCCGACTCGTCGCAGACCACCACGTCGACCTTGCGGAACTCGGCATTGTCCACATAGCCCGGGTGCGGCCGCATGAAACTCAGGCCGCGGGCGGGCAGCGGGCCGTGCAGGAGCAGCGAGTCGTAGCCGACCGGCAGGAAGAAGTCCCGCTCGCCGAGGGCGAGCCGGCGGTCCTCGGCGCTCTCCAGGACGGCGAAGCCGCTGAACCCGGTGGCCTGGTCGAGCAGGGCCGGGTGCAGGGGGTGGTCCTGGCACTCGGTGCGGTACTGCTCGGGCAGGTCGAGTACGCCGAGGGCGGCTCGGACGCCGACGTGCACGGTCGGCAGGCTGCTGCGCCAGCGGTCGCCGAAATCCATCACCGTGTGCTCGGTCTGCCGCCGGGCGATGTCCACGCTCTCCAGCGAGCACAGTTCACGCAGGGCAGCCGGGTCCTGCTGCGGAGCGGGTGAGGAGTGCGGCCTGACGCCGACCGTGCCCTGGACGTGCGTCGTCCAGTGGTCGCTCGCCGGGTCGTGGCTGGCCACGGTGAACTCGGCCCGCAGGTTGTCGATCTCACGGACGGTCGTGTGCGCCGTACGGGGAAGGCCGTCCTGCACCAGCAGCGGAACGAGGAAGGTGACGTCGCGGAGCTCGGTGACCGGGCGGGCGAAATGTTCGGACGCGGCGGCCCGGGCCATCTCCAGGTACGTGGTTCCGGGGACGATCGCCTCTCCGAGCAGCTTGTGCTCGGAGAGCACCCAGTGCCGTTCCAGCGAGAACTCGGTGAGGAAGACGGACTGGCCGGCAGACCGGAGCAGCACCTGGTCCAGCAGCGGGTGCGGGCCGGGCGTGTGCCGGACCACGGCCTTCGGAGTCTGAGGCTCCAGCCAGTAGTGCTTGTGTTGGAAGGGGTAGGTGGGGAGGGGGATGTGGTGGCGTTGTTGGTGGTTGTGGTAGGTGGGCCAGTGGGGTGTGGT
>NZ_JBFAZJ010000073.1:0-10908 GCF_040681715.1 Streptomyces sp. NPDC051582
AGCAACTTTGTCCCCTTCCAGGCCATCGAGCCGTAGGGTCGGATCGCGGCAAACCGGGCGCCGTTCGGGCCTGGCCACCCTTGTGGAACAACCTTGAGGGCGTGTCCGCAATGTCGGTCGGTCGTTACTCCGTTCGTGGTGCGACGTCATGAACTGACTGATCAGGCCTGGGAAGTGATCGGGGCGTTGCTGCTCCGCCCCGGATGGGGCGGCCTGTGCGGGACCGGCGGCAGGTCCTGAACGGCATCCTGTGGAAGCTGTCCACGGGTGCGGCCTGGCGGGGCCCGCCCGAGCGGGATCGTCTGTGTCGACTCGACGATCGTGCGGGCCCACCAGCACGCGGCCGGGGCCCGAAAGGGGGCCTGGACCGGCGAGGCACTCGGCCGGTCCCGCGGCGGACTGAGCACGAAGATCCACCTCGCCTGCGACGGGCGGGGCCGGCCGCTCGCGTTCACGCTCACCGGCGGGAACGTAAACGACTGCACACAGTTCGAGCCGGTCATGGCCCGCATCCGCGTCAAGCGGTGTGGGCCGGGCAGGCCCCGGACCCGGCCGCGGCGGGTGGTCGGCGACAAGCGCTACTCGTCCCGCAAGATCCGCGCCTACCTGCGGAAACGCGGCATCGCCTGTACCATCCCCGAACGCGTCGACCAGATCAGCGGACGCCTGCGACGCGGCGAGAGCCTGTGCCACCTCATCGTGAGGTCTATCGGCGCCGCAACGTCGTCGAACGCTGCTTCAACAAGCTCAAGCAGAACAAGGCCCTCGCCACCCGCTACGACAAACGAGCCCGCCACTACAAAGCCCTGGTCACCCTCGCCTGCCTACGACTATGGCTCCCCACCTGACATTGCGGACATTCCCTAGGACCGGCTCACCATCTCGCCCCACCGCCCGGTGAGCCGGCGCCTCCATCTGGACAGTGGTCGTAGCCGGCCCGGCTCCCGCCTCGGATACCGTGTTCCTCTACGGGGTGCCATAACGGATGTGACGCCCCTCACCGGAGGTAGTCAGCGTATGAGTTCAAAGCGCAGCAAGAATCCAGCCCTGCCCGTACTTGACGACGCATTCCGACTCACGTCGGTCAAGGACGCCGAAGAGTCCACCCGTGACTTGGCCGCACGGCTGGCCACCACCGAGCTGCGCCGCGTTTCCCACCCGGGCCGGGTCACCTGGGAGCCCACCGATCAGGCCGAGCCCGTACCGGTCCCGCCGACTGTGGTCGACGGTGATGGGGACCTGTGGCTGCGGGACCGGGGCACCGGCACCTGGACCATGCCAGAGTTCAACCCGAAGGAGTTCCCGGCCCGCTGTGGCGAGGTTCTGACGTGGAACGAGCTTGCCTGCGAGTTTGGCCCGCTGACCGCCCTGGCCGACGACCGCCGCATCGGAGGCGGCCGGCGCTGACCGCGCAGCCTTCTGGGATGACCGCGCCCTGAAGCGCCCGTTCCGGGTAGCTGGAGATCCAGCTCACCTCCGAGCTCTCATTGGCGCCGCGCCACCACACGTCGATCAGTGACTCAGCGTGTCCGGTCCACAGAACCTGAGCCAGAACCAGGAAGAGCGGACGTTGACGGATCTCGGCAGCGGTCCCGGTTTTGAGAGGCTGGAAATGTTGATGAGAAGTGGCAGCACCTGAGGTCACCAGCGCTGCTGGGTGTCGGATGGAAGGAGGCCGTCATCTGAGCCGGCGCTTCCACCAAGGCTCGAAGGCAGGCGCGAAGGGATCTTGCAGTGTCCGTACCAGGAATCGGTCGTCCAGAGGCGCGAGTGTCGTGAGGAGCTCGCGGCGCGCCTTCCGCCGCATGGATGCGGCTGCCCCTTCCAGGAGTGTTCGGGCATGCATGTCTCTCCAGCACGTGGTTCCGTGTCCACGGTTGGATCCATGCTCTGGCCACTCATGAAGGGCCGAGGCCCAGGCCCGGAAGGCGTGGGCGACAGACCCGCGGGGCAGCCGGTGCCGCGCTTCGAACTGCGCGATCTGTTGGTTTGTCGCAGCGGACAGGCCCGTGATGAATTGCCTGGTGCCAGCCGCCCTGCGCAAGGGCTGATCGGCCCTGATCTCGCCTGGTGAACGGCGAGGCATAAAGACTTCCAGGTGGTCAAAAGACAAGTGTTCTGACGATAGACCGTTGTCTCCGATGGCCTCAAGACGGTTCCGCGTGAATGTGGTTAGGCCCGTGAGCCGGTCAGCCAGCGGCTGCCTGCTCTGCGCGGGCGCGGGTGGTGGCGAGGCGGTAGGAGTCGGTGCCGGTCTCGATGATGTTGCCGCCGAAGGTGAGGCGGTCGACGATGGCAGCACAGAGACGCGGGTCGGTGAAGGTCTTCGTCCAGCCGGAGAACGATTCGTTCGAGGCGATGGCCACGCTGTTCTTTTCCTCGCGCTCGGTCAGAACCCGCGCCCGCGGGGATGGTCCGCTGTGCGCGTCGAGGAGCCCGTTCAGCTGCCGGTAGACCCCTCGCCCGTGGGGGTGACACCTGGCTGGGACGGTCCGATCGCCCGCGAACTCGACCTGTCTTTCGAGCGGTCGACCCCGCTCGTGGGAGATGGTCCGGGTTGGCCATCGGGTCTTGTGCGACGGTCGTCATGTCGACTCCGTGCTTCGGGTGTTCTCGGTATCGGCTGGTGGCCGTCCGGAACACGATCTTCGACCCCGCGATGCGGGGGACTTCGTCCCGACATGTGGTCGCGATGCCGGAGACGCGGCCCTGAGCCTGCGGGGATGTTCCTGGGACTGCTTCTCCATGCTCAGGTGGTTCCTGTTGCTACCAGGCCTGTGGGCCTGTACTTCTGCGGGGGACCGCACCCATGTCTGCTGTGCCGGCTAGGCCGTTTCCTTCGGATCACCTCGCCGACCAGATGAAGATGGCGGCGAGATGGAGTCCGGCGAGGTAGATGGTGGCGGTCTTGTCGTATCGCGTGGCCAGGCCGCGCCATTGCTTGAGCTTGTTGATGCACCGCTCGACGGTGTTGCGCTGCTTGTAGGCCTCGCGGTCGAAGGCCGGCGGCCGGCCACCGAGGCGGCCGAGCCGTTTGCGGTTGGCGGCCTGGTCCGCGGGCTGCGGGATTACTGCCCGGATTCCGCGCCGCCTCAGATGACGGCGGATCGCCCGGGACGAATACGCCTTGTCGGCGAGGACGGCAGTCGGTGCGGTCCGAGGCCTGCCGACCGGACGAGGCACCCGGATCTGGGCCATGACCTGCTCGAACGCGGGAGCATCACCTGCCTGCCCGGGCGTGATGACGAACGCGAGCGGTCGGCAGCGACCGTCGGACGCGAGATGGATTTTGGTCGTCAGTCCGCCGCGGGAGCGTCCAAGGGCATGGTCGGACGGCTCACCGGCCGGGGCCCCTTTTGACGAGCCCCGGCGGCGTGCTGATGAGCTCGCACGATCGTGGAATCAACCGCGACGACCCAGCCCAGGTCGCCATCGGCGTCGGCCTGGGCAAGCCGAGCAGTGAACACCTTCGCCCAGGTGCCGTCGGCCGCCCAGACCCGCAGCCGGTTGTGAACGCCCTTCCACGAACCGAAGTGCTCCGGCAGGTCCATCCACGGCGTTCCGGTGCGGTACTTGAACGCAATCGCGTCGATCACCTGCCGGTGATCACGCCAACGACCACCCCGCTTCGGCGTCCTGACCGGCAGCAACGGCTCGATCCTTGCCCACTGGGCATCAGTCAACGATACACATAACCCAACGATCCGATGATCCTCAGGAAACGGCCTAGCGGTCGAGGACCGGAGCGGCTACCAGCGCATGTCCTTCAAGCACTGGAACTCCGGCGAGAGCCCGGCGGACGGCTGCAACACCCGGGTTATCTGCATCGCTCGTCGGGGGTAGGACACAACGTTGCTGGTGCATGGGCACTTTAGCGTTTCCGTGGATCCTGAGGCATGTGAGTCACAAGGGTGCGGGGGGCAGAGAATCGTCCAGCAGAGCAACGCCTTGGGCGAACCGTGCCTCCGCCTGTTGTCGGCTTGCTCGTCGAAGTGCCCAACCAGGTTCGGCCGAACGTGTCCAGATGGCCAGCTGCCACCCGGCCCTGGGCCTACTTTGCGAGAGCCAGCCAGGGCTCGTGATGCAAGTCGGAGCCAGGGATGATCGCCTCATGATGAGAGGTGCCTTCGACGACGTCCCTTTGACCGTGCTCTTTCCTCTCCTGACGCCTGCGGATGTGGACTCCTTGCATCAGGCGGCTGGAATGGTCGACACGGTTCGTGTAGGTAGAGCCGCGGCAGATTGGGAGTGGGTCCTGGAACACGCCGCTTTCCCGGGCATGCAGCCGGGCACGCCGGTCGTCCTCGGACTGGATGTGATCGAGCACTCCGAGGGAGGCGATCAGCTGGAGTTCCTGCTTCAGGTGGTGTGGATCGGTCCGGGCCGCCTCGCAGTCGATGCGGCGGTGAACGTAGCCTGCTGGTGCGAGACCGACCACGCCACCCACGATGTCGACGCACTCAGACTCGTGGTCGGAGAGAAGAACTCGTTGCCCGGTGCATTCCGTGTCGGAGCCGAACGCCTGGCCGGCTGGCTGGCCGATCCTCACGACGCCGACTACTGGCGTACCAAAGCGGGACTGCCTTCCCGGCGGATCGGCTGAAGGTCCGATGCCGGTGAGGGTGCCCCGCCTTCGGACAGGACACCCTCACCGGATGTTGTGGATCAGCAGATCAGCGGACTGGGCGTATCGCCTTTCGAAGAGCGAGCCGCAGCGATGCGACGGTTTCTTCCGCCTCCCGATGCTGTTCTGCAAGCCGTTCGACCTGGGCCCTGGCTTCGGAGAGGTCAGCGGCGAGGACCCGGTTGCGGTGTTCCAGGTCCTGAATCCGGCTGACCAAATCGGCTTGGGCCACGTTGTCGATTTCCGCGCCAAGAGCGAGCTGGACCCGGCGCTTGAGCTCGTCGCGCTCCCGCTTCAGATCCTGGATCTCTTCACGGGCGAACGCGAGGTCGGTGTGCAGGCTGGCAGGGGTGGTCCGCTCTGGTCGGGGTGCCGCTGCCGCCTCCAACCCATGATGGGCCTGGTCGCTCATCGCGTCCCGGACCGCGGCTTTGACTGCGGGCTGGTTGTAGACGAACCAAGTGGATACGCCTGCTTCCCGGGCGACACGGGCAAAGGAGATCCGATTGCCGGCTTCCCTGGTCGCGGTCACCGCCCGCTCGAACCGGTCCAAGGCCGACCAGGATCCCGCCGAGTGGCTGCCGCCGGCGGCGGATGCGCTGTGCCGTTACGGCGCGGAGTGGACGGCGACCAAGCTCCGCTGGGGCCTGGCCGTCGACGAGGCCGAGCGGGACCGGCTGCTGGACATCGCGGCCGGCTGCGGCGGCACGGACGTGGAGTTCACTCCGGCTCCGTGGCCGTGGCGCCGCTCTGGGACCGCCCGGACAGGGGTCTGCGGGCGGTCCCGGGGTGACGTGCTCCGTGCCGGACCGGCTGGCGGGCGCGGACGCAAAGCGCTCCCGTGGCCCGCTGCCCGAGGTGCTGAACGATCCCGGGACTTGGACCTCGGCAACCGCGCGAAGGCCTGGCCGGACTTCCGGGCGTCCGAGGTGGCCCCCGGCTACGACGGCCGATCTCGGGATCTCACACAGCCGACCGGGCCCAGTCGACCCCGAGTTCGGCCAGCGCCCGCAGCTGCTCGGCGTCCAGCCGGTCGCGGCGCTGGCGCTGGTTCGCGAGCCATACCCCCGTGCGGTGGGCCGCCCCGGGCAGGTGTTCGACGTGTTGGCGGCCGGGCAGACCGCCACCCTCCCGCTCCACGTACTGCGCCAAGGCCTGGATGCCGGTCTGGAAGGCCACTGCGCCACGCCCCGGCCTTGCGGTCGTGCTGGTCTTCGCAGGCGCCGTACGGGCCCGTACAGCCCGCGCGGGTGTGATGCCGAGCGCGGTAAGGCGGGCTTGCTGCTCGGTGTTGAGCCGGTTCCAGTCGCGGCGTTGGGTGGCGAGCCAGCGGCCGATGTCCTCGCCGTGCCGGGTGACTCCGGGGGTGATCGCGGTCAGGCGGACGCCCTCGTCGAGGAGCTGGGTGAGGTAGGCGTAGTGGCGGTGCCAGTCCACCGTCACCCGTGGTCCTCGTCGCCCGGGTTCCAGTCCTTGTCGATCGCGGCCAGGGTGCGATGCGCTGGTTTGGTGTCAGTGGGCGTTGGCAGTGACGGATTGTCAGCTGGGGGTGTTTTTGCTGGTCGGGTGACTAGGGGCATGGTCGTCGCTGACGTGTGAATGGTGTCAGGGTGGCCGTCACTGTCATGGGGCGGCGTATCGCATGGCTCTCCACTGCATGGAAACGGCGCTTCTCACGCAGGCGAAGGCCGCCGCCGACGCCGGACGGCTGCTGCGCGAGGACGCCGCCGCGGCCGGCGCACCACCTTCGCGTACGGGCCCGGCGCGCACCGCGCGCACGCCGCGCCCGAGCCAGTGAAGGTGGCGCGTCAGTCGGGCCCTGGTACGTGCGCACCGCGTACCTGGAGTGCCGCTCGATCGCGGCCCTCGCCCGTGACGGTGGCGTCAGCCGCGGCGCGATCCGCACGGCCGGCGCCGACCTCCTGGCAGTTCATGACCACTTCGGAGACGAGCTGGTGAACCGCCTGCTGCAAAGGCTCAGGCATCTGGGAGTCTTCCATGGCCGCACAGTAAGGGCGCTGCATGCGCAGACAGCGCAGTCGCGGCGCGCGCTCACCCTGACAGGCCCGCAGTGGAGAGGCGAGCCTCTTCGTGCTAGCTACCGTGGCCTGATCCACCCAGGTCTGCCTGGTGGTGAACAAGCCACTCGAAGCGGTGACGTGGCACGACGACTGGTGACTGCGTGCCGGCACCGCGGCGGGTGGGGTCCCGAAGCGCTGTCGAAGGTGTGGTGCCTGCGGGGGTGGGTGGGGGTGGCAGCCGAGCTCGCGGTGCTGTTTGTGGGCGTGGCGTTCCCATACGAGATGCCTTCCGACCTGGACTTGTTACGCTAAGTGCACACGTTCCTGCCTTATGTGTTCAACTCGTGCTGGCGTTCCGTCAGTACCAGCATCAGCACCCGGGAGATGGTGGAAACATGGTCAAGAATGCGATGGCCTTCGGGGAACTCTTCGTCACTCACACGGATCAGTTCACCTGGCACTGGGACGATGAGGGGACGGGTGGCAGGGAAACGATCAGCTGCTGGCACCCGAACGCGCCGATCGGCTACAAGCCTCTGGGCACCTTGGCCATCCCGGCCTGGCACGCCAGCAACCTGCCCGGTTCCGGGAAGAAGCTCGACGAGCACGTCGTGGCCGTGTGCGTGAAGCAGCACCCTGACGTTCCCTCGGCCAAGGGCAAGCCCGCGCTGGCCGACCCCGTGGACTACGAACTGGTCTGGGACGACAAGGGATCAGGCTCCAAATATGCGGGGTCCTTCTGGCGCCCCACGCCGCCCGCGGGCTACGTGGCCCTGGGCCTGGTGGTCTCCAAGAACTCCTACGACAAGCCGCCGCTCGATGCGGTGACCTGTGTCCGCGAGGACCTCACCCACACCGCCGTCCCGTCTGCTGACCGGATCTACGCCGACAAGGGCACCGGCGCCAAGCGCGCCTTCAGCGCCTGGAGCAACATCGTCCCCCCGGCCTACGTCGGCAACACTGACGACGTGAACCGCTTTCTGCTCGCGCCCAACACGTTCACCGGCCACGCCGCCTACGACAAGCCGCAGTACCTGCCCGACATGCACGTGCTGTGTCTGCCGATGCGCGCGGAACGTTCCGAGCCGGCCCCGTTTCCCGCGCTGGAGGGACGCCGCCGCCCCTCGGGCAACTCCGTCGCGACCGTGGCCAACGCGGTCTGGCTGCCCTTTACCGCGGTGCACGACCCCGACAAGTCCACTGAATGGAAGCTGGGCAACTCGCCGTTCTACCGCATCGAACGCAAGGCGTCCTGGAACCTGCTGAGCTTCATCAACAACACCACCGACTCCGTACAGACCGTCACCGACTCCGTCACCACGGGGGTCGAGAAGGAGACCACCGACACCTTCAGCGTGAACACCGGCATCTCCATCTCAGGTACCAGCGGGGTCTCGGTCGGCGTCATCAACACATCGGTGACCACCACCTTCAGCCTGGAGATGGGCTTCTCCCGCTCCACCGGGGTCAAGGAGCTGGAATCGCGCACGGTCAGCCGTACGCTGCAAGCCCCAGCCGACCACGCCGTTGCCCTGTGGGTCGGCACCCACACCTTGCAGGTCATGCGCGCTGACAAGACCCGCGTGGGGGCACCGCTGTCCTTCCACGGCGACAGCTTCCACTACGACCAGTACCCCGACGCTCCCGGGAGTGTGTCCTCGCAAGGACACACCGCCACACTGAAGACCGTCCAGCCCTCCACCACAGGGAGCACCAGCAAGACCGCGGCGAGCGCCAAGCGGACCTCGCGGCAGACATAAGGGTCCGAACGCACGAAACCCCCGAAAGGCCGGAGGCGTCGGTCATCGCCGACTCACTGAGCGGCTACGCCTGGTGAGTCGGCATACTGCCGGCCGCCCGAGCCTGGAGGGACACCCGTAACGGGAGCTGCAGCTCGAACGGTGACACAAGCGGTGACGTCCTAGATGCATCGAACGCAAGGCGTCCTGGAACCTGCTGAGGTTCATCAACGACACCACCGACTCCGCGCAGACCGTCACCGACTCCGTCTTGCCGCGGCCTTTCTGCAGCCACGTCGCCACGCTCCCGCTCCCTAAGCTGACCGGAGCCGCACGTTGCCGAGGCCGCGCCGTGTCCGAACGCGCGTCGAGCGCGTGGGGGTCCGCCTCATCCGGCTGCTGCCGTGTCCCGGCCCTGGCGCAGCCGCGGCCAGGGCAACTGAAGCGGGTGCTCAGGAAGACAGGCGCGCTGGCCGTCCTCACGATCCGAGGCCCGACACCCGACAGGCTGACCGGCTGGAAGGCAAGCCCGCCTCTCGGCAGGCGCCCGGTGCCGGAGCGCTGCGGGCTCCCTACGCGGGGTTGGGGCACGGGACGGAGAACTCACCGAGGATTCTGGTGGGCGGCTGGAGACCGACGCGCTGCCACCGGAGGCCGGCCGCGTCCATGAACTGGATCGTCAGCCGGTGGTTGGTCGCATTGGAGGGGGCGATGCCTTCATCAGTTCCCACCTCGATGCTGTCGATGAAAAGAGGTCCCCAGCTCTGCTCCCGGAGCTCCAGGTAGTGGGTCTGCCCAGCCGAGACGTTGCGGAAGGTCCGCTGGTCCTCATCGGACCAGCGGACCGCTACAGGGTCTCCGTTGGGCTGGTCGGCGTCGGCCCTGATGATCCTCAGTTCAAGCAGCGGCTCGGAGCTGTGGTTGACCACCTCCCCACGGTTCCCGTCTATGACCGGAACCACCAGCCGTGCCTGTGCTGCTTGCCTGTCCGTCTCTTCCTTCCGCCGCATACGCAGCTCGTGCCAGCCAAAGCCAAGGGCTACGGCTGTTGCCCCGGTGGTTGCGATCGCGCTAGCCGCGTCCCAGAAGTCGCTCATGCCGGGACCCTAGACCGGCGCGGGACCTACCGTCGCCCCTTGAAGCGCACGAAGTATGGACGGCCAGGACACGGACAGGGGCTCGCGCATGCCGGCTCCGCAGCCGGACGCCAGCCGTGTCAGGCCCAGTCGATGCCGAGTTGAGCGAGGGCGGTGAGCTGTTCGTGGTCGAGTTTGTGGCGTCGGGTTTTGGTGTTGGAGATCCATACGCCCAGTTTCACGATCACCGGTTCTGCTTCGCCGTCGACGGTGATCGTCTCCCCGTGGGCCCTCGGGACGGGTCGGTGGGCTCCTTCCCGCTCTACCCACTGCGTGAGGGCCGTCAGCCCCCGCTGGAATGCCTGCTGTGCCTTGCTCGGCCCGTTCGCTCCACGCCCGGCCGCCGGGGCGGGTGGCGGTGCCTGGGCGGGTTGCACGCCCAGCTCGGTCAGTCGTTTCTGTTGCTCGGGCCGCAGCCGCGCCCAGGTGGCCCGCTGTTTCTGCTGCTGGAGCCATCGGCCGATGTCGTCGCCGTCCCACCGGACGCCGGGGGCGATGTCGGGCAGTTGTCCGTCGGCGTCGACGAGATCGGCGAGGACGCGGCAGTGGCGCTGCCAGTCCAGGGGCCAGGGGCAGTTCCAGTCCTTGTCGATCGCGGTGAGCTGCGCGGCCCGGGTCGTCGCGGTGTCCTCGTTCTTCCCGAGGCCGTTCTTGGTGCCCTTCCTGCGAAGATTGGCCATGTACTGGCCGAGGGGCACCATGGCGTTGTTCTCGCCCCACACGGCGTCCTGCCGGGGCGCCAGGTGGCCGGTGCCCTTCCGGTAGGACCGGAGGACGGCGAGCTTGTTCTCCCACGCCTCCTCGCCGGGCTCCCAGACCATGCCGGCCTCCGGGGCGTCCAGCAGTTCCTTGCGCCGGTTCTCGAGCTCCCCGGTGCGCAGCGCTTTGCGCTGTTGGTGCACCCACCGGCCGAGGGGGAACGCCTTGGTGATGCCGACATCGACTTCGACGTCGTAGGGGACGGCGTGGAGGCCGGTGATCTGGTTCTCGGCCCGCCAGCGCAGCAGGGCCTGGTAGCCCTCCAGCCAGACCAGGGATTCGGGCCGGTAGATGCGGGTGCGCAGGAACGCGGCGATGGTGGCGGCGTCCCGGGGGCTGGAGAAGTGGAGCAGCGCCGACTCGGCGGCCGCGTCGGCGCAGTCCTCCTGGTCCTCGCCTTCCCCGCCGCCGGCCCCGACGATCCGCCCGTCCTCGTCGCGCCGGAGGTGGGTCTTGCGCTTGCCGCTGGTGAGGGCGCGGGAGGCGAGCTGCTCGACGAGGCGGTCGTCATGAGAGCGCAGGCCCTGCAATACGGCTACAAGAGGGCGGAAGCTGGCGGAGGCGACCATGTCGGTCGGGTCCTCGTTCGGCTCCAGGAAGATGGGCACGATGATCCGGGCGATCTTCGT
>NZ_JBFAZJ010000074.1:0-10793 GCF_040681715.1 Streptomyces sp. NPDC051582
GAACTGGAAGATCCTCCGCGACTGCCGCCAGAAAGGAGACGGCCTCCACCACGCCGTCCAAGCCGTCGCCACCATGCACAACCTCGCCATGACACAGTGAAACAACAGGTCAAAAGCCACTCAGGCCCGCCCACGACAGACCTTCTGCAACACCCTTTAGAGCAGCTGGGTCAGCGGATCCGAAGTCACTGTCCGCTCCGCCGCCGACCTGCTCCGCACGGCAAAGGGCCGCATGGAGTGACGGCGCGGCTGCCGGCTCCGGCCAGAGCGGCGTGGTGACGCGGCGGGCGCGCAGGGAAGCATGCCGGGTGTGTCCTGCTCGGGAGCCACGAGGACGTGCCGTCCTCCCTGCGCCCGGCCGGCCGGAGCTGACCGTGAACGAGCCTGTGAACGTTTCTACTCGTCGGAGTCGTAGCCCTGGTGCGGGCGACTGTGCCCTGGCGCCGGCCTTCGCGTGCGCGGGGCCGGACGGGGCCGGGGGCGGGGCGGATCGGCGGGTCGTGGCACCCTCTGGTCCAGGCTGCCGGTCCCGAGCAGGACGTGTTCCGGGACGCGCGGGTCGAGCCCTGCCGCCTGCAGATGTCGTCTGCCCCCGCGAGTCAGTCGGCGGTCCGCGCCTTTCACCAGACCCCATGCGGCGAGCCGACGGGCGATCTCGTAGGCCTCCCGGGAGCGCTCCATATCGGCTCGTACGGCGTCGACGCTCTTTGCGCGGCCGCAGTATGTGTACACACGTCGCTCCACCGCATGCCCAGGCGTTTCCCCTTCCACCGTTCGCACGCGCGCGTCGTGCACCACGAGCAGACCACGCCTGTTCAGCGCGACGACCGCACTGTCCGCCACCCGCACCGCTCCGCCTGCCAGGAACGCGATGTCGTACACATCCAGATTCCTGAGCTGCTCCGAGCCTTTCGATAACCGCTCGAACACCCACCGCATTCCAGCCCCCGATCGCCGGCTTCGCCCGCCGCCAGTATCACTTGACGGGATGACACCCAGCCCCCTCGCGGCCGCTTCGGAGCAACACTTGAGCCTTGCAGCATGGTGAACGATGCTCGGCTGCGCTCGGCCCGTGCCGCGTACCCCGCGCCCGGAATCGGGGAGGTCGGGCAGCCGCGACGGTTCCCGGCCTGCCCGGGCGCCGGAGGGGCGGACGTGTCGTGCGTGAACTCGTCCAGGTCTCCCGCGCCCCCAGGCCGATGACTGGTCTGAGGAACAGCCCGACTGGCCCGTATCCTGATGAGGCCGCTCCGCCCGCTCGGCTGAGGCTCACCAGCACGCACGAGCCGGGGAGCAGGGAAGTGGGGCAGTCAGCGAGCCGAACCGCTCATGCGCCTGAGGGCGCCCACACTCGACCAGGCGCTGCCGAGGATCACGAGCCCCCCGATGACGAACACCACGTTCGACGTGGTCGAATTGTCAGACTTCTGCTCTTCCAGGTTCTTGCTCCCGGTCTGCTTGCCATGTGAGTAGCTGACGCAGGTGTCGCCCGCCGACATCTTCTCGCCGCCGCACTCGTCAGAGGAACCCTGGAATCCGAGCCAGACGAGCGCCGCGCCGATGGCAAGGAAGACAAGACTCGCCAGGAGGTCCTGCGCGGGGGTGTTCTCTCTGCGTGAAGCCATGACTTCCAGCCTTCCATCCGTGGGTATGGGGTTCTGACCACGAAGGTGGTCCCGGCCAGGGCGGCAGTACAGGTCACGCAACCGGCCATTGGTGACCGGCGGCCACCAGACTGTGCTGCCCGCGGAGCCGGCCGTGCCGGGCCATTTCTGGCAACGCCGGGCGTGCACGGGTTGGCCGTGCCGGCGGTAGGTTCCCGCCATGACGCTGCTGCTTGCGGAGTTCAGGCGCCCGTCTCCCGGGCCCACGTCCAAGCCGCCGCCGGGCGGACCGTCCACCGGGCCGCCGACCAGGCCGGACAAGAATCCGCCCTTCCCGCCGAACAACTCGCAGCAGCCCAGGCCGGGGAGCTGACCGTCTCATGTACGTGGACCGGCTCCCGTTCGAGGAGTTGCCAGCGCCCACCCGGGCCGCGGTCGTGGCCCGGGTCGGGGAGGACTGCCCTCGGGTCGAGGTGGAGAACGGCACGAGCTCGGCGTTCGCCTGCTGGGCGTGGCCGCCGGCGGACGCCGGCCCGCGGATGGTGTTCCTGAAGGGGCTGCCGGTCGCTCACGAGCGGATCGGCGAGCTGCGGACCGAGGTCGCCGTGGCCCCGTTCCTGCCGCCGAGCGCACCGCGGCTGCTGTGGCACGAGGAGGCGGGCGGCTGGCTCGTGGTCTGCTTCGAGGGGTTGAGCGCGTCGGCGTGGACGTACTTCGGCGACGACGGCGAGCATCTGGAGTCGGTCGCCTCCGTCCTGCGGGAGCTGAGCGGGCGCCGGGCGCCGGACGTGGTGCGGCGCACCGCGTGGGAGAAGTGGGGCCAGTACTGCAATCCCTGCGACGAACCCCTCCTGACGGGGGACCGGCTTGCGCACTGCGATCCCGCGGCCTCCAACTTCATGGTCGAGCGCGACGGCCGGGTGCGGATGATCGACTGGGCTTGGGTCTCGCGCGCGCCCGCCTGGCTGGACACGGCACTGTGGGGGTTCCGCCTGGTCCTGGATGGCGGTCAGACGCCCGAGCAGGCCGCCCGCAGGTGCGCGAAGGTGCCGGCGTTCACGCAGGCCTCCCGTGAGGCGGTGACTGTCCTCACCGAGGCCGAAGCCCGCTGGTGGGAGGCCTGGCAGGAATACGGAAAGGCTGACCTGCAACGGACGGTGAGCGCCGCCCGCGCCTGGGCCGGCTACTGGGCCTCCCCGTAGGGAGCCCGCGGTGGAGCTCCCCCGTCCAGCGCACCAGCGACGGTGAAACGAGCAAGGTGCTCAGGAGAACCACCCTCTCGGTCATCCGGATGCAGGCCACGGCGCGTCGCCGTGGGCTGGCACGCTGCCAGTGCCAGCGGCTCCACGCGGGCAGGTTCCGAGGACAGAGGAGCAACGGTGATGAACAGCGCAGCGGACACGATGCCGGAGACCTGTACGGCCAGGACCACGCCCCCGATCGCACTGGATCCGATCGAGATGCCGGATCCCCGACGGGATTCCTGGGCAGGGACGTTCTGCGTCTTCTGCATGGGTACCTGCATGAGCACGACGGCGGAGAAGTCGCCGCCGCGCCCCCCGCGGGCCCGGCCAGCCACGGTGAGCCGCCTCTAGGGTCGCGAAGCACGGCAGCGAGGCGGGGAGTTCGGTGAGGGCGCCCCAGGTCTCCCGCGGACTCGTAAGCGCAGTCGCGGTTGTTGCGGGAGGCCAGGGTGTCGGGGTGGTCGTGGCATGCCGCCCACCGTGCCGCGCCGCAGCCGGCCCGCGGAGATCACCTACAGCGAGCCTCCGGCCGTGGAGCGTCCGGAGCGCCAGATGGGTGAGTAGCGAGCAAGCATGTGGAGGGTGCTGAGGGTGCCACAGTGCACTCGCCACCGTCGTAGTGGGATTTGCCGCCTGCATGCCGCGACATGCACGCAGAGGACCCTGCGCTCCGGACACGGCTCAACCCCCTGCCTCTGGAGCCGTACGCGCGCCTGGCCTGCATGCCTGAGGCCCCCTTCCAGAAGGCCGCGCTCCGCGCCCACCCGCCCACCAACTACCCGTCCACGCGGCTGGCTTGCACCTACCCAGCTTGCTCCGGCCTGCCAGGGGGTGTCCGCAGAGTCCCGCCTGCCCCGCGGCGCCCGGCACGCGCTCTCGCCGCACCGGGCGAAATCCCGAGTACGTCCAGTACACGGGCTTCCGCCCGGCACGCCGAGAGCACGCACCGGACACCGCGGGCCCGCCCTGCGGGCGGACGCCGCCACTTTGCGGACACCCCCTAGCGCCGCGCCTGCGCGCCCGGGAGGGGACGAGCGGTCCAGCCCGTGGTCCCTCACGTTTCATACCGCTCTCTGCCGTCCGACGGGACGCCGCCGCGATGCAGGGCGTGGACTCACCGCACGGAACCACAGGCCCGCGACGGTGCCTCAGCTGAAGGACCCCGGTCCGCAGACGGGGGAGTGGGCCCAGATTCGCGGCGTGGTGGGCGGCGAACGCCGAACGTCATGCGCGTGATCTCCCCGTCGCTTCGATGTCGGCTTCCTGGGCCAGGCCGGTGAAGTGCCGGCGCGCGCCGGTCATCAGCCCGGCGCCCTTGGGCGAGGTCTCGGACAGGTTGTACTGGGCGAGGATCCGGGTCATGGCGTCGAAGTCGGCGGCAGTGATGTGGCCGTCGTGGTCATGGTCGTGACCGAAAGCGGCGAATCGTGCGGCTCCGTAGGGGTGCGGGGCGCGGGGCGAGGAGCTGGGCCCCCCACAACCCGATGTAGCCCACCGTGACAGTCGATTACGTTGAGTGCCTTTAGGGGTGGGGGTGTCACCCGGGCGTCGCGCCCCTCCGGCAGTCGCTGCGGACAGCCTGGGCCAGGCTAGCCCCTGTGTCCGTTTCGTGCTCAAATGAGTGTAGGTGCCAGTTGGGGTGCGGGGCTTGCCTCCGGCGGGTCAGTGCGGTGAACCACATGAAGTACCTGGCGAGCGAGGTCGGTTGAGCCCCGATGGGCGGCCCGGCGGCGGAGAAGTGCCTTACCTGGGAAGTGCCTGCCAAGACGCGTAGCCATCGGGAGTAGCAAATGGGCAGGAAAGTGATCAAGGCCCGCGGGTGGGCCACTGCGGCAGTCGCTTTGCTCGTGAGCTCGGGCGCCGTTGTCGCCCCCACAGCAGCGGCGAACGTACCGACCGCAGCCCCTTCACCCTCGCCACGCGGCGGACAGACCACGCTCACACCGATCGTCGCATCCTCCACCACTGTGCCCATTCCCGTCCGTGGATCCGACGGCAAGCTGCACCTCGCGTATGAACTCACCATGGTCAACGAGCTCGCGCAGCCGGCCACGCTGACCTCGGTTTCCGTGCAGGACCCCCACACCGGGCGCACGCTGCTGAAGCTCGCCGGGGACTCCCTCAGAGCCGCGTACAGGCCGACGGGCGGAAGTCCCGGCGCCGCACCGAGCGACCGGCTTTCCGCCGGGCAACAGGGCCGCGTATGGCTGGATGTGATCGTCCCGGACGGCACGTCGTTCCCGTTGCGCCTCACCCACAGCATCTCGGCGACGTTTTCTGAGCCGGACAGTGTCGTCCCCCAAAACCTCACGGAGCCGGTTGCCCCGCTTTCGGTTCCCGACCGGCACGCAGTCGTCCTGAACTCGCCGCTCGATGGCGCACGCTGGATCGACGGCAACGGATGCTGCAACGAGGTCACTGCCCATCGGGCTGCCGGGAACCCGTTGAACGGGGAAGCCCGGTTCGCCGAACGATTCGCCGTCGACTTCGTGCAACTGGACTCAAAGAGCCGGACCTACACCGGCCCGGTCGACGAGTTGAGCAGTTACCGCTTCTACGGCGCCCCTGTGAAGTCGGCCGCAGCAGGACGGGTCGTCTCGATCGTCGACAACCTGCCCGATGAGAAGCCGGGAAAGGATCCCGAAAACCTCCCCCTCGACGCGTACCCCGGAAACCATGTCGTGGAAAAACTCTCCACAGGCGAGTACGTCCTGTACGCACACCTGAAACCGGGCTCGATCAAAGGCCGAGTGCACGTCGGACAGGAACTCTCGGCTGGGGTGCAGATCGGCCAACTTGGGAACTCGGGCAACAGCGATGGTCCCCATCTCCACTTCCAAGTGATGGACGGGCCGGAGCCGCTCGCCGCCAACGGGCTCCCCTTCGTCTTCTCCGCCATGACTCTGCAGGGCAACATCACTGGAGATCCCAACGACCTCTCCAAGAGTTCGGGCAACATCACCCCCGCGCCGTCCAGCCTCACCGACGCCGACAACACGATGCCCCTCTATCGGAATGAAGTGACCTTCCCCTCCACGTAGGGCAGAGGACTGTCACCAGGGAGAGTTCGGGGGCGTGACAGCCGCACCACCGCGCAGACGGTGCCTGCTGCACGCTCGGAAGTTGCCCACCCTGGGGGCTGCCGTCGTCACGCCTTTCGCAGGTGCCGGCCTGGCGCCCTCACTGTCACTGGTCCCGCGTACGGTCTGCGCATGGCTGATCAGAGAACTACCAGATGCGGGGCAGGCTCGCGGGGAGTTCGGTGAGGGCCCGGTCCTGCGCGTCGGTGGCGGCGCATTTCGCCGAGGCGGGCCAGGAGGAGGGAGCGGAGGACGATGAGGCGCCACCAGGGGACGGCGTAGTCGGAAGTGTGCTCGTACGATCCCGCCCGGTCGAAGACAAGTCGTCCCTAGGCGTCGAGGGCGAGGGCGGGGTTCGGCCGCGGGGGCTCCGGGCGGCGAGGATCCAGCGGCGGAATTCCACGGCTAAGTGGCGCAGGCGGTGCTCCAGGTTCTCGTTCGGGCATGTGGCGGGGAAGCAGACCGTGAGGTTCGTGGTGAAGCCGTCGGTGGTGTCGCCGAACTGGATCAGTGCCCTTCCGATGACGGTGCAGTCGGCCAGGAACTTGGGAAAGGAGCTCGGCGGTCCGTGTGCGTGTCCTGGTCGAAACGACCACTGTCTCAGAATTCCTCGTGGGTGTCGGGGTCCATTGTTTCCTGGGTGCCGGCGAGCGAGGCGAGGGCCTTGTGGTCTTCGTGCGTCAGCCGGAAGTCGAAGACGTCCAGGTTCTCTGCGAGGCGCCTGGGGCGCACCGTCTTGGGGATCGGCACCAGCCCGTTGTCGAGGTGCCAGCGCAGCACGGTCTGGCCCGCGGTCCTGCCGTGGCTCTCGGCGACGCGGCGCGTCACGGGCTCTTCCAGGAGGGTCCCGCCGTGGCCGAGTGGTCCCCAGGACTGCAGGAGGATGCCCTTGTCCGCGGCGCACCGCCGCCAGGGCGTCTGCGTCAGGCACGGGTTGATCTGGACCAAAGGAGTGGCCGGCGTGTGCAGTGAGGGAGGCGATGGTAGTGCGGGCGTCATCGCCGCAGACCTTCAGTGGGTGGGCTGCGGGGTTCCAGCGATTGAAGTCCTGACAACGCATCATGTGTGATGCCTGCCGCGGCGGTCAGCCCTCTGACGCGGAGGTGTGGGGCGCAGCGGCTTGCCCGTATCCCCGTGCGTTCGGACAGTTTCCTGTGCAGCCCGGAACGGCGGCCCTCAACGCTGTCGGGGGCCGCGAGGCAATCCAGGGAAGGGCTGTGCGGAGCAGGCGTGCGATTGCCCCCGCTGTTCGGCGGGGGTGTTCCCGCTGTTCGGGGGATGGCGGGTCGTAACGACTGCCGCCGATGATCATCAAGCAGGTCCGCTCGCCGAGTGTCCGGCTCAATCCGGCTCTCAGGCTGTGGGGCATCTGCCCTGCCCCCGGCGCATGGCCCGGGGTGCAAACGCCGCTCCGCGACCCCGCGCTTACCGAAAGCACGCGATCGCGGCTGCTTCACTGCACGTTAGGGAATATTCAGCATGTCCGCTTTCATCAACTCCCACAGTGGTGCCCCGCTGCGCCGCCGCGCCGCCGCTGTGGCCCTCCTCGCCGCCTCCGCGGTCCTCGCCACGACCGGCGCCGCACATGCTGCGGCAGTGGCGCCGGCTGTCCCGTCCTCCTCCCTCGTCCTGGCCACGGTCGGGGCTCAGGAGGAGATGGCGGGTACCGATGAGCAGAACCTGGCCGGCATCGAGGAGGCGCTGAAACTCATCAGTGCGATCCCCGACGAAGTGCTGGCGCAGGGAGACGCGGCGACCGTTCAGTGGCTGGAGGAACACGACTCGGTGAAGGCCGAGGGCGGCCGCCACAAGCGCTCCTTCAGCGCTGGCGGCTGTGCACGCGGCATCCTCCTCGCTGTGGGCTCCAACATCTTCGCCCTCGGCAAGGTCTACAAGGTGAAGAAGGCCATCGACAAGCTCGGTGGTGCCGCGAAGATCGTCAACAAGATCCGGTCGAAGAAGAAGATGGGCAAGACGTTCAAGAAGGGGATCGCCGAGATCTTCGAAGAGGCGGGCTCGGGGCTCGGCGGCATCGCCGCGGAGATCCTCGGCGTCGACGGGGTCATCAAGAACTGCTGGTGAAACAGCGCAAGAAGGAACGGCTGGTGAGATGAACATGCACACCACTGCAGCCATCGTGCGCTGGGTGTCTCTCGGTGCAGGGGCCCTCGTGCTCGTCGCCTTCGCCGTATTCGCCGTGCGGAGATATCGAGCGGGAACCCGCTGCGGCGAACTGCTGGAGCTGATGGAGCGGGACTGGTTCACCGCAGGCAAAACGTTCCTCGCCGTGCTGGCGGGGCTCGCAGGCTCATGGACGGCCGCCTTGGTGGGCGGGGCACGCCCAGATGTGTGGGACGCGATACCCCTGCTCTTCCCCATGGCGCTCACCGCCGCCTTCACTGCCTCCCGTTTGACCGCGAGCGGCCTGACCCGGACGGTTCTGCGGGCACTGGTCCTGATCGCCGTGCCGTTTGCCCTTGGCACGGTAATGACGGGCTGGTGACGTTGGATCCGCTGTCAGAGCAACGGTCGGCCCGCCGTCCACTGGGGGATGGCGGGCCGACGGCACAGGGGTGCGGCTCGATTCGGTATGCGGCATCCGGGCCGGTCCCGCCCTCGAACCCTCGGTAGCGGGCATCGAAGCGGGCGGCCGGAGCCCCCGCCGCCTCCACGTCAGTGCCCACGGAGTCCGGGGCGGGGGTCTGGCTGGGGCAGCGGGTAGGAGGCCTCGACGGCGAATCCGCCGTCGAGGCCGGGTTCGGCGGTGAACTCGCCTCCCAGCAGACTGGCGCGTTCCGCCAGCCCCGACAGGCCCCGCCCTCCTCCCGGCATCCCGGGCGGCCGTGCCGGCCCTGCTGGAGGCCCGTTGCGGACCTCGATGCGCAGGCTGGCGGCTGTCACGGTGACGTCGACCTTCACCGTTGAACCTGGCGCGTGTTTGCCGATGTTGGTCAGAGCCTCCTGAACGGTGCGGTAGGCGGCGCGCTGCACGGTTTCGGGGACGTCCGGCCACTCTTCGGGCATCTCCAGTTGGACCGGCCCTCCGCTCATTCGTACGAGGTCGGCGAGGCCGGCCAGCCCTGGGCCGCAGGCATGGCCCGCGGCGGCTGGGTCTTCGGCTGGGCGCAGTACGCCGAGCATGTGGTGCAGCTCGGTGACGGTCTGGGCGGCCAACTCGTGGATCAGTTGGGCGCTGTCCTTGACGTTCTTGTCGTCGGGCTGGCCGACCTGGAGCGCACCGGCCTGGAGGCTGATCAGGCTGACCTTGTGGGACACGACGTCATGCATCTCCCGCGCGAGGGAGGAGCGTTCCGCCACCCGCACTTGTTCGGCCAGCAGCCGACTCTCCAGTTCTTGGCGTGCTTCTGCTTCTTTGAGCTGTTTCCACCGGGACCGCGCCGATCGGCCGATGACGACGGCGAGTATGGGCCCCGTACAGCACTCCAGGGGTGCGCTGGCGTCAAGGTTGTCCAGGCTGAACGCGAAGGACAGCTCGCCCGTAGCGGAGCCGGCCAGTCCGAAGACCACGGCGGTCACTGCTGCCGCTGCCCAGCCGACGACCACGGGGCCGCGGCGCGCGGCCACGTAGTACAGGGCGATCAGCGGTGTGAGGTTGAGGCACCCGAGGAAGTAGGCCGAAAGGGTGACCAGGAGCGCCACCTCCGGCACCGTGTTGCGCAGGAACAGTGAGCAGGTCGCGGCGACCGAGAGGCTGACGCTGGAAGCGGTATCACTCGTGAAGTCGGTCAGCAGGCTGTCGCACAAGGCCCCCAAGAGGGGCAGTCCACTTCTTGCCCGCCAGCCGCCCAACCGACTTCGCCCGCGCGCGGACGCGCCGCCGCTAGCCTTGCGCTCCGGCGCCAACGGCCGGGGATCCGCACCAACAGCCAGGGGAACCAGCCGGGGCCTACGCTCTGTGGATCGGAGGGCCGGACCGGTCACCTGCCGGTCCGCTCGGGCCGCAACAGCTTGGCCCGTTCGGCCAGGACTGCGGCTTGGACGCGGTTCAGGCCGCCCAGTTTCGCCAGGATCGCGCTGACGTGGTCCTTGACGGTTCCGTGCGCCAACTGCATGCGCGCGGCGATGTCACGGTTGGTGCATCCGGCACCCACCTGGGCGAGGACTTCGAGCTCGCGCCCGCTCAGCCGACCCACGCGTCGTGCCGCGTCGCCGTCGCCCCCGGCGAGGTAGCCGGCGATGACCGTCGTGGCCGCCTCAGGGGCCAGCACCGGGCCACCGCGCGCCAGCGTCCGCACCGCCTGGATCAGTTCCTCGGGACCCGAGTTCTTGAGCAGGAACCCCGTAGCCCCCGTCCGCAGCGCCTCCTCGACGTACTCGTCCAGGCCGAAGCCGGTCAGCATGGCCACCACCGGGGCTCCCGGCGCGGCGACGATGTGACGCAGGACGGACATGCCGTCGACCCCGGGCATCCGGATGTCGAGGAGCAAGACGTCCACGCGATGGGACAGGACCGCCGACACCGCACCTTCGCTGCCGCTTTCGACCACCACCCCGATGTCGTCGGCGGACTCCAGGATCGTCCGCAGTCCGACGCGGACCAGCGCTTCGTCGTCGACGACCGCGACTCGAATCACCCTCACTCCTCGCTGATGTGCTTCTGCTCCCAGGTACGACGGGAACGTAACGGGGGCACGCTGCCCCGGCCACCTGTGCCGCGGACCGCACTGCACGGCCATGCGGACATCCGGACCTGAGGGCGTCGTGGTGCCATGGGTCGGGCCGACGCTCGAAAGATCAATGGGGCACCGGCTAGTAGTGCTTTGTTAGGTGGTGTCGTAGGTCTGCCATGGGGCCGGTTGTCGGCAGGTGGGGCAGGTCCCGGTCCAGGTGGCGATGAGGTGTTG
>NZ_JBFAZJ010000075.1:0-10302 GCF_040681715.1 Streptomyces sp. NPDC051582
TGGATGTCCACGATCAGCAGCGGCAGCTCCAGGGAGACCGCGAGCCCGATCGTTTCCGACTTCAGGGCAACGCCGGGGCCCGAGGTGGTGGTCACTCCGAGCGCGCCGCCGAAGGCCGCGCCGAGGGCCGCACCGATGCCGGCGATCTCGTCCTCGGCCTGGAAGGTCCGTACGCCGAAGTTCTTGTGCTTGCTCAACTCGTGCAGGATGTCCGACGCCGGGGTGATCGGGTACGCACCGAGGTACAGCGGAAGGTCCGCCTGCCGGCTCGCCGCGATCAGGCCGTACGACAGGGCCAGGTTCCCGGAGATGTTGCGGTACGTACCGGCCGGGAAGGCGCGGGTCGCCGGGGCCACCTCGTACGAGACGGCGAAGTCCTCGGTGGTCTCGCCGAAGTTCCAGCCGGCCCGGAAGGCGGCCACGTTCGCCTCGGCGATGTTCGGCTTCTTCGCGAACTTCTGCCGCAGGAACGCCTCCGTGCCCTCGGTGGGCCGGTGGTACATCCAGCTCAGCAGCCCCAGCGCGAACATGTTCTTGCTGCGGCCGGCCTCCATGCGGGAGAGCCCGAAGTCCTTCAGCGCCTCGATCGTCAGGGACGTCAGCGGCACCGGGTGCAGCTGGTACGCGTCGAGGGAACCGTCCTCCAGCGGGGACGTCGCGTAGCCGACGCGGGTCATGCTGCGGTCGGTGAACTCGTCGGTGTTGACGATGATCTCGGCGCCGCGCGGGACGTCCGCGATGTTCGCCTTCAGCGCCGCCGGATTCATGGCCACCAGTACGTTCGGGGCGTCGCCCGGCGTCAGGATGTCGTGATCGGCGAAGTGCAGCTGGAACGAGGAGACGCCCGGCAGGGTGCCGGCGGGGGCGCGGATCTCGGCCGGGAAGTTCGGCAGCGTGGAGAGGTCGTTCCCGAAGGAGGCCGTCTCCGAGGTGAAGCGGTCGCCGGTGAGCTGCATGCCGTCACCCGAGTCACCGGCGAAACGGATGATCACCCGGTCGAGGCGGCGTACTTCCTTGGGCCCTTCCTTGGACCCTGTCCCGCTCTGGCTGGGGACGGCGTCGGTGATGACGGGCGTGGGCGGATTCACCTGGTACCTCCGAGGATGAGCAGGGCAGGGGTCAGCCTCGCGAACCGCGATCGCGTCAGACTCGACCGCCCGTTGAGCCGCCGCACCGGCTCTCGGCGCCCGGCGCGGACGCGCTCGCGATCGCGTCCAGGGCGGCTTGAGGACCGGTGGAGAACGGGTGCAGACCGGCTGCGGAAGGACTGCGGAACGGGTGCGGAACCGGTCAGGCCGGGGCGGGCCCGGGAGCAAAATCAGGGCACCCGGTATTTCGCCCCGCCTTTCGACCGGCAGCCCGCACGGCATTCGGCCAAGCGGAGGCGAGCCGGTTTGACCCGGAGAATTCGGACGCCGCCCAGCTGATCGCCCCGATGGCGCTGCGCGCGTACGTCCATTCCCGCCGGAATGGGGTCGGTATTCCGCCGGATCGGCCGGTGGCGCGGCCCTTCGCTCCCCCTATCTACGGCCCGGTGCCATGACCCCTCCGTAGGGGGTCGGCCGAAGCCGCCACCCCAGAGTGCTGCGCCCGCCATGGATCCGGCGGGCGTTCGCCCATAGCTTGAGGTGTCCTCGATCGGCTGCTGCCGACACGTCTCGGATCCGGCAGTGGAGGTGGCCGTGCGCGTCCGACCGACGCCTGGTGTGGTGGCCGCTTCCGTGGACGCGGACGGCTGTCTGGAGCTGCACGCCGCGTACGCGGCCGGTGCGGGTGCCGGTGCGGGCCCGGGCTCCGGCTCCGGCTCCGGCTCCGGCTCCGGCCCGGGCTCCGTTGGCGGTTCCGGATCCGGCGCGGGCCGTTTCCGGTGCGGTCCGGTGGGCACCGCCATGTGGATCCTGCTGCGCCGCCACGACGGCGATGCGGAAATCGCCGCCGGCATGCTCGCCGAATTGTGGAACACCGCACCGGAAAACGCGCGGGCCGATCTCGACATCTGGGTCGAGGAAATGCGCGACGCAGGTCTGCTCTGCGTACAGCCGGCTCCCTGACGCGTCCTCGCGCGACCGCCTTGGCCGGTTTCCGTCCCGATCTCCGCTTCACCTCGACCTGCTCTGTAGCGCACGGGCTCCATCCTGTCCTGCGTCAGGGGTGGGTGGACCGGTAGGTGGACCGGTGGGGTGGACCGACGAATCGCGGGGGCGGCTATGACATTGACGGGCAGGGAAGCCGGAATCGAACTCCTGGAGACGGCGCTCGCGGACTGCTTCGCGGGGCAGTCCCGGATCGTCCTGATCGAAGCCGGCACGGGATGCGGCAAGAGCGCGCTCGTCGACCTCGTCGCCGAACGGGCCGCCGCCTCCGGCGCGCTGGTCCTTTACGCGGTCGGCGCGCCCGAGGAGCGGCAGGTGCCGCTCGGCGTGCTGCGCCAGCTCGTCAACAGCGAGCAGGTCTTCGCCCTGCCGAAGCCCTCCGAGGGCCCCGGGGCGCCTTCGCGGGTCGAGGCGATGCAGGCGTTCTGCGCGGAGCTGCGCGAACTGAGCCTGGACTGCCCGGTCGTGCTCTGCGTCGACGACGTCCAGTACGCCGACCGCGAGTCGTTGCAGTACGTGCAGTACCTGGCCCGGCACGCGCGCTGCGCCCCGGTCCTCGTGGTGGTGGCCGGCGCCGTGCACGCCCCGGCCCAGGACCCGGCGTTCACCACCGAGCTGATGCGCCAGCCGCACTTCCGGCGGATGCGGCTGGAGCGGCTGACCGCGGCCGAGGTGGCCCTCGTACGGGGCCTGCCGGAGGAATCCGCGGTCGCCGCCGAGCTGTACGGGATCAGCGGGGGCAATCCGCTGCTGCTGCGCGCGCTCGTGGAGGAGGTGGCCGGGTGGGAAGGGGCCGGGTGGGAGGAGGCCGGGTGGGAAGGGGCCGGGCGGCAGGGTCCCGCACCGGTCGCACCCTCGCTCCCCTCCCCCGAGCCCGGCGGGCCGTTCGCCCAGGCCGTCGCCACGTGCCTGCGCCGCAGCGGGCCGGACGGGCTCGCGCTGGCCCGCGCGGCGGCACTGCTCGGCGAGCAGGCGACCGCCGCCCGCGTGACCCGGCTGACCGGCCTCGACACGGCGGCGGCCCGGCGCGGGCTGGCCGCGCTGGAGGCCTCGGGTCTGTTGGACGGCTCGCCGGACGGCCGGTCGCACGACGTGTCGGACGGCCCGGTGGAGGCCCTGCGGTTCCGCCACCCCGCGGCTCGCGCGGCGGCCCTGGAGGAGTGCGGTCCGCAGCTGCGGACCGCCTTGCACCGCGACGCCGCCCGGGTGCTGGGCGAGGACCGGGGGCCGGTGCTCGCCGTGGCCGGGCACCTGCTGGCCGCCCGCGCCGAGGGCCGGGCCCCGGACTGCGGTCCGGCGGAGGTCGCCGTACTGCGGGACGCGGCCGAGGAGCTCCTCGTACGGGGCGACGCGCGCGAGGCGGCGCGGCTGCTGGAGCTCGCCGCGCAGGGGCGGGACGACGAGCACGTGCGGCGCGGGGTCCTGGTGCGGCTCGCGCAGATCACGGCCCGCTTCGATCCGGCGGCCGCGGAGCGTCGGCTGGGCGAGCTGCTGGAGGCGGCGCGGGCCGGGCTGCTGGACGCCGAGCAGGTGCAGCCGCTGGCCGGGCTGCTGCTCGCGCAGGGGCAGGTGACCGAGGCGGCCGCGCTGCTGCCGGCTGCCGTCGGCGAGCCCGCCGCCTCCCCGCTGGACACCCTGGTGGACACCGCGGCCGCGGTGAGCGAGCGGCTGTTGCACTCGGCCCGGCTGACCGATGCCACGGTGGCGCCGCTCGCCCAGGCCCTGCGGTCGCTGCTCTGCTCGGAGCATCCCGAGCGGGCCGTGCCGTGGAGCCGGAACCTGCTGGAGGAGGCCCGGCGCTGCCAGGCGCCGGGCTGGAGCGCGGTGTTCGCCGCGCTGCACGCCGAGGCGCTGCTGCGGATGGGCGATCCGCAGGGTGCGTACGTGCACGCGACGGCGGCTCTGGAGGTTCTGCCGGAGCGCGGCGGGAGCTTCCCGTGCGCGCCGGCGGCGGTGCTGATCCGGGCGTGCACGGTGATGGGCCGTTTCACGGAGGCCTCCCGGTTCGCGGACCGGCAGGTGCCGAAGGGGCTGCTCACCGGCCTGCACGGGCCGGCGTTCCTGCGGGCCCGCGGCCTGTACCGGCTGGCGGTCAATCAGCCGCACGCGGCGCTCGCCGACTTCCTGGAGGCCGGCCGGCTCATGGAGGACGGCCGGGTGGACCGGCCGGCGTTCCTGCCGTGGCGCACGGACGCCGCGGAGGCGCTGCTGCGGCTGGGCGAGGGTTCGCGGGCCGAGCAGCTCGCGCTCCGGCAGCTGGCGATGGCGGATGCGCAGCGGCCGTACGTACGGGGCGTCTCGCTCCGCATCAAGGCGCTGACCGGCGATCCCAAGCGGCGTACGGCCGTCCTGGGGCAGGCGGTGGACGCCCTGCACCGCTCCGGGGACCGGGTGGAGGCGGCGCGGGCGATGGCGGAGCTGGGGCGGGCTTTGCAGGCGGACGGTGCGCCGGCGAAGGGCAGCGCGATGATCCGCTCGGCGTGGAACCTGGCGAAGGAGGCGGAGGCCACGGCCCTGTGCCGGGAGATCCTCCCGGACGCCCCCCTGGCGGCCGCCCCCGCCCGGGACCGCGCCCCGGGCACCCCGGCGCAGACCCCGGGGACCGAAACGACGCCGAAGCTCAGCAGCTCGGAGCAGCGGGTGGCCACACTGGCGGCCCAGGGCCTGACCAACCGCGAGATCTCGGCGAAGCTCTACCTGACGGTCAGCACGGTCGAACAACACCTCACCCGCGTCTACCGCAAGCTCCAGATCACCTCGCGGGGCGACCTCCCGATGGGCCTGGAGCCCCTCCCCCTGCAACCGGCCACCGCCTGACCCGTCCGGCGGTCTCGGTCCATCGGTGGAGGACACCGGCGCGCGGGCGAACGGCCCCAGCGACGCGGTCGGTGGTCGGTGGGGCCGTTCGGGGTCAGGCGGCCTTGCGGCGGGGGGTGAGGAGGGATTCGGCCCGGGCCGCGAGGACCGGGCGGTCCACCTTGCGGTTGGAGTTCAGGGGGAACTCCGGGACGTGTTCGAAGCGGCGGGGGAGCATGCCGTGCGGGAGGACCTCGCGCAGGCTGCGGGCCAGTTCCGCGGCGGGGCGGACCGCGCCGGTGTAGAAGACGACGAGTTCCGTGCTGCCGTCCACCGGGCGCGCCACCGTGACCACGTCCTCCACGCCCTCGCAGGCGCGCAGGGCGTGGTCGACCTCGGCGAGTTCGACCCGCCAGCCCTGGACCTGGACCTGGGAGTCCAGGCGGCCGAGGTAGATCAGGTCCCCGCCGGCCAGCCGGCGGACCCGGTCGCCCGTGCGGTACCAGACGCGGCCGTCGCGTTCGACGAAGCGGCCGGCGTCGTCCTGCGGGTCGAGGTAGCCGGTGGCCATCTGCGGGCCGGTGATCAGCAGCTCGCCCTCGACCTCGGTCTCGGCGCCGTCCTCGTCGAGCAGGACGTGGTCGTGGCCGGCGTGGACGGCTCCGATCGGGACGAGGCCGTTGACCGCCTGGCCGGGCGAGGTCCGCGGGTCCCAGCGGTAGCCGGTGATGGTGACGGTGAGCTCGGTCGGCCCGTAGATGTTCTCCAGGGTGGAACCGGGCGCGGCGGCCTGCCAGTCGGCGGCGTCCTGGCAGCGCAGGGCCTCCCCCGCGAAGAAGCTCCAGCGGAGGGTGGGCAGAGCACCCGGGTTCAGGCCGCCCATGCGGCGGATCAGACCGATGGCGCTGGGGGTGGAGAACCAGACGCTGATCCCGCGCTTTTCGAGGTGCGCGGGCATGTTCAGGTAGGCGCTCGGCGGTACGACGTCGACGACTCCGCCCGCGCCCCAGGCGCAGAACAGGTCGAACATGCCGCAGTCGAAGTTCAGGTCGAAGGTCTGCGTGAAGACGTCCTCGGGGGTGAAGCCGTAGCGGGCGTCGAGGAGCTCGAAGTAGTGGTGCGTGCTGCCGTGGCTGATCGGCACGCCCTTCGGGCGGCCCGTGGAGCCCGACGTGAACAGCATGTAGGCCACGTCCGCCGGATCGGCCTCGCGGGGCTCCGGGAGGGCGAGCGCCGGGTCCGGCTCCACGAGGGGGATGTCCACGTCGCCCAGGGCGGCCCGGCCCTGGGCGTCGACGATCAGGGCCGCCGCGGCGGAGAGTTCGAGCATGCGGGCCGTGCGGGCCGCCGGGAAGTCGGGGTGCAGGGGGACGACGGTGGCGCCCGCGTAGAGCCCGCCGAGGATGCCGGCGTACGCGGTCACGCTCTTGCCCGCGAGGACGCCGACGACCTTCGCGGAGCCCAGGGAGCCGGCCCAGGTGAGGGCCTGTTCGTGCAGCTCCCGGTACGTGTACGACTCGGCGCCGATCCGCAGCGCGGGGCGGTCGGGGGACAGGGCCAGCCCGCGGCGGAAGCGCTCGTACAAGGCCTGGCGCTTGGTGTCAGACATGATCACTCCGAAGGATCCGAAAGAGATGTGTGATTTCTTCGCGGGCTGGTGGATTGGCGGATTAGGGGTCAGGCCGGGGTTCCGGGGGTCTGTTCGGCCGTCCTAGCGTCACGTGCTTGGGAAACGTCGAAACGACGACCGACACAGCGGAAAAGACTGGGGTCACCATGGGCTGGGACAAGGGTTGGGACAACAACTTCGAGGAACTCCTGCGGGAGTACCTGCCGTTCCTCAGTGCGGACGAGCCGCTTGAGGCCGACACCGATCTGCGGGCCGTGGGGCTGGACTCCCTCGGGGTCGTCGAGCTGCTGGGCTCCCTGGAGCAGTCGTACGACGTCCGCTTCGTGGACGAGGCGCTGTCCCTGGACACCTTCGCCACCCCCGCGGTGCTGTGGGAGCAGATCGGCAAGATGTCCGAGGCGGCCAACCGCTGACCACTGCGGAGCCCGCGCCGCCGCGGCCTCGGCCGCCGCCCTCAGGCGGCGGTCGCGGTCCGGCGGCGCGGCCGCATGGCCAGCCGGGGGTTGACGGGTACGACCTTGAAGTTGCGGGTCGCCGCCCCCACCCGGCCGAACAGGGCGTCCTGCCCGGCCACGTAGAGGGTTCCGACGCCCTTGTCGCGCAGCGAGCCGAGCACGCCCGGCCAGTCGACCGGCCGGACGCAGCCGTCCAGCAGCAGGTTCCGTACCTCCTCGCCCGTCGTGAGCACCGCCCCGTCCTGGTCTGCGACGACCGGCAGGTGCGGGTCGCGCAGCGTCAGCCCCGCCAGTACCTCCTCCTCGACCCGTCGGCGCAGCCCTCCGAACGCGGGCGAGTGCAGCGGCGGCTCCATGACGTACAGCGGCATGCCGCCGAGCGCCCGAAGCCGCTGCTGGAGCCACTCCAGGCGGGACTTGCGCAGGGTGAGCATCGCGAAGTCCTCGTCCACGACGCAGGTGACGTCGTGCCACTCCCCCTGCTCGGTCAGCTCGGCCCGCACCTCGTCCAGCCGGGCCCGCGGGGTGCGCGCGAAGGACTGGGTGGCGACCTCCTCCGGGTGCTCCTCGGCGAAGTACGCGTCGAGGGTGTGGGCGAAACGTGCCGTGAAGCGGACGCCGTCGGCGAACGACAGCGCCCCGGAGTGCACGGCGGCGGCCTTCTCGCCGAAGCTCAGGCCGGTGCAGAAGGCCGGCTGCTCCTCGAACTCGTGCTCCACCCACAGGGCGAGGGCGAGGCAGTTCACGAGGAACGCCACCTGGGCGGCCTCCGAGTAGTCGCCCTCGGCCTCCTTGAACCGTTCGAAGAGCGAGTAGCCGAGGACCTCGTCCGCCTCCGCGAAGAGCTTGCGGGCGAACGGGTTGACCAGCATGAACTTGGCGACCTCGGCGAACGGGACGGGGCCCATGCCGGGGAAGACCAACGCGCTGCCCGTACGGTCAGACGGCTCCATGACCCGCCCCCTCCTTCTGCTTCGTGTCCGCCAGCGAACCGAGGAACTCCCTCATCACCTGCTGGAAGAGCTCCGGCTCCTCCAGGTGCGGGAGGTGGCTGGACTCCTCGAAGATCACCCACCGGACGTCGGGGATCAGGTCCTGGAACGGCTGCACCGTCGCCGGGGTCGCCTCGTCGTACCGGCCGGAGATCAGCAGCGTCGGAACGTCCACCTGCGGGCAGTGGTCGACGACCGACCAGTCCTTGAGGGTGCCGTTGACGTGGAACTCGCTCGGGCCGTTCATCGCGTAGTACACCGTCGGGTCGTTGTAGACCTCGTAGAACGAGGCCAGGTAGTCCCGCGGCCACGGCTTGAGCCGGCACACGTGCTTCTCGTAGAAGGGGCGCATCGCGTTGTGGTACTCGTCGCTGTCCGTGGTGCCCGCGGCCTCGTGGCGCAGCAGCGTCTCGTTGACGCCGGGCGGCAGGTCGGCGCGCAAGCGCTGCGCCTCCTCCAGCCACAGCGGGTACGAGGCCGGGGCGTTGGCGATGACCAGGCCGCGCAGGCCGGCCGGGCGGGCGGCCGCGTACTTGGTGACGAGGAGACCGCCCCAGGACTGTCCGAACAGGACGTAGTTGTCGGCGATGCCGAGGCGCGCGACCAGGTTCTCCAGCTCGTCGGCGAACAGGTCGGGGGTCCAGAAGTCGGCCCCCTTGTCGGGCAGGTGGGTGGAGCCGCCGTTGCCCAGCTGGTCGTACAGGACGACCGGGCCGGTGTGCGCCGCCAGCTCCTTCAGGTTCTTCAGGTAGTCGTGGGTGCTGCCGGGCCCGCCGTGGACGACGACGAGCGCGGGCTGCTCCGACTGGAGGTCACCGGTGACCTGGTACCAGGTCTCGTACGGGCCGAAGGGCACGGTGCCTTTGGGTTTGAGTGCCACCGTCGTCTCACATCGCTTTCTGGGTGGTGGTCGGGCGGGCGGTCTGTGCTCCGTCGAGGGCGTCCGAGACGAGCCAGTCCTCAAGCACGCGGGCGGTGTCCTGCGCGCGCTCCTCGACGATCGTGAAGTGGTTCGCGGCGACGGGACGCAGCGTGTGGGCGCTCTCCCAGGGCTGGGCCTTGCCCTGGGTGAGTTCGGGCGAGGGGTCGTCGCCGTCCGGTACGAAGGACTGGGTGCACTGGACGAACAGGACGGGGGCCGCGACGGAGTCGAGGGGCAGGTGCGGTACGAGTTCCACCCAGCGGCCCATGGCCGAGAGCCGGGTGGTGTCGAACTCCCCGAAGGCCGCTTCCTTGTCGAACATGCCGAGCGCCAGCCCGTCCATCGGGACGCCCTCGCTCTCGCCGTCGTGGACGTTGTACGTGTCGAGCAGGACCACGCCGTGCGGGCGGATGCCGTACGCGCGCTCCAGGTGCCCGGCGGTGGCGTACGCGAGGGTGCCGCCGGAGGAGTAGCCGATCAGGACGAACGGCTCGTCGCCCGCCGCTTCCAGGACGGTACGGGCCAGGCCCTCGACCGCCGCTTGCGGAGTGGCCGGCAGGCTCTCGCTCGCGTCGAAGCCGAGGATGGGCAGGGCGGAGACCTTCCGCTTGCCCTGGAGGTGGGAGACGAGCCGCGCGTGCTGGTACGCCCCGCCCGTCGCCATCGGCGTGTTGACGAAGATCAGGTGCGGGCCTTCGCCACCGTCTCCGTCCGCGAGCCGCGCCGCGGCCGGTACGCGTTCCAGTTCGGCCGCCGCCTCGAAGGACGGCCGGACGGCCGCCGCCGCGCGCAGCAGGTCGAAGCCCTTGTCGGCGCGGCCGGCGACCACGGCGCCGTGGAAGAGGTCGCGCAGGGTCTCCCCCGCGCCCCGGGCCGGCCGGGGGGCGGCGGCGGTGGCGGTGGGCGTGGGGGCGACGGCCGCGGCGGCCGTCGTACCGGGGCCCTGCTCGGCATACTCGGCCAGCAGCACCTTGGCCAGCTGGGCCGGGCTGTGGCTGTCGAACACCACCATCGGGGACAGCCGGAGCCCGGTGTCCTTCATGAGGGCGTTGCGCAGCTCCATCGCGCTGAGCGAGTCGAAGCCGGACTCCAGGAAGCCCCGCTCGACGTCGATGGCGGTGGGGCTCGCGTGTCCCAGGAGGTGGGCGGCCCGACGCTGCACGAGCTCGCGCAGGGCCGCTTCCTGCTCGTCCTGCGACGCCTGGCCGATCCGGAGCCAGATGAGCTCCGTCTCGGTGGCCTTGGCCCCGGCGGTACGGCGCTGGGCGGGGGTGGTGGCGGGCCGCAGGAGCGCGGGCAGCCGGTCCGCGCGCGCCTGGAGGGCGGTGCGGTTGACGTGGAGCGGGACGGTGGCGGGCCGGCCGGAGGCGCAGGCCGCGTCGAAGAGGGCGAGGGCCTCCTCGGGCCGGAGCGG
>NZ_JBFAZJ010000076.1:0-8703 GCF_040681715.1 Streptomyces sp. NPDC051582
GCGAGGACTGGGGCACCCCCGACTACTGGACCCGCCACCTCCGCGAAGCCGTCCGCTTCTCCGACACCGTCCACCACCTGCACACCAAGGGCGTCGGCCGGTTCCTCGAACTCGGCCCCGACGCCGTCCTGACGGCCCTCACCCGTACGACCCTCGACACCGTCGCAAACGACGCCGCCGCCGACACCGACTCCGACTCCGACGACAGCGCCGTCGTCGAGCCGGCCCTGCGCAAGAACCGCCCCGAGGCGCACTCCCTCCTCTCCGCCCTCGCGCAGCTCCACACCACCGGTGCGCCCGTCGACTGGACGGCGTTCTACGCGGCCGCCGAGGACCGCTGGTCCGAGCTGCCGACGTACGCCTTCCAGCACCAGCGGTACTGGCTGGAAGGGGCGGCCGCCGGCGCCGGCGCCGGGCTCGGCTCCGCCGGACTCGAAGCGGTCGGGCACCCGCTGCTCAGCGCCGCGCTCCCGGCGGCTGACTCCGGCGAGGTCGTCCTGACCGGCCGGCTCTCCGTCGACACCCAGCCCTGGCTGGCCGACCACGACGTCCTCGGCTCGATCCTGCTGCCGGGCACCGGCTTCGTGGAGCTGGCCGTCCGGGCCGGCGACCAGGTCGGCTGCGACCGGATCGAGGAGCTGCTGCTCGAAGCCCCGCTGATCGTGCCCGCCCGCGGAGGCGTCGCCCTCCAGGTGCGGGTCGGCGCCCCGGACTCCTCGGACGCCCGGTCGATCTCCATCCACTCCCGCGGATCCGCCCCGGACGCCCCCTGGACCCGCCACGCCTACGGCACGGTGGTCCCGGGCGCCCCGGCTCCCGCGTTCGACCTGTCCCAGTGGCCGCCGGCCGGCGCGACCTCGCTCGACGTGAGCGGCGCGTACGACCGGCTGCTGGAGCGCGGGTACGCGTACGGCCCGGTGTTCCAGGGCCTGAAGGCCGCCTGGGTCCAGGGCGACGACGTGTTCGCCGAGGTGGCGCTCCCCGAGACGGCGCACGGCGACGCGGCCCTCTTCGGGCTCCACCCCGCGCTCCTGGACGCCGCGATGCACGCGGACCTGCTCGGCGGCGACGGCGCCGCCGAGGGGGCGACGCTGCTGCCGTTCTCCTGGAACGGGGTCACCCTGCACGCGGCCGGTACTTCCGTGCTGCGCGTGCACATCCGCCGGGTCCGCGGGGACGAGGTCTCGGCGATCATGGTCGCCGACGAGACGGGCGCGCCCGTGGCGACCGTGGAGTCGCTGGTCTCGCGCCCGGTCTCCGAGGCACAGCTCGCCGCCGCCTCCGGCGGCGCGTCCGCCGCCCTGCACCGGGTCGAGTGGCCGCGTACCGCGCAGGCCGCGGCCGAAGCGGCCGAAGCGGCCGTGTACTTCGCCCCCGTCCCGGCCGGTGCGGACGCCGCGGCCCGGGTGCGCGAGGTGGTGCCCGAGGTGCTCGCGAAGGTCCAGGGGTGGCTGGCCGACCCGGAGTCCGGATCCGCCCGCCTCGCCGTGGTGACCCGCGGCGGCGCCTCCGTCCTGGCCGGCGAGGACGCCGATCCGGCGCAAGCCGCCGTATGGGGTCTGGTCCGGGCCGCCGAGGCCGAGAACCCCGGCCGGTTCGTGCTGGTCGACGTGGCCGCCGGATCCCGCGATCCGGGCGCCGACGCGGCCGCCGCGGTGGCCTCGGGCGAGCCCGAGACGGCCGTGCGCTCCGGCGAGGTGCGCATCCCGCGCCTGAACCGGATCACCGCCCCCGCCCCCGTCTCCCCGTGGGGGACGACCGGCACCGTGCTGATCACCGGCGGTACCAGCGGCCTCGGCGCGCTGGTGGCCCGGCACCTGGTCACCGAGCACGGCGTACGGCACCTGCTGCTGACCAGCCGCCGCGGCCTCGACGCGCCGAACGCCTCGGCGATCGTCGCGGAGCTCGCGGAGCTGGGCGCCCACGCCTCGGTGGCGGCCTGCGACGTGACGGACCGGGAGTCGCTCGCCGGCGTCCTGGCCCGTGTCGACGCGGCCCACCCGCTGAGCGGGGTGGTGCACGCCGCCGCCGTCGCGGGCGGCGGGCTCGTCGGTTCGCTGACCGCCGAGGACTTCGAGTCCGTACTGCGGCCGAAGACCGACGGCGCATGGAACCTGCACGAGCTGACGCGGGACGCCGACCTGAAGGCGTTCGTCCTCTTCTCCTCCGCGGGCGGTTCCGTCCTGGCCGCCGGCCAGGCGGACTACGCGGCGGCGAACTCCTTCCTGGACGGCCTCGCCGCGCACCGCCGGGCCACCGGCCTGCCGGCCACGGCGCCCGCGTTCGGCATGTGGGGGATCAGCACCGGTCTCGGCGGCGACCTCACCGACGCCGACCTGGAGCGCATGAAGCGGCTGGGCCTGCCGGCGCTGACCGTCGCGGAGGGCCTCGCCCTCTTCGACGCCGCCGTCGCCGGGTTCGACGCCGTGGTCCTGCCGCTCAAGACCGACGCGGCGGCGCTGGCCGCCCGCGGCGAGGACCTGCCGGCGCTGCTGCGCGGCAAGGTGCGCGGCCCGGTCCGCCGGACCGTTCAGGCGCACGGGCCCGAGACCTCCGAGCTGGAACGCCGCCTCGCCGGGGCCTCCGTCCAGGAGCGCGACCGGATCGTCCTGGAACTCGTACGGACGCAGGTGGCGGCGGTGCTCGGCCACTCGTCCCCGGACGCGATCGGCCCGGAGACGGCCTTCCGCGAGCAGGGCTTCGACTCGCTCGCCGCCGTCGAGCTGCGCAACCTGCTCCAGGCCGCGACCGGCCTGCGGCTGCCCGCCACGCTGGTCTTCGACTACCCCAACTCCCGGGCGGTCGCGGGCTTCGTGGTGGAGAAGCTGTCGGCCACGACGGCCCGGGCCCAGGCCCCGGCCGCCGCCGCGCCGCGCGCCACGGCCCCCTCCGACACGGACCCGATCGCGATCGTGTCGATCAGCTGCCGCTTCCCCGGCGGCGTGCGGTCCGCCGAGGACCTGTGGAACCTGGTCGCGGAGGGCCGGGACGCCGTCGGGGCGTTCCCGACCGACCGCGGCTGGGACGCCGACGCCATCTACCACCCCGAGCCCGGCACGCCCGGCAAGACGTACGCCAAGGACGGCGGCTTCCTGTACGACGCCGCCGAGTTCGACGCCGAGTTCTTCGGCATCATGCCGCGCGAGGCCCTCGCCATGGACCCGCAGCAGCGCCTGCTGCTGGAGGCCGCGTGGGAGACCTTCGAGCGGGCCGGCATCGACCCGCAGACCCTGCGCGGCAGCCGGACCGGCGTGTACGCGGGCATCATGTACCACGAGTACGGCAGCCGTCTGACGGACGTCCCCGAGGACCTCGCGGGCTACCTCGGCAACGGCAGCGCGGGCTCCATCGCCTCGGGCCGCGTCGCGTACACCCTGGGCCTGGAGGGCCCGGCCGTCACCGTCGACACCGCGTGCTCCTCCTCCCTGGTCAGCCTGCACATGGCCTGCCAGGCACTGCGCTCCGGCGAGATCACGATGGCGCTGGCCGGGGGTGTGACCGTCATGCCGACGCCGGACCTGTTCGTCGACTTCAGCCAGCAGCGCGGACTCGCCGCCGACGGCCGCTCCAAGGCCTTCGCCGGGGCCGCCGACGGCACCGGCTGGGCCGAGGGCATCGGCCTGCTCCTCGTCGAGCGCCTCTCCGACGCGGAGCGGCTCGGCCACCCGGTGCTCGCCGTGATCCGGGGCAGCGCCATCAACCAGGACGGCGCCTCCAACGGCCTCACCGCCCCCAACGGGCCGTCCCAGCAGCGGGTCATCCAGCAGGCGCTGGCCGCAGCCGGCCTCACCACGGCCGATGTGGACGCCGTCGAGGGCCACGGTACGGGCACCCGTCTGGGCGACCCGATCGAGGCGCAGGCGCTGCTCGCCACGTACGGTCAGGGCCGCGCGCAGGACAAGCCGCTGTGGCTCGGTTCGATCAAGTCGAACATCGGCCACGCCCAGGCGGCGGCCGGTGTCAGCGGCGTCATCAAGATGGTGGAGGCGCTGCGCCACGGCGTGCTGCCGAAGACCCTGCACGTGGACGAGCCCTCGCCGCAGGTCGACTGGACCGAGGGCAACGTCAGGCTGCTGACCGAGCCGGTCGAGTGGCCGGCGGGCGGGCGCCCGCGCCGTGCGGGTGTCTCCTCGTTCGGCCTGAGCGGTACGAACGCCCACGTCATCCTCGAAGAGGCCCCGCAGCGCACGCCGCAGCCCGAGCCGGAGGCCCTCGCGCCGGCGGCTCCCGCTCCGGTCGCCCTCACGGTGTCGGCGAAGAGCGCGAAGGCCCTGCCCCGGCAGGCCGAGGCGCTGCGCGCCCACCTGGAGGACCACCCCGAGCAGTCGCTGGCCGACATCGCCTACTCGCTGACGGCCTCCCGGGCGGCGCTGGACCACCGCGCGGTGGTGCTGGCCGACGACCGCGCTGCCGCCCTGCGGGAGCTGGCGGAGCTGGCCGGGGGGACGGGGTCCGCGGACACCGTCACCGGCAGCCGCGTCGACGGCGCGACGGCGTTCCTGTTCACGGGCCAGGGCGCGCAGCGTCTGGGCATGGGCCGTGAACTGCACGCCGCGTTCCCGGTGTTCGCCGCAGCGCTCGACGCCGCGGCCGCCGCCGTGGACCAGCACCTGGAGATCCCGCTCTACGAGGTGATGTGGGGCGGGGACGAGGCGCTGCTGAACAGCACCGCCTACACCCAGCCCGCACTGTTCGCCATCGAAACCGCGCTCTTCCGGCTCGTCACCTCGTGGGGCGTCCGGCCGGACTTCCTGGCCGGCCACTCCATCGGCGAGATCACCGCCGCCCACGCGGCGGGGGTCCTGTCCCTGGAGGACGCGGCCCGCCTCGTCACCGCACGCGGCCGCCTCATGCAGGCACTGCCCGCCGGCGGAGCCATGGCCGCCATCGAAGCCACGGAGCCCGAGCTCCTCCCGTACCTCACCGACTCCGTCGGCATCGCGGCCATCAACAGCCCCCGCTCCATCGTGGTCTCGGGTACGGAAGAGGCAGTCGAGGCGATCCGGGCCGCCTTCACCGAACAGGGCCGCAAGACCACCCGGCTGCGCGTCTCGCACGCCTTCCACTCCCCGCTCATGGACCCCGCCCTCGCCGAGTTCCACCTCGTGGCCGAGTCCGTGACCCGGCACGAGCCGAGGATCCCGGTCGTGGCCGGGGTGCACGGCGCGCTCAGCGAGGACTGGGGGACCCCGGAGTACTGGACCCGCCACCTGCGCGAAGCCGTCCGCTTCTCCGACTCCGTGCAGCACCTGCACGCCAAGGGCGTCCGGACCTTCCTGGAGCTCGGTCCGGACGCCATCCTCACCGCCCTCACCCAGAACACCCTCGACGGCACCGAGGCGGTCGTAGAGCCCGCCGTACGCAAGAACCGGCCCGAGGCGCGCACCCTCCTGACCGCCCTCGCCCGCCTGCACGCCACCGGCACGGCCGTCGACTGGACCGCCGTCCACGCCGGGTCCGGCGCGCGCCTGGTCGAGCTGCCGACGTACGCCTTCGAGCGCCGTCCGTACTGGCTCGACGCCCCGGCGCAGGCCCCGGCCGGCGATGTCACGAGCATGGGCCAGCAGCCGGCCCAGCACCCGCTGCTGAGCGCGGTGGTGGTCTCGCCGGAGGCCGGCGGCGTGGTCCTGACCGGCCGCCTGTCGGTGAAGACCCACGCCTGGCTGGCCGACCACGACGTGCTCGGGACCGTGCTCCTGCCCGGCACCGGATACGTCGAACTCGCCATCCGCGCCGGTGAGGAAGTGGGCTGCGACGTCATCGACGAGCTGACCATCGAGGCGCTGATGCCGATGCGCGAGGACGGCGGCGGCCTGGCGGTCCAGGTCACCGTCGACCCGGCCGACGCCACCGGTCGCCGCTCGCTCGCGGTGTACTCGCGTCCCGACGACGGCCCGGCGGACACGCCGTGGACGCGGCACGCGAGCGGTGTCCTGGCCCCCGGGGCCCAGCACCCGCCGGCCCCCGAGTCCTTCGGGGTCGGGACCGGGGTCTGGCCGCCGGAGGGCGCCGAGGAGGTGGACATCTCCGGGGTGTACGACTACCTCACCGGCCAGGGCTACGGATACGGGCCCATGTTCCGCTGCCTGCGCGGGATCTGGACGCGCGGCAAGGAGACCTTCGTCGAGGTCTCGCTGCCCGAGGACAACCTGGCGGTGGGCCACGAGTACCGGATCCACCCGTCGATCCTCGACGGCTCGCTGAGCGCGACCGACTTCATGGACGGGCGCAGCCCGCAGGACGTCGGGGGCACCCAGCTCCCGTTCGCCTGGGCCGGGGTGACCCTGCACGCGGCCGGTTCCTCGCAGCTGCGGGGCCGGATCACGGCGGTGGAGTCGCACAAGTCGCAGGGGTCGGACGCCGTCCGGATCGAGCTGTCCGACCTGCGGGGCACGCCGGTCGCGACCATCGACTCCCTCGTCGTACGCCCGGTCACGGCGGCCCGCGTCAATGCCGCCGCGGCCGCCGGACAGGGCGAGCGCTCCTCGATGTTCCACCTGGTGTGGAACCAGCTGCCGCTGGGCGCGAGCGCCTCCGCGGTCGCCGACCGCTGGGCCGTCCTCGGCGGCTCCGGCCACGCCTTCGGCGAGGGTCTGGCCGCGTACCCCGATCTCGGGGCGCTCGCGGCGGCCCTCGACGGCGGCGCGGAGCTGCCCGAGGTGGTCCTGCTGCCCGTACCGGCCGGCGAGGGCGGGGTCCCGGACGCGGTCCGGTCCGTGACCGGCGCCGTCCTCGACGTCCTGCGCGGCTGGCTCGACGAGCCCCGCTTCGGCCGCTCGCGCCTCGCCGTGGTCACCCGCGGCGCGGTCCGGGCGAAGGACACCGACGCCGTCGACCTGGCGCAAGCGCCCGTATGGGGTCTGCTGCGCTCGGCGGAGGAGGAGAACCCGGGACGCTTCCTGCTGGTGGACACCGACGGCTCGGCCGCCGCCCACCAGGTGCTGCCCGCGATCGTCGCCACCGGGGAACCGGAGGCGGCCGTACGCGGCAGCGAGGTCAAGGTCCCGCGCCTGGCCCGGATCGCCTCCAGCCAGGTCGCCTCCGACCTGCCCTGGTCGGCGGAGGGCACCGTACTGATCACCGGCGGTACGAGCGGTCTGGGCGCCATCACCGCCCGCCACCTGGTGGCGGAGCACGGCGTGCGCCACCTGCTGCTCACCAGCCGCCGCGGCCCGGACGCACCGGGTGCGAAGGAGCTGAGCGCCGAGCTCGGCGCTCTCGGGGCGGAGGTCTCGGTCGTCGCCTGCGACGTGTCGGACCGCGGCGCCGTGGACACGCTGCTGGCCGGCGTCTCCACCGAGCAGCCGCTGACCGCCGTGGTGCACGCCTCGGCGCTCATGGACAACGCGCTGACCGCGCAGCTGACGGCGGAGCAGGTCGACGCCGTACTGCGGCCGAAGGCGGACGCCGCCTGGCACCTGCACGAGGCGACGCTCGGCCTGGACCTGTCGGCCTTCGTCCTCTTCTCCTCCTGCGCCGGACTCGTCGTCGGCGCCGGACAGGGCAACTACGCGGCGGCCAACCGCTTCCTGGACGGGCTCTCCGCCCACCGCCGCTCGCTCGGACTGCCCGCCACCTCGCTGGCGTTCGGCCTGTGGGAGGCGAAGACCGGACTGGGCGGCGGGGTCACCGACTCCGACCTCGGCCGGATGAAGTCGCTGGGCCTCCCGGCCCTGCCGACCGCGGAGGGGCTGCAGCTCTTCGACGAGGCGATGACCCTCGACGAGGTGATGATCGCCCCGATCCGCGTGGACAGCGCGGGCCGAGGCGCGAACCCCGGCCCGGCCCCGGTGCTCCTGCGGGACGTGCTGAAGGCCGAACCGGCGGTGCAGCAGCGCCAGGACGTACGGGCCCCGGCCGTGGCGGCCGCGGCCGCCGCGGCGACGGCCGGCTCGGGGTCCCTGGAGGAGCGGCTGGCCCGGATGCGGCCCGGCGACCGGGAGCCCGCGGTCCTGGAGCTGATCCGGGCCCAGGTGGCGGGCGTCAGCCACAGCGACCCCGACAGCATCGACGTCAACAAGGGCTTCACGGACCTGGGGCTCGACTCGCTGGCCGCGATCGACCTGCGCAACCGGCTCCAGACCGCGACCGGGATGCGCCTGCCGGCGACCATGATGTTCGACTACCCGAGCCCCGTGGTGATGGCCGAGTTCCTCCTTGAGGAGATCCTCCCGGCCATCGAGGACGTCGCGCTGCCCGAGCCGGCGGCGGCCGCCACCGCCCAGGACGACCACTCCATCCGCGAGGCGCTCGCCTCGATCCCCGTCACCGCGCTGCGCGAGGCGGGCCTCCTGGACGCGCTGCTCAGGCTCGCCGGTCCGGTGGAGCAGCAGGGGGCGGCGGCCGTGGTGGCCGCGTCCGGTACGCCTGGCGCCCCGCAGACCGACGACCGGAGCGAAGAGATCAAGAGCATGAACATCGACGACCTGGTGCGTGCCGCGCTTGCGTCCGCCGAACCGAATTCGAACGAGGGCTGAGGTCATCGTGGAAGCATCAGTGGAACAACTCGTCACCGCTCTCAGACAGTCCATGCTGGACAACGAGCGGCTCAAGCGGGAGAACAGCGAGCTCGCGGAGGAGGCCGACCGGGCCTCGGAGCCGATCGCGATCGTGGGCATGGCCTGCCGGTACCCCGGCGGGGTCAACTCCCCCGACGACCTGTGGCGGCTCGTGGCCGAGGGGCGCGACGGGGTCTCCGCGTTC
>NZ_JBFAZJ010000077.1:0-8057 GCF_040681715.1 Streptomyces sp. NPDC051582
GCGGCGTTGTCGCCGGTGCCGGTGGGTGTTCCGGGTGAGTTGTATGTGGCGGGTGCTCAGTTGGCCCGGGGTTATCTGGGGCGTGCGGGTCTGACCGCGGAGCGGTTCGTCGCGGATCCGTTTGCGGTGGTGGCCGGTTCGCGGATGTATCGGACCGGTGATGTGGTGCGCTGGTCCGCGGATGGTGTTCTGGAGTTCGTGGGGCGTGCTGATGCGCAGGTGAAGGTGCGGGGTTTCCGTATCGAGCCGGGCGAGATCGAGGCCGTCCTGGCGGGTCACGAATCGGTGGGCCAGGGCGCCGTCGTGGTCCGGGAGGACCAGCCGGGCGACAAGCGCCTCGTGGCCTATGTCGTGGTTGGGGCGGTGGACTTCGACGCTGCGGTCCTTCGCCGGTACGTCGCGGATCGGCTGCCGGATTACATGGTGCCGTCCGCGTTCGTCGTGCTGGACGGTCTGCCGTTGACGCCGAACGGGAAGCTGGACCGCAGGGCGCTGCCGGCTCCCGCATACGCGACGGACGCGTCGGGGCGGGCGCCGCGGACCCCGCGGGAGGAGATCCTGTGCGGGCTCTTCGCGGAGGTCCTGGGCGTGGAGTCGGTGTCGATCGATGACGGTTTCTTCGAGTTGGGTGGGCATTCGCTGTTGGCGACGCGCCTGGTGAGCCGGATCCGGACGGTTCTCGGGGTCGAGGTGAGCATCCGTTCCCTGTTCGAGGCTCCGTCCGTGGCGGGCCTCGTGGACCGGCTCGATGAAGGTGCTCGGGTCCGTGAGCCGTTGGCGCGGCGGGTGCGGCCGGAGGTGCTTCCGGTGTCGTTCGCGCAGCGTCGTCTGTGGTTCCTGGGCCAGCTGGAGGGTGTGTCGGCGACGTACAACATCCCGCTGGTGGTGCGTTTGACGGGCGCGCTGGATGTGGCGGCGCTGCGGGCCGCGCTGGCGGACGTCGCGGGTCGGCACGAGAGTCTGCGGACGGTGTTCCCGCAGGTGGACGGCGAGCCGCGGCAGGAGGTCCTGGCGGGTGCGGAAGGAGTTCCGGCCTGTTGCGTCGAGCGGGTTTCCGAGGCCGGGATGGCTGCCGTGATCTCGGCGGTGGTGACCGAGGGCTTCGATCTGGAACGTGATCTGCCGTGGCGGATCCGCGTGCTGGAGGTCGAGGACGCCCCGGACCAGTGGGTTCTCGTCATGGTGGTCCATCACATCGCGGCGGACGGCTGGTCGATGGAGCCGATGGCCCGGGACCTTTCGAATGCGTATGCGGCCCGCTGCCAGGGGCAGGCCCCGGATCGGCGGCCGCTCGCGGTGCAGTACGGGGACTACACGCTCTGGCAGCGGGAGGTCCTCGGGGACGAGGCCGACCCGGACAGCGTGATCGCCGCCCAGGTCGCCCATTGGAAGCACGCCCTGGCCGATCTCCCGGAAGAGCTGGAGCTGCCGGTCGACCACCCGCGCCCCGCGATCGCCTCGCGCGAGGGTGACTCCGTGGACGTACGGGTGCCGGCTGAGGTACATGCACGTCTGCTGGAGCTGTCCCGTTCCTCCGGGGCGAGCCTGTTCATGACCGTGCAGGCGGCCCTTGCGGTGTTGCTGTCGAAGATGGGTGCCGGCCAGGACATCCCGATCGGGACGCCCGTCGCGGGGCGTACCGATGACGCGTTGGACGACCTCGTCGGGTTCTTCGTGAACACGCTGGTCCTGCGGACCGACCTGTCGGGCGATCCCACGTTCCGCGAGGTCCTCGAACGGGTCAGGGAAGCGGACCTGGCGGCCTTCGCCCACCAGGACGTGCCCTTCGAGCGCCTGGTGGAGATCCTCAACCCGACCCGCTCCATGGCACGTCACCCCCTCTTCCAGGTCATGCTCGCCTTCCACAACAACGCGCAGCCCGATCTCGACCTGCCCGGCATCAAGACGCAGGACGAGCCGGTGCACATTCCGGCCGCACGGTTCGACCTGTCCCTCAACCTCGCCGAGACCCATGGGCCCGGCGGGGCCCCGACCGGCCTGCTGGGCGAGTTGGACTACCGCACCGACCTGTTCGAGCGCGGCACGGTCGAGCAGCTCGCCGAGCGGCTGTCCCGGCTCCTCGAAACGGTCACCGGCGCCCCTGACCGGCCGATCCGCAGCGTCAGCGTCCTCGGCGCGGACGAGCGGCGCCGGATGCTCGTCGAGTGGAACGACACTGCACACGAGATCCCCGGGGCGACGTTGCCGGAGCTGTTCCGTGCACAGGTTTCGCGTACCCCCGACGCCCTCGCCCTGGTGGCCGGCGGAGTCGAGCTCACCTACGCCGAGCTGGGCATGCGCGTACGGGAACTCGTGCACGGGCTGGTTTCACGTGGCATCGGGCGGGGCGACCGCGTGGCGCTCCTGTTGGACAGCTGGCTCGACCAGATCTCCCTGACCCTCGCGCTCGTGCACGTCGGAGCGGCGTACGTGCCCCTGGACCGGCGCAGCCCCGCCGCCCGCCTGGAGCTGATCCTCGGCGACTCCCGGAGCACCGCCGTCGTCGTCGACCGGACGACCCGCGCCCTGCTCGGGGACCGGCACCTCAGGGGCGGTCTCGACGCGTTGCAGGTCGAGGAGCTGCCCGTACGGGGTGTGCCGGCGGCGGCTGATCCGGTGCCGTCGCCGGATCCGCTCGACCTGGCGTACGTCATGTTCACTTCCGGTTCCACCGGGCTGCCCAAGGGCGTGGCCGTCACCCACCGCAGCGTCGTCGCGCTCGTCTGCGACCGGTACTGGGGTCACACGGGCGAGGACCGCGTCCTCGTCCACTCGTCGCCGTCGTTCGACGCATCCACCTACGAAATGTGGGGCGGTCTCCTCAGCGGTGCCACTCTCGTGGCCTCGGGCACCGTGGCCGCGGACATCCCCGAGCTCGCCCGCACCATGACGGCGGAACGGGTCACCGTGGCTCTGCTCAACGAGGGCATCTTCCGTGCCATGGCCGAGAGTTCGCCGCAGAGCTTCGCCGGCCTCCGCGACGTCTACGTCGGCGGCGACACCGTCTCGCCTTCCGCAGTGCGGAAGGTGCGGGAGCATGCCCGGGGCATGCGGTTCACCAACAGCTACGGGCCGACCGAGGCGACCTTGTGCGTCGCCCACCACGCACTGCCCGCGGGGAGCGAGGACACCTCTCCCATCCCGATCGGCCGCCCCCTCGACAACACCCGGCTGTACGTGCTTGACGAAGGCCTGCAACCCGTGCCCTGCGGAGTGATCGGAGAGCTGTACGTCGCCGGTGAGGGTCTGGCCCGCGGCTACGTCGACCACCCCGACCTGTCGGCGGAGCGGTTCGTCGCCGACCCCTTCGGTCCTTCCGGCACGCGCATGTACCGGACCGGCGACCGGGTGAAGTGGCGGTCCGAGGGAACTCTGGAGTTCGCCGGCCGTACGGACACCCAGGTCAAGGTGCGCGGCTTCCGCATCGAGCCGGGTGAGATCGAGGCGGCGCTGGAGTCGTTCCCGGACGTGGCCCAGGCAGTGGTCGTCGTCCGAGAGGACCGGCCTGGCGGCAAGCGGCTCGTCGCCTACCTGGTTGCCGACGGCGACGCCCGGATCGAGCCCGAGGACCTGAGGGTCCGCTTGGCCGACGCCGTGCCCGATTACATGGTCCCCGCGGCCCTGGTGCAGCTCGACGCCCTTCCCCTCGGGCCGACGGGCAAGCTCGACAGGGCGGCCCTGCCCGCACCCGACCATGCGGGAGGAGGAGGCCGGGCGCCCCGCACCGACAAGGAACGCACGCTGTGCGCGGTCTTCGCCGATGTACTGGGCGTCGGCGAGGTGTCCGCGGACGACAGCTTCTTCGCGATGGGCGGCGACAGCATCGTCTCCATCCAGCTCGTCGCCAGGGCACGCGCCGCAGGACTGATCGTCACGCCGCGACAGGTGTTCGAACGCAAGACCGTCGAAGGACTCGCGGCGGTGGCGGTCGAGGTGGACGGGCGCACCGACGCGCCGGCCGACTCCGGCACCGGCATGGTGCCGCTCACGCCGGTCATGCGACAGCTCTGCGAGCGCAACGACGTCATCGACCGGTTCAGCCAGTCGGTCATGCTCGTGACCCCGGGCGGCCTGCTCCGCGAGGACCTCACGGCCGCGGTGCAGGCGGTCGTCGACCACCACGACCTCCTCAGGGCCCGGCTCGCCGCCGCCCAGGACGGAACGTGGCAGCTGGAGGTGCTGCCGGCCGGCACGGTCTCCGCCGTGTCGTCCCTGTCCCGCGTCGAGGCAGCAGGGCTGGGGGAGTCGCGGCTGCGGGAACTGGCAGTCGAACAGCAGGCCGAGGCCGGTGGCCGTCTGGCCCCGGCGAACGGCAGGATGCTCGACGTCGTCTGGCTCGACGCCGGACCGCACGCGCACGGAATCCTGGTCATCACGCTCCACCACCTCGCCGTCGACGCCGTCTCCTGGCGCATCCTCGTGCCCGACCTCGTCTCTGCCTGGGAGGACGTCGCAGCCGGCCGGCCACCGCGCCTCCAGCCCGTCTACACGTCCTTCCGTCGCTGGGCCGAGCACGCGACCGCCGAGGCGGACCGGCGGATCGGCGAGCTGCCCTTCTGGGAGCAGGTCACCGCGGACACCGAAGCGCCCTTGAGTACGGCCCCGGCCGCCCTCGACACCGCCCGCGACACGTGGGGCACCGCCGAGAACCTCAGCGTGACGCTCCCGGCGGAACTGGCGGGACCGCTGCTGACCACACTGCCCGAGGCCTTCAACTGCGCACCCGACAGCGTCCTGCTCGCAGCCCTCATGCTGGCCGTCGACCGTCGCACGGCACGGCCCGGCGGGACCACGCCGCCGTTCCTCGTCGACGTGGAGCGCCACGGGCGGCAGGAGAACAGCTTCGACCTCGACGTCTCGCGGACGGTGGGCTGGTTCACCAGCGTTGCGCCCGTCCGCCTCGACATGCAGGCGGTCGGCGGCGGGCGCGGGGCCGAGGACGGCCTCAAGTACGTGAAGGAGCAGCTGCGGGCAGCCCCCGACAACGGCTTCGGATACGGCCTGCTCAGGTACCTCAATCCGGCGGCCGCCGACCGCCTCGCGGCCCTCCCCGCGTCCCACGTCCTCTTCAACTACCTGGGACGCATTCCGGCGCCGACCGGCCACACCGGCGCGGAGCCACGGCCCTGGTCGGTCATCGACGACGGAGAAGCCGGCGGCGGCGCCGACCCGAACATGCCCATGACCCACACCCTGACGGTCAACGCCGTCGCCCGCGACACCGCCTCAGGACCCGAGCTGCTCACCACCTGGGCCTGGCCGGGCCGACTGTCGACGGCGGGCGAGACAAAGGCGCTCGCCGACGCGTACACGCAGGCACTGGCCGACCTGGCCGCACTGGTCGAGTCCCCCGCCATCGGCGGACTGACCCCGTCCGACGTGCCCCTCCTGGGGTTGAGCCAAGACGAAATCGACGAGTTCGAATTCGCCGAGATCGAAGACTGAACGGAAGGATTTGAGATGAAGCGGTCGCGGATTGAAGACATCCTTCCGTTGTCGCCCCTGCAGGAGGGGCTCCTTTTCCACGCGCAGTTCGACGACGACGCCGCGGACACGTACGTCGTCCAGCTCGTGATCGCCCTGCGCGGGACGGTCGACGGACCGGCACTGCGCACGGCGGTGAACGAGGTGCTGAACCGTCACGCCAACCTCCGGGTGGGCATACAGCACCGCAAGACGGGGCAGCCCGTACAACTGGTGATGCGCGACGTCGACGTTCCCTGGCAGGACATCGACCTCACCCACCTCGTGCAGGAGCAGCGCGCAGCCGAACTCGAACGCATCCTCGCGCAGGACCGCGGGCGCCGCTTCGACCTGGGCCGGGCCCCGCTGATCCGCTGCGCCCTCGTCCGGATGGCCGAGGACGACTACCGCTTCGTCTGGGCCAACCACCACATCCTGCTCGACGGATGGTCGAACGCGGTCCTGTTCCAGGAGTTGTTCAGGCTCTACCAGAGCCGGGGCGAAGCCCGCCTCGCGCCGGTCACGCCCTACCGCGACTACCTCACCTGGACCGCGCAGCAGGACGGCGAGGCCGCGCGCAGGCAATGGGCGGCCGCACTCGACGGACTCCAGGACTCCACCCGCCTCGTACCCCACCCGGGCACCAGCTCCGCGGAATCGTTCCCGCAGCGCGCCACCTTCACGGTGGACGAACGCCTGACGAGCGCCCTCACCGAACTGGCACGCACCCGGAACCTCACCTTCAACACGCTGGTGCAGGGCGCCTGGGGCATCCTGCTGGGACGCCTCACCGGTCTGGAAGACGTGGTCTTCGGCACCACCGTCTCCGGACGCCCCCCGGAGCTCCCCGGCATCGAGACCATGGTCGGGCTGTTCATCAACACCCTGCCGGTCCGGGTGCGACTCGACCCGGCCCGGTCCGTCGTCGAGGCCCTTGCCGGGCTTCAGGACGAGCAGGCACGCCTGATGCCACACCAGCACCTCGGGCTCGCCGAAATCCAGAAGGCCGCACAGCGGACCGACCTGTTCGACACCGTGGTCGTGTTCGAGAACTACCCGGTGGACGAGGCCGCGTCCGCCGGACTCGGTTCGGACCTCCGAGTCGCCGACGTCACGGGTCACGACGCGACCCACTATCCGCTGAGCCTCATGGTCCTTCCCGGACGCGAGCTCGTCCTGAACCTCGACTACCGCGAGGACGCCCTCGACCGGGCGGCCGTCGATCAGCTGGCGGCGCGCCTCGTCCGGCTCCTCGAAGCCATCGTCGCCACGCCGGACGCCGCGATCCGCAACCTCGACCTGCTCGGCCGGGCCGAACGGGAGCAGCTCCTCGCTCTGGGCCACGGCGCCACCTCCGGGACGCCGCCCACCACCGTTCCCGACCTCTTCCGCGCGCAGGCGCAGGCCACCCCGGACGTCGTCGCCCTCACGGGCGGCGGCACGGAGCTCACGTACGCCGAGCTGGACGCCCGGGCGGATGCCCTGGCCCGCGAACTCCTCGCGAGGGGCGCGGGTCCGGAGCAGGCGGTCGCGGTATGGATGGAACGCTCCACCGACCTCGTGGTCACCTTGCTGGCCGTGCTCAAGACCGGCGCCTTCTACGTACCGCTACACGACGGCTACCCGGCGGAGCGCCGCCGACTCGTCGTGGAAGACTGCCGTGCCCGGCTGCTGCTGACGGACCGGCCGGGGGATGCGGCCGCATGTGCGGGCACGGCGGTCGTCGTCCATGTGGTCGACGGTGCCGCGGCAGCGGCCGGCGAGGCCGGGAACGACACGGAGTCCCTGGTCTCTGGTGTCGGTGTCGGTGTCGGTGTCCGAGCCGGCGTCGGAGCCCGTGCGGAGGCTGACGGCCTGGCGTACGTGATGTACACGTCTGGCTCCACGGGTGAGCCCAAGGGCGTTGCGGTCACCCACCGCGCCCTCGTCGACCTGGTCCGCGACCCGTCCTGGAAGAGCGGTCCCGAGGATCGCGTCCTCTTCCACGCACCGCACGCCTTCGACATCTCCGACTACGAACTGTGGGTTCCGCTGCTCTCCGGGGCGCGGGTCGTCGTCGCCCCGACGGAGCCGATCGACGCGGCGGCACTGAGGAAGCTCCTCACCCGGGAGCAGATCACGTCCGTACACCTGACTGCCGGGCTCTTCCGTGTGATCGCCGAACAGGACGCGGACTGTTTCCGCGGCGTCCGTGAGGTGTTGACGGGTGGTGATGTGGTGTCGCCGGTGGCGGTGCGGCGGGTGGTGGAGGCGTGTCCGGGCACGGTGGTGCGGGTTCTGTACGGGCCGACGGAGATCACGTTGTGTGCGACGCAGTTCGAGGTTCCGGTGGGTGCGGTCGTGGGTGGGTCGGTGCCGATTGGTCGGCCTATGGACAACACGCGGGTGTATGTGTTGGATGCCGCGCTGTCGCCGGTGCCGGTGGGTGTGGCGGGTGAGTTGTATGTTGCCGGTTCGGGTGTGGCGCGGGGTTATGTGGGGCGTGCGGGTCTGACGGCTGAGCGGTTCGTTGCGGATCCGTTTGCCGCAGGGGCTGGTTCGCGGATGTATCGGACCGGTGATGTGGTGCGGTGGTCGGCGGCTGGTGTTCTGGA
>NZ_JBFAZJ010000078.1:0-6676 GCF_040681715.1 Streptomyces sp. NPDC051582
GGATGTCCGGGCCCGGCCGTCTGCCGGTTGGGCCGAGGGGAGGCTGGGACGCAGGCCGGCGGCGTTCCCTTGCCGCGCTGCCGACCGCAGGCGGCCAGGGTGGCCACGGCGGCCGTCGCCACCGCGTCCGCACCGGTTTCCCCGCCCGCCCCGAGGGGAGCGTCGAGTTCCCCGGCGGCCACCCGGACCCGGCGGGCCCGACCGTGTCGCCTCCCGCCAACTCCCCGGAAGAAGGCCCCAACAGTGCGTTTCGCCGGCAAATACCGTCTCGTGCATACTCTTGTGGCAGAGGTACGGCGTTCCTGTTGGAACGCACTGACCAGGGGATATCCAGACATGGACACCGGTACACCGGCCATCGCCGGCCGCTTCGGCGCGCTGTTGCACAGTCTGCGGACGAGGGCCGGGCTGAGCCAGGAGGAGCTGGCGCACGCCGCGGGGGTGAGCGTGCGGGCGCTGTCGTACATGGAGCGCGGACACACCCGCGGTCCGCAGCGCCGCTCCGTGCGGGCGCTGGCCGCGGCCCTGGGCCTGGACGCGGCCGGCACCCGGGAGCTGGAGCGCACCGCGAGCCTGGGCCGCCCCCGCCCCGCCCCCGTGGCGGACCCCCTTCCACCCGCCGAATTACGGAACGCCGTCGCACCGGTCGGCGCACCCGATCTGCTGCCGCGCGCACCGCGCGGTTTCCACGGACGGGCGGCGGAACTCGCCGTCCTGTCCCGGGCCGCGGCGGGCGAGGCGCCCGTCTGCCTGGTCATCGGACCCGCCGGGGTCGGGAAGACGGCGCTCGTACTGCAATGGGCCCACCACAGCCGTGACGATTTTCCCGACGGGCGCCTCTACGCCGACCTCCGCGGGTTCGGCGACACGGGCGAGCCCGCCCTCATGGAGGTGCTGCGCGAGTTCCTGCCGGCGCTCGGTGTGCCGCTCCACAGGATCCCCGAGTCGGCCAACGGCGCGGCCGCGCTGTTCCGGTCGCTCGCCGCCGACCGCCGGCTCCTGGTGGTGCTCGACAACGCGCGTGACTCCGAGCAGGTCCGGCCGCTGCTGCCGGGCGGCCGCCACTGCGTCACCGTCGTCACCAGCAGACACCGGCTGCCGGGGCTGATCGTCACCGACACCGCCCGGCCCGTCGCCGTGGACGTCCTCGCACCGCAGGACGGCACGATGCTCCTCGCGACGGTACTCGGCACACAGCGGGTACGCGCGGAACCGGCGGCCGCGCGCCGACTGGCCGAACTGTGCGGGGGCCTGCCCCTCGCCCTGCGGGTGGCGGCTGCCCGGCTGGCACAACGCCCCGCCTGGTCACTGGGCGCGATGGCCGCCGAACTGTCCGACGAGACACGTCGGCTGAGTCTGCTGGACGTGGAGGACACCGGCGTACGCGCTGCCCTGCGGGTGACACTGCAACAGCTCCCGCCGCACGTCTCCCGCCAGTTCGCCCATCTCGGCCGCCACCCGGGCACACACATCGACCGGTATGCCGCCGCAGCCCTTGCGGGCACGGACCCGGCAGCGGCCGAGACCGCCCTGGAACGGCTGGCCGTCGCCCACCTCGTCACCGAGACGACACCCGGCCGCTGGACCATGCACGACCTCGTACGGCTCTATGCACGGAGTCTGAACACCGGGTCCGACGCGCTCAAGCGCGTGCTCGACCACTACATCGCCACGGGCCTCGCAGCGGTGGCGGCGGCCGAGCCCGGCAACGAGGACTGCTTCCCCATGCCCGCGGACCACCTCCCGCCCGCCGCCGTGCGGGAGTTCGGCGACCGGTCCGCCGCCGTGGCCTGGTACGCGGCCGAACGGGACGACCTCACCCAGGCGGTCGCGGCGGCACACGCCGCAGGACTGCACGACAGGACCTGGCGGATCGCCTTGACCCTGTGGCCGCTGATCGTGTGGCGCGTACGGGACGGCTGGGCCCCGCTCCTGGAAACCGCCCTCGAAGCGGCCCGCGCCGACACCGACGCCGACCGGCACGGAGAGCCACGGGTACTGAACGTCCTCGGCTGGGTACTGATCGAGGAAGGGCGCATCGCCGAGGCCCTCACCCATCTGGAGGCCGCCTCCGCGCTCGCCTCACGAGCAGGTGACGCGGCGGTCGAGGCGAACGTCCTGATCGTCCTGGCCATGGCACGAGCCGCGCTCGGCGGCCCGGACGAGGCGGCCACGGCGTGCGAGCGGGCCGTGGAGCTGGCCCGCAGGGCCGGCGACCGGACCATCGAGAGACTGGCCATGCAGCACCTCGCCCGCCACTGGGCCGACGCCGGGAAATGGCGCCGGGCCCTCGACACGGCGACCGAGGCTCTGACCTACGGCGACCGGCAGGGCACGGCCGACGTACCCCGGATCCTGCTGCTCATGGTGAGTGGAGAGGCGCTGCTCGGGCTCGGGCACGAGAGCGAGGGCATCGCACAACTCGACCTGGCGGCCCGCGAGGCGGAGTCGTCCGGCTACGAGGACGGCGCAGTACGAGCGCTGGGCGCGCTGCTGCGCGTATCGCCGAACGCGGGGCTCCAGGCACGATACGACGCCGCAGTCGCACGCGTTACGACGCGCGCATGAACCGCGGCCGCCAACAGGCCACGCACTGGGGGAGCGTGCGCGGGTGAGCGGACGTGGAACCCCGGCCGGCTCCCGCCCTCACCAAGGCGGCCAAGGACCTCGCGGACGGCAGCCACTTCACCCGAGCCTTCAAGAAGCACTTCGGTCAGACTCCCACCGAGTAAGCCCGTTCGACCGAAGCGGCTTCGCTCTCGCCCGAGCCGGCGCCCGTCGACCTGTCGACCCGTCGAGCCAGGAGCCGGCCGAAAGCGCATGAGCGCAGATGCGACCGCAGTTCGGCCGATGCGGCCTGCTCCGGCCCTCGCCGGACCTGGCGGAAGTACGCGTGACACCGCTTCGCCTGCCGGCGGCGAGCCGACGTGTGGCGGGGTCAGGTGCTGGTGTTGGTGATGGGGAAGAGGTTTTCGGCGCCGGTGAGTCTGAGCAGGCGTCGCAACTGGGGCTGTGGGTTGCGCAGGCTGATGTGGTGACCGCGTTCGCTCGCGGTGCGGCGGGCGTGGATGAGGGCGTTGAGGCCGGCTGAGTCACAGAAGGACAGTTCGGTGACGTCCACGACGATTTCGGCCGGCCCGTGTGCCTGGGGGATCGCCGCGTGAAGGGCGGCGATCAGCATGGGGGCCCGGTCGATGTCCAGTTCACCACCGACATGGACCACGACCTGCCGGCCACTGCCCTCCAGCCGCACGCCGGGGTCGTCGTCTTCTTGATCTCCCATACCGCCCAATATGCGACGGGCAGGGCCGCGGAGGCAGGGGCTGATCAAGTCCTTGAAACTTCTGTGTGCGTGGTGCAGTCGGTTGACCGGATCGGGTCAGCGACCGTACGTCTGGTGGCACAGGTCGGTGATCGCGGGGCCGGACTTCACCCAGTTGGCCTCCACGGGCACCCGCTTCGCAGGTCGAACGACGGGTAGACGCGGCAGCACGAGCGCCCTCCGGCCCACCCCCCCCACCAGGAGTCGATGACGTGCAGACCACTCCCAGCCCAGACGCCGCGCGCCGCTGGTCCACCGTCGCCCGCCAGTACGACGCCCCCGGCCACTGGCCCACACCGATTCCCGTCACCTTCCTCTACCGCCGCGCCGACCCGCTGTGCGTCCAAGCCATCTTTCACGGCCCCGGAGGCGACGACGTCGTCTGGAGGCTGGGACGGGACTTGCTGATCGCCGGCACCCGCGCCCTGACCGGCTCGGGAGACGTGGCCGTCTGGCCCGCATCCGCCGCCACGCCCAACAGCCTCGTGTGGCTGCGTTTGGGTCCTGAGGACGGACGCGCCCTCCTCAGTGTGGATCGGGCGCACTTGTCCGCCTGGCTGATGTCAACCTGCCTGCTGGTCCCGCCGGGAACCGAAGAAGAACACCTGGACTGGGCGTTGATGGACCAGCTTCTGGCCGGCCGGTGACATGGGGCTCGAACCTGTCGCAGGCACGGCGCGCCGGAGCAGGGCCCAGACGGGGGGTGGGACCGGCCAGTTAAGTACACCGTCATTCGGCACGCTCACGCTGTCACCGAGCAGTCGCCGTGTTCCTTTCCCGCCCGGGTCAGCGCCCTCCCCGCGTGAGGCGGGTCGACATCGTTGCCCCGCGGTCCCCGCGGCTTGACGCCGAATTCCGGCGAGGCGGCGCTGCTGCTCGGCGGAGAACCAGCCGAGGCCGTGGCGCCGTGCCGTCAGCCGGCGGGGCCTTCAGGCTCGCGTACTGCCGCTGCCGCTGCCGGTCCACGGTCCACCCGAGCGCGCGGGGATTCAGTCGGGCTCGATCGCGGCGAGGGCCGCCGCCCGCCGTTCCCGTGGAGACCTGCGAGCAGTTCATCCAGGGATTGCGGCAGTGCGGCAGGCGCCCCCCTCACGCTGCTCCCCATGCGGCCAGGAGCCTGCTGTGCAAGAGGCGGACGGCGGGCGAGTGCTCGTCGGGGCGCGTGACGAGGCCGAGCCTGGCGTGTGCGGCCGCGTCGGTGAGGGGGACGGCCCGCAGGCCGGCGCCCTGTGCCGAGGATGCGCTGAGCACGGCGACGCCCGCGCCGCGCTCGGCAAGGCGCAGCAGCGTTGCCGGGGAGCTGGCCTCCAGGTCCACCCGTGGGTCGAGGCCGAGCCGGCGGCAGGACTCGTCGTAGGCGGCGCGGATGCCGGTGCCCCGGGGCAGGCAGAGGATCTTCTCGTCCCGGAGGGCGGCGAGGGGCAGTTCCGCCTGGTCGAGGGCGTGGCCGTGCGCAACGACGGCCGCGATCGGCTCGTCGATGACGACGCTCGCCCGCAGGCCGTCGGCGGCCCGGCGCGTGTAGCCGATGAGGGCCAGGTCGAGGGAGCCGGAGAGGACTCGGGCCTGAAGGTCGTCGGAGTCGCCCTCGTGCAGGCTGAGTTCGATGCCGGGGTGGGTGCGGTTGAGGTCCGCGAGGGTGTCCAGGAAGGACGGGATCGAACAGCCTCTGATCATGCCGATCCGGATCCGGCCACGGACGGCGTCGGCGAACTCGGCGGCGGTGTGCCGGATGGTGTCCACAGTGGCGAGCGCGCTCTTCGCGAGGGGGAGGACGGCCTCGCCGACCGGGGTGAGGCGCACGTGGCGGCCGGAGCGGTCGAAGAGCCGCTGCCCCAGCTCGCGTTCCAACTTCGCCACCTGGGTGCTGATGCCGGACTGGCTGACGTGCAGGCGCTCGGCGGCGCTGGTGAAAGTGCCCTCGTCCACGACGGCGGTGAAGTAGCGCAGCTGATGCATCTCCATATCCACTGATGATAGATCCGATCGCATTCATCTGTTGGACGGATGGATGACGGGTGGGCAGCATGGAGTCATGACGACGAAGAGGACCGCACGAGAGCTTGCCGAGACCTATTTCCGTGCCTGGGAGGCGGGCGATTTCGAGACGCTGCGCGGGCTGCTGGCCGAAGACGTGGAGTTCGTCGGTGCGCTGGGAACGGCGCGCGGGACGGACGAGGCCTTGGCCGGGCTGCAAGGCCTCGGAAAGGTGCTGGAGAGGATCGACGTGAAGGTGCGCGTCGCGGAGGGCGACGAGGTGATCACCTGGTTCGACCTGTGCACCGTTGTCGCACCGCCCGCACCGACCGCGAACTGGATGCACGTGGCGGACGGGAAGATCGCCCGGATCCGGGTGACCTTCGACCCGCGCGGGCTGCTGGAGGGATTCGCGAAGTCGAGCTGAACGGGAGCGAGGACGCGCCTCTTTCCCGCTCCGACCGGCAGGAAGGGAGGCACACGCCTCGCAGTCGGGAACCCGAGCCGGGCGACTCGCCGCCGGCCGCCCTCAGGCGTTCAGGCCGGCTCGGCGGAGCGCCACCCGGGACAGGTCGCGAACGGCCTGCTCGTCACCCCGTCGCCACGCGTCGGCGAGACCCCCTTCCGGGACCGGGACGGCGGCCAGGTCCTTCACCGGCCCGGTCAGCGCCCGCAGGGCGAGGAGATCGGCGCCGCCGGGAGCGTCGAGAAGGCCGCGGATGCGGGCGCTGCGCCGGATCCAGCGCACGCGCGGGGGCAGCCAGATCGCCAGCACGAAGGCCACGGAGAGCGTGATCAGGGTGAACGCCGTCAGGTCGGCGACCCGGCCCACCACGTCCTGCATCGACTGCCCGGCATCGGACAGCCCGTTGCCGGCGTCGGCGGCCGACCGCAACGGCTTCTTCAGGACGTCGCCGATCAGAGGCACCCTGGACGCCGCGTCCCCCGCGTCGCCGAGGCCGGAGGCGAGGCTTCCGCTCGCGTCCTCCAACTTCCGCCCCGGCTCGGCCAGCAGCATGATCCCGTCATGGACGGCCAACGCGAACCACACCGCGACCGCCACCAGGACCACGGCCGTCAGATCGGCCACCACCTGGCGGATGAGGCGTGCTCGGGTCTGGGCGTAGAGGCGCATCGGATGCTCCTGTTCCGGCGGCAACAGCGGACGACGGGACGTGCCCGAACGGGCGGGGACCCGGACGGTGCCCCGGTCCTGGCGGACCCCCCGAATCTGCCCCGGATGCTCGGTGCCGATGTACACGGTGGCGCGGCGGCCCCGGAGGGCCGTCGCAGCACCGGGCGCCCGAGCAACCGAGTCGCCCGCCCTTCTGAATCAGCCGGAGGCCGCAATGCTCGACGAGTCGCTCCTCGACGCAC
>NZ_JBFAZJ010000079.1:0-6302 GCF_040681715.1 Streptomyces sp. NPDC051582
ACTTCGCCCGCCTCAAAGAGAACCGCAGACCCGGAGAGTTCTTGATCCACGACCTCATCGAACGGGCCGTCGGAGATCGCCCGGACAGGTCCTAGCCGGAGCCCGCCCTGCGCGCCTCTTCCGCCGCGGCCGCGGTGAGCACGCTGTCGAGCAGCCCGGGGAACAGGCCCTCCAGCTCCTCGCCGCGCAGACCGTTCATCTTCGCCGTGCCGCGGTAGGTCTGGCGGACCACACCGGCCTCTCGCAGGACGCGGAAGTGGTGCGTGGTCGTCGACTTGGTGACCGGCAGGTCGAAGTACGAGCACGCCAGCTCGTCCGGCGTGGCCGCGAGGTCGCGCACGATCGACAGCCGGATCGGGTCCGACAGCGCGTGCAGCACCCCTTCGAGCCGGATCTCGGCGGGCCCGGGATGGGCCAGCGCGCGGGTGGTGGCCGTATCCGTCACGTCTGCCCTCATCTCACCCGGCTCCCCAGTTGGTACGAGAACCACCGTAGTACATCGACCGCGGACGGAGGTCCGGCAACCGGCCCGGCTACCAGGCGCGGTGGTACGAGACGGGCACCCGCACCCCGGTGGCCGGCTCGGCGGTCCGCTCGGCGCCCAGAGCGGCGGCCGCGGTGCGGGCCCAGTAGGGGTCGCGCAGCAGCTCGCGGCCCAGCAGGACCGCGTCCGCCCGTCCGTCGGCCAGGATCGCGCCGGCCTGCTCCGGCTCGGTGATCAGCCCGACGGCAGCCACCGGAAGGCCGGTGCGGGCCTTGACCTCGGCCGCGAACGGCACCTGGAACCCGGGCGCCGCCGGGATGTCCGCCTTGGGGGCCATCCCGCCGGTGGACACGTCCAGCAGGTCCACCCCGCGGCTCTGGAGCAGTCCGGCCAGCCGGACCGTGTCCTGCGAGGTCCAGCCGGACTCCTCCAGCCAGTCGGTGGCCGAGATCCGGAAGAACAGCGGAAGCTCCTCGGGCCACACCGCCCGTACGGCGTCGACGACTTCGAGGGCGAAACGGGCCCGGTTCCCGAACGAGCCGCCGTACTCGTCGGTGCGCCGGTTGATCTGCGAGGAGAGGAACTGGCCGATGAGGTAGCCGTGGGCGCCGTGGATCTCGACGACCTCGTAGCCGGCGGCCAGTGCGCGCCGCGCGGCGGCCGCGAACTGCCCGGTGATCTCGTGGATCTCGGCGGTCGTCAGCTCGTGCGGCACGGGGTCGCCCTCGGCGAACGGCACCGGGCTCGGGGCGCTCGGCAGCCAGCCGTCCGCCTCGGGGCCCACGTATCCGCCGCCCTCCCAGGGGCGTCCGGTCGAGCTCTTGCGCCCGGCATGGGCGATCTGGATCCCGGGGACCGTGCCCTGGGCCTTGAGGAAGGCGGTGATCGGGCGCAGCGCCTCGGCCTGCGCGTCGTTCCAGATGCCGAGGTCGTACGGGGAGATCCGGCCCTCCGGGGAGACGGCGGTGGCTTCCTGGAGGATCAGGCCGGCGCCGCCCACCGCGCGGGCGGCGTAGTGCGCGAAGTGCCAGGCCTGTGCCACGCCCGCCTGCGGACCCGAGGCCTCGGCTACGTACTGGCACATCGGCGCCATCCAGATCCGGTTCGCCGCGGTGACCGAGCGGAGGGTGAGGGGGGCGAAAAGGGCCGCGGCGTGGGTGTCGTGGGCGGCGGGGGCGATGGGGGCAGCGGGGGCGATGGGGGCAGCACTCATGAAGGACTCTCCGGAGGTGGCCGGTACGCCGCGGATCGGCGGCTTGTACGAGAGTCAGCGTACTACGGCTTCTTCCGTACTACGAGACCTCTCGTACAAGCTCGTCGAGCTCCGCGCGCAGGGCCTCCGCCAGGGCCGCCAGGTCGGGCACGGCCGCCGCGTCCGCCACCAGGCCGTAGTGGACCGTGCCCTTGTACGTGGAGACCGCGACCGCGAGGGAGTGGCCGCGCGCGAGCGGCGCCAGCGGGTAGACCTCCCGGACCCGGCTGCCGCCGAGGGAGAAGGTGAAGCCGGGCAGCGGGACGCTGGTGACCAGGATGTCGAAGAGCATCCGGGCCGCCTGGGCGACCAGGGGGCCGCCGAGCCGGTGGCCGAGCGGGTGGACGTGGTCGGCGAGCAGGGCCACGGCCCCGGCGCCGCGGGCCGGTCCGGCCTCCTTGTTGCGGTCCATGCCGAGCCGCACCCGGTCCAGGCGCAGCAGCGGGTCCGGTTCGGCGAGCGGGAGCCGGAGCAGGTAGCCGGACAGCCGGTTGCCGTACTTCGCCGCGCCTCCGGGCCGCCGGCGGGACACCGGTATCAGGGCGCGCGGGCCGGCCCCCTCCGGCGCGGGGTCTCCGCGGCCCAGCAGCCAGCGCCGCAGGGCGCCGGCGACGAGGGCGATCAGCACGTCGTTGACGGTGCCTCCGGCGACCTTGCGGATGCGGTTGACGTCGTCGAGGTCGAGCGCGAGGCCGGCGACCGCGCGGGTGCCGGTCCGCGCCGGGACCGCGGTCATGGCCGCCGGGACCCCCAGGGGCAGTCCGGCGCGGGCCACGGAGGCGCCGATCTCCAGTGCCTGGCCGACGTCCTGGACCCGGGCCGCCAGCATCCCGGGGAGACTGCGCAGGGCGGCGCCGGCGGCGGGCTGCGCCGCCGGGGAGGGGCGTGCGGGGCCCCGCGCGGGTGGGCCCTCGTCGAAGAGCATGGCCGCCAGCGCGAGGGCCCCGAGGCCGTCGGCGAGGGCGTGGTGGAACTTGAAGAGCACCGCGAAGGAGCACGGATCGGGCCCGGCCAGGACGTGCGCCTCCCAGGGCGGCCGGCCCCGGTCCAGGGGGCGCGCCATCAGCGGCCCCGCGGCGGCTTCCGGATCGGGGGTGCGTACGAGGAACACGTGCCGGGCGGGGTCGAAGTCAGCGTCGGACGACCAGGCGGCCGCGCCGAACGGCAGCAGCACGTCGTGGATGCGCCGGCGCAGGCCGGGCACGGTGGAGCAGCGGGCGGCGAGCAGTGCGGCGGCGCGGACGGCGGGATCAGGGCCGGGGCCGGTACCGGGGTCGGGGCCGGGGTCCGAACCTGCGTCGGGGCCGGGGCCGGGGCCGGGGGCGGCCTGCGGGGCGGCCTCGAAGACCGCCAGGGCGCCGAGGTGCATGGGGTGGGCGGCGGATTCGATCCGCCAGAAGGCGAGGTCGAGCGGTGACAGGTGCTCGGTGGCCACGTATTGCCTCTCGCGTGCGGTGGCAGAGGTGGAAGTCAACCCCTTTCGGACTCCTACGATCAAGTAGCCACCCTTTGGATACGCCTGTTGATCGATGGCGACCGGCCGGCCGGGGCAGCGGGGCGGCGGCCGGGCCCCTGCCGGTGGCCGGGTGCAGACTGGCTGGAACGGTACGCAGCACGACGGCCGGGACGACGAAGTCCGGAGGTGTCGACCATGTCAGAGGTGATCCTGCTCGCGGGGACCCGCAAAGGCCTGTTCATCGGCCGCAGGCGGGGCGACGGCCCCTGGGAGCTCGACGGACCGCATTTCAACGCCCAGGCCGTCTACGCCGTCGCCGTCGACCGCCGGGGGCCCGTCCCCCGGCTGCTGGTCGGCGCCGACAGCCTGCACTGGGGTCCCTCGGTGTTCAGCTCCGACGACCTCGGGGCGAGCTGGCACGAGCCCGCCGCGCCCGCCGTGAAGTTCCCGAAGGACACCGGGGCCTCGCTGGAGCGGGTCTGGCAGCTGCATCCGGCCGGCCCCGAGGCACCCGACGTGGTGTACGCGGGGACCGAGCCGGCCGCCCTGTTCCGCTCGACCGACCGCGGGGAGTCGTTCGAGCTGGTCCGCCCGCTGTGGGAGCACCCGAGCCGGGGGAGCTGGGTGCCGGGCGGCGGCGGTGAGGGCCTGCACACGGTGCTGACGGATCCGGCCGACCCCGCCAGGGTGACGGTGGCGGTCTCCACCGCGGGGGTGTTCCGGACCCAGGACGGCGGCGCCCACTGGAGCCCCTCCAACGACGGCGTCTCGGCGGTGTTCCTGCCGGATCCGCATCCGGAGTTCGGGCAGTGCGTGCACAAGATCGCCCAGGACGCCGGGGACCGGAAGCGGCTGTACCTGCAGAACCACTGGGGCGTGTACCGCAGCGACGACGCCGGCGCGCGGTGGACCGACATCGGCGCCGGCCTGCCCTCGGACTTCGGCTTCGCCGTGGCCGCGCACCCGCACCGGCCGGACACCGCGTACGTCTTCCCGCTCAACGCCGACTCCGACCGGGTCCCGGCGGAGCACCGCTGCCGCGTCTTCCGCACCCGGGACGCGGGCGCGACCTGGGAGCCGCTCGCCCGCGGACTGCCGGCCGGGGACCACTACGGCACGGTGCTGCGCGACGCCCTGTGCACGGACGACGCGGACCCGGCCGGGATCTACTTCGGCAACCGCAACGGCGAGTTGTACGCCAGCCACGACGACGGGGACAGCTGGCAGCCGCTGGCCGAGCACCTGCCCGACGTCCTGTGCGTACGGGCTGCGGTCATCGCTCACTGAATCGGCCAGTAGAGTGACTCGCTGTGGCAGCACGACCGTTGAACGAGATCGTCGAGCCGGGCTGGGCCCGGGCTCTGGAGCCGGTGGCGGCGCAGGTCGCCGCGATGGGCGACTTCCTGCGCGCCGAGATCTCCGCGGGCAGGACGTACCTGCCCGCCGGGGCGAACGTACTGCGCGCCTTCCAGCAGCCCTTCGACGAGGTCAAGGTGCTCATCGTCGGCCAGGACCCGTACCCCACCCCGGGGCACGCGATGGGCCTGTCCTTCTCGGTGGCGCCCGACGTGAGCCCCTGGCCGCCCAGTCTCGACAACATCTTCCGCGAGCTCAACGCGGACCTGGGGGTGCCCCGGCCCGCGAACGGGGACCTGACCCCGTGGACCCGGCAGGGCGTACTGCTGCTGAACCGCGCACTGACCACCGCCCCGCGCAAGACCGGCGGCCACCGCGGCAAGGGCTGGGAGGCCGTCACCGAGCAGGCGATCCGGGCGCTGGCCGCGCGCGGGAAGCCGCTGGTGTCGGTGCTGTGGGGACGGGACGCCCGCAATCTGCGGCCGCTGCTCGGCGAGTTGCCGGCCGTGGAGTCCGTCCACCCTTCCCCGATGTCCGCGGCCAACGGATTCTTCGGCTCACGGCCGTTCAGCAGGACCAATGACCTGCTGGTTCGCCAGGGAGCCGAGCCGGTGGACTGGCGGCTTCCGGCCGCCGGGTGATCTTTCGGTTGAACGGTATACGACATTCCACGGATAAATACGGACAGAAGCCGCCCGTTGAGGCCCTGCCCGAACACTCGGTTCCGATAAGCCAGTAGCATGCGGCGCCATGAGCTCCCCCACTGGGCCCGCGAATGGCCTGCCCGTACGAATGCCGCGACCCCGCCCTGCCGGACGGCACCGCCGACCCGAGCCCGCGGTGGCGCCCGAGGGCGCGCCCGCGCTGGTGCTCGCCGTGCCCGGTGCCCCTTCGGCCGCCTCCCGGGGACTCGCCGAGGAGATCGTCAGCATCGGCCGCTCCGAGCTGCCGGGCCTGGACGCCCGCATCGGCTTCCTGGAGGGCGATGACGCCGAGGGCGCCGAGTTCCCGGGCCTCTCCCGCGTACTGACCTCCGTCGCCGGCGAGCGCATCGCCCGCGCCGAGTTCGCCCGCGCCGCCGGCCACGAGGTGCCCGCGCCGACCGGCCCCGACGCCGTGGTCGTACCGCTGCTGGCGGGCCCCGACGCCGATCTGCTGCGCCGGATGCGCCAGGCCGTCATGGACTCCTCGGCCGCCGCCGAGCTGGCCGAGGTGCTCGGCCCGCACCCCCTGCTCGCCGAGGGCCTGCACGTGCGGCTCTCCGAGGCCGGTCTGGCCCGCGCCGACCGCGCCCGGCTGTTCACCGTGACCACCGCCGCCGACGGCATCATCGTGGCCACCACCGGCGGCGCGGAAGCCGTCCAGGCCGCCGCCGTCACCGGCATGCTGCTGGCCGCCCGCCTCGCGGTGCCGGTCAAGGCCGCCGCGCTGGACCAGGAGGGATCGGTGGCCGCGGTCGCCGAGCAGCTGCGCAGCGAGGGCTCGACGCAGCTGGCGCTGGCTCCGTACCTGATCGGCCCGGAGGCCGCCGAGGGTCTCCTGGACACGGCCTGCAAGGAGGCCGACTGCGCGGCCGCCGAGGTGCTCGGCGCCTACTCGGCGCTCGGCAAGCTCGTCGTCACCCAGTACTCCGCGGCGCTGGGCCTCACCCAGGGCGCCGCTGCCCACTGATCCCGCACGGGTCCGCTCGTACGAGGGCCCGCGACCCGGGGGTTGAATCCCCCCGGGCGCGGGCCCGCGGCCGGGTGGCCCGG
>NZ_JBFAZJ010000080.1:0-6240 GCF_040681715.1 Streptomyces sp. NPDC051582
AGAGCCCGGCCGATGTTCTGGACGATCTCGACCTGGGAGCCACGGGTGTCCGCGAAGCAGATCGCCTCCACCCCGCGCTCGCCGGTGATGTCGACACCCTCCCCGAGCACGCGCACGGATGCGAGGAAGGCCCGGTGTACGCGTCGGTTGTCCGCGTCGATGCCGCCTGCGAACTGGCGCAGGACCTCGCGCCGCTCCGTGACGAGGTGGTCGCCGCACAGCCACGCCGACCACACCCGGTCCGGCGGTACGTGCCGGCCCGCCTCCAGCTCGTAGAACTCCGCGTCGATCGAGGACTTCGGCAGCTTCTCCGCGGCCGCCAGATCGGCGTCCGTGGCATCGGTGACGTACAGCTCGGCGGCGGTCTCCGGCAGCTTCTCCGCGAACGCGGCCGCCTCCTCCACTTTCTGGTGGAAGGTCATGACCGTACGCAGGTTGTACGCCGCCGAGTGCTCCAGGAGGGCGGCCTGCAGCAGGGCCAGGCGCCGGCCCCGCTGCGCTTCCTCGGACTCTCCGAGGGCGGGGGAGGGGTCGCGGATTTCCAGGACGTCGATTTCGAAGCCGGCGAGGATCCCCCGCTCGATGCTCTCGTTCAGCCCCAGCTCCGCGATCCACGCCCCGTAGGTGCCGTCAGGGTCGTCGGTCATGCTCGCGATCTCCGCTTCCTGGCCGCCGGCCTTCTGCGGGCGGGGCGCGGCGAGGATGCGCGGGGTGGCGGTGAGGTAGAGCCGGAAGTCCGCCGGGATCCGGGTGTTGTCGTGGATCGCTGCCCACGGGCGTCCGAGGTCGCCGGCGGTTCCGTGGGCTTCGTCGACGATGGCGAGGTCGAAGCCCGTCATCTGCTGCCCGTAGAGCCGCTGCCCGCCCCCCAGGGCGGCCTCCAGGGGCCCGCGGATCTTCCGCAGGCCCTTGGGTGCGTCGATGTCCTCGCGGTCCACCAGGGAGGCGTACGTCGCCAACACGACGACTGGCCCGTGCCCGGCCCACAGGGCGAGCTGGATGGGGTTGGTGGTGGTGCGCACCCCGAGCTCGTTCAGGACGGGGTCGTTCTCCAGCGAGCAGACGGCGATCATCGGGGCCCGGTGGCCCACTAGCCGCCACGCCTGGGCGGTCTGGGCGAGCAGGTCCAGGGTGGGGACGGTGACGAGGATCCGGCCGCTGGGGAAGGACTCCAGCGCGCTCGCGGCGGCCGTGATCGTCTTGCCCGATCCGGTCGCGGACACGATGGTGCCCCGGGCGCCCTGCGGGGGCACAGATGACCTTGCAGGAAATCCCACCCACTTACGGAACGCCGACTTCTGGTCGACCTGGTGCTCGCGCAGGCGGATCATGAACCTGCAGCCTTCTCCGAGCGGGCGGCCGGGACGGACTGTGTGGTTTCGCCGAGCCTCGGGTCAGTTGCTGCGGCTTTGCGGCGTCGGCGGTGTTCGCGTTGGGCTTGGGCGCGGGCGCATTCGCGGGTGCAGTATTTGATGCCGCTGGTGCGGTTCTGTCCGTATTCGGCGCGGCCGCGTTGGCGGACGAAGTCGCGTCCGCAGGTTTCACTCGCGCAGGTGCGGATGACGGCGTCTTCGGCGAGGTGGTTGTAGAGCTGGAGGAAGGCGACGGAGTAGATGGTGGGGTGGCGGTCGGTGAGGCTGCCGATGCCGACGCTGAACACCTGGAGAGCTGCTTGCATCGCGCCTTTGAGCTGGGCGAGTTTGGACCATAGGACGAATTCGCGCAGTTGGTCGAGGTTCTGGGGCCAACCGTCGTCGCGGTGTGCGTTGTCGGCGCGGAGACGGGTGAGTTCTTCCTCGTTGACCTCCGTCTCGACCAGCGCGTCCAGTCCCCCTTCGCGGCGGCAGGCGATCCAGGTGGTGATGGCTTCTTGGGCTTCGTTGACGTAGACCCTTAGTAGGTCCTTGTGCGTCGCCCCCGCTCTGCGTTCGGGGTGTTCTCGGTCGGCGAGCTCAAGGACTTCATCCTCCCTTTCGAGCCCCCAGTTGTCGGTGTCCAGGCCGGTTCCCCATCCGCAGAATCTGCCGTAGCTCCGGTTCCAGGCTGCGATGGTTTCGAGGTCGCTGGGATCGAGGTCCATGAGCTCGCGCAGATAGAAGTCCTCGGGCAGCGCAACCGTCTTGGGCCTGGGCGCGAGGGGGTCGCGTAGGTCCCCGACGAGCCAGTCGCCCTCTACCCGCACGCTGGCGTCCGGTTCCAGCTCCGGTGTGGGCACGGGAGTGCCAGGCCAAAGAGTGGGACGAAAGCGTGGGTCTACGTATGCCGCCATGCCGGGCATCATATCCACACAGGCATAGCACGAACAGGATGCAGTTCGTATCACTCACGCAGAACATCTTGGAGGAGCAGCCGTGGTGACGCACTGGCAGGAACGCAAGGCGATCGGAGACGCGCACGAGCGACGAGTCGAAGCCGCGCTGCGGGCACGAGGATGGACCGTCCAGCGCTGCGGCCAAGGCACCTACGCGTCAGCAATCCAGCAGGCCCTCGCCCGCACCACCTCCGCACTGCGCTGGTTCCCAGACCTGATCGCCGCTCGCGACAGCGAGATCGTCACCATCGACGCCAAAGACCGCATGCCCAGCACCACCTCCGACCGCTACGCCGTCAGCAACGACGCGGTCCGCGCTGGTCTGCTCTTCACCGGCGTCCACGCACCCACCCCGCTCTACTACGTGCTCGGCGACCTGAAGGTCCTCACGCCCGCCGAGGTCCTCCACTACACCGATCACGCCCGCCGCCACCGCAGCGGTGCCTACCACTTCGTCAGCACAGCCCACGCCCACCACTTCGACGACGTTTTCGGGCCCACAGGCCTGCAGGCGGCCAGCTGACCCAGCGGCACTCCCGCCGACTGGGTGCACGTGCGGAGGATCCGCCTGCCCAGGACCACTCCCAGCGCTCACCCCACGGCCCTGCATCTGACGCAAATGGCGGCGCCCGCAGGCTGGCAGTGACGTTGCTGGTGAGTCCGGCGCCCCGGGCGGGTCCGGCGAGGCCGTCACCGCGCAATAGCGAGGTTGACGGCCCTTCCGCAGAATCGGGCCGCGGCCATGCTGTTCCGGAGGCAAGCGGGCGGCTCCGCCTTGAGGTCTCGGCCTGTCGCCGGGTGCGCCGGTGGGGGTGGCCCGTAGCGTGCGGTCATGTCTGATGCCCTGTCCGCCCGGAAGCGGTCCACGCTCTTCGACGGGTTGCGGAACGGGCAGGATGTGGCCACAGCCGCGGAGGCTGCTGGCGTGGGGGTGCGGCAGGTGTTCACCGCGGCGCGCACCGACACCGCGCTCGCCCTGCTCCTGGCGGGCACCGATCCGGATGACCCCGGCGCCACCGGGATCATCAAGCGCGCCGAGTACCTGCGGCTCCTCGCTCTGGGATGCACACCGAGCCTCGCCGCGCAGATCCTCCTCGACGGCACGGGCAAAGCCAGTGGCTGGCGCCGCGAGGACCCGGCGTTCGCGCAGGCCTGCGACGCGGCCGGGAACCTCGCCTCCGGCCAGCCGGCCCCGGCACGGGCACCCCGCTTCACCCCCGAGCGACGCCGCGCCTTCCTCGACCACCTGGAAGCCGGCCTGTCGGTTACCGCGGCCGCGGCCGAAGTCGGGATCACCACCGCGGTCATCTACCAGCGCCGCAAACGCGACCCCGCCTTCGCCGCCGCCATGGACACCGCCCACCACGCGCAACCCCGCACCCCGGACACGACCCCCGGCACCGACGAGTGGGACGCCTTCTTCCGCGCCCTGCGCCCCGGCGTCGCCCTGCGCCAAGCCGCTCTGGCGGCTGGGATCCGGCCCGAGGCCGTCTACGACCGCCGCCGCGCCGACCACGCCTTCGCCCACCGCACCAACCAGCAGCGCACCACCCGATAACCCCGGAACAGGCCACGGGTCACCGGTCCGGCTACTCCATGCCGAGGGCGGCATCAGGCCGGCAGTGCGGGCAGGCGGGGACCCCTTCGGCCAGCGCCCGCCGCGCTTCGTCCACGGTTATGGCGGTGCAGCGCTTGCGTGCGTCCCAGCAGTCTCCGGCGTGGACGCGGACGGGAAGCCGGCCTACGCCGATGCCGCGCTCGATCAGCCAGTCCGGGGGCGGCGGCGCGGGTCTTCGTACGGCCATCGCCGCCGCGTGCTGCTCTTCGGCGGCGATCCAGTCGCGGGTCCGCTGGAGGTCCTGGGTCTGCACTCTTTCCAGGAATCGCAAGAGCTGGAGGCGCGATGGCGCGGGAGGCTCGGTCACGGCTCAGCTTCCGTACTGGGCCTGCCGTGCGGCCTTGCATGCCGCGCAGAGCGGCGAGGCCCCGACTCCGTAGCGGCATGTCGGAGCGTGGCAGCGGGCGCAAGGGCCGGTCTGGCTCGGCGCCCAGGTGACGGGCTGGGGTCTGGCGGGGGTTTCGGGGGTGGTCATCGTGGGCTCCTGGCGGTGCGGAGGGCGACACTCCTATTAGATCTCATGTTCGATTTTCTGCGCGAGTCTACGCAGGTCACCGGCCGTAGGTCTTGTGACTGAGCGTCGTAGTTGGCCACTGAGCGTTCTAAAGGTTGTTCCACAAGGGTGGCCAGGCCCGAACGGCGCCCGGTTTGCCGCGATCCGACCCTACGGCTCGATGGCCTGGAAGGGGACAAAGTTGCTCATTGCGGGGTCGCTCGCGTCCCTCACCAAGGGCCTCGATCACCTTGTGAAACAACCTTTAGAGCCCGTCTCCTTGATGGATCATCCGCAGGTCGGCACCCTTTGATACTTGCGGCATCGCGTATGGAAGCCTGTCCACATGGATACATTCGCGGACCGACTCGACGGCGGGTGGAAGTGGTGGGAGGCCGCCATTGAGGAAGCCCAGGAGGGGCGCTGGGTCCGCGACGCCGTGGAGCGGCAAGTCATCCAGGACATCGGCGCCGCCACAAACCCTCTCCATGGCGGACGGATGGCCCCGTTCAGCGAGGACTCGTGGCACGTACGCATCGGGAGGGTCGCGAACTGGGCCGGGGTGCTGCGGCTCGCGGCACGATCAGGCGGGTGGGTGCTCCAACCCGTCGCCGGACACATCCCGCCCAACCCTGCTGGCATGACGGCGCTGCTGTCTGGCATCTACGCGGTCGGCGAGCAAGGAGAAATCTGGATGCGGCAGCTCCTGAAGGGAGAGGTGCCACCAGAAGAGGAGATCGCGAAGGCCGAAGGCTTCCTCACCGGGCCGGGATCCGTCGAGGACCTTGAGCTCTTCTTCTACGACTGAATCGCCGTCGCTTCGTCGTCACCGCCGTGCCCACATGAGGATGGCGGCGAGGTGGAGTGCGGCCTGGTAGGAGATGGCGAGCTTGTCCGTTCGCATGGCCAGGCCGCGCCACTGCTTCAGCCGGCCGATGCATCGCTCTACCGCGTTGCGTTGCCGATACGTCTCGGCGTCGAAAGCCGGTGGGCGACCGCCGGCGCGGCCTCGCCTCAGGCGGTGGCCGATCTGGTCGGACGGCTGAGGGATGACAGCGCGGATTCCACGTCGGCGGAGGTGATTGCGGATCGCGCGGGATGAGTACGCGCGGTCCGCCAGGACGGCATCGGGTCGGGTCCTCGGTCTTCCCGGCCCGCTTCGCGGAACACGGATGACAGCCATGACGGTCTCGAAGGCTGGGGCGTCGCCAGCCTGGCCTGCTGTGACGCAAAGGGCGAGGGGGCGTGCACGGCTGTCGCTGGCGAGGTGGACTTTCGTGCTCAGGCCTCCGCGGGAGCGTCCGAGAGCGTGGTCATCGGGCTCGGCCCGGCCTGGAGCCCCTTTTTCCTGGCTCCGGCGGCGTGCTGGTGGGCTCGGCAGACGGTGGAGTCCACCGAGACGGTCCAGCCGATGTCGTCAGCAGCCTCGGCCGCTGCCAGGACCGCGGCAAGGATGCGTTCCCAGGTGCCGTCCACGGCCCACCTGATCAGGCGTTTATGGGCGGTCTGGAACGAGCCGAGCTCGTCGGGCAGGTCGCGCCAGGGTGAGCATGTGCGGTACTTCCACGCGATGGCCTCCAAGGTCCGGCGGTGATCGGCCCACCGCCGACCGCGGACCGGATCGGGCGGCATCAGCGGCTCGATCCGGTCCCACATCGCATCAGTGATCACTAATCGGACGGACACATCAGATCAACTGACCAACCGATCAAAGAGACACGCTCTAGTAGTGCTTTGTTAGGTGGTGTCGTAGGTCTGCCATGGGGCCGGTTGTCGGCAGGTGGGGCAGGTCCCGGTCCAGGTGGCGATGAGGTGTTG
>NZ_JBFAZJ010000081.1:0-3214 GCF_040681715.1 Streptomyces sp. NPDC051582
TTCAGAACTAACACAGTGGACGCGAGCAACTGAGGACAAGCCCTCGGCCTATTAGTACCAGTCAGCTCCACCCGTTACCGGGCTTCCACATCTGGCCTATCAACCCAGTCGTCTACTGGGAGCCTTACCCTCTCAAGGAGGTGGGAATACTCATCTTGAAGCAGGCTTCCCGCTTAGATGCTTTCAGCGGTTATCCCTCCCGAACGTAGCCAACCAGCCATGCCCTTGGCAGGACAACTGGCACACCAGAGGTTCGTCCGTCCCGGTCCTCTCGTACTAGGGACAGCCCTTCTCAATATTCCTACGCGCACAGCGGATAGGGACCGAACTGTCTCACGACGTTCTAAACCCAGCTCGCGTACCGCTTTAATGGGCGAACAGCCCAACCCTTGGGACCGACTCCAGCCCCAGGATGCGACGAGCCGACATCGAGGTGCCAAACCATCCCGTCGATATGGACTCTTGGGGAAGATCAGCCTGTTATCCCCGGGGTACCTTTTATCCGTTGAGCGACGGCGCTTCCACAAGCCACCGCCGGATCACTAGTCCCGACTTTCGTCCCTGCTCGACCCGTCGGTCTCACAGTCAAGCTCCCTTGTGCACTTACACTCAACACCTGATTGCCAACCAGGCTGAGGGAACCTTTGGGCGCCTCCGTTACCCTTTGGGAGGCAACCGCCCCAGTTAAACTACCCATCAGACACTGTCCCTGATCCGGATCACGGACCGAGGTTAGACATCCAGCACGACCAGAGTGGTATTTCAACGGCGACTCCACAACCACTGGCGTGGCTGCTTCAAAGTCTCCCACCTATCCTACACAAGCCGAACCGAACACCAATATCAAACTGTAGTAAAGGTCCCGGGGTCTTTCCGTCCTGCTGCGCGAAACGAGCATCTTTACTCGTAGTGCAATTTCACCGGGCCTATGGTTGAGACAGTCGAGAAGTCGTTACGCCATTCGTGCAGGTCGGAACTTACCCGACAAGGAATTTCGCTACCTTAGGATGGTTATAGTTACCACCGCCGTTTACTGGCGCTTAAGTTCTCAGCTTCGCACACCCGAAAGTGCACTAACCGGTCCCCTTAACGTTCCAGCACCGGGCAGGCGTCAGTCCGTATACATCGCCTTACGGCTTCGCACGGACCTGTGTTTTTAGTAAACAGTCGCTTCTCGCTGGTCTCTGCGGCCACCCCCAGCTCACGGAGTAAATCCGATCACCAGTGATGGCCCCCCTTCTCCCGAAGTTACGGGGGCATTTTGCCGAGTTCCTTAACCATAGTTCACCCGAACGCCTCGGTATTCTCTACCTGACCACCTGAGTCGGTTTAGGGTACGGGCCGCCATGAAACTCGCTAGAGGCTTTTCTCGACAGCATAGGATCATCCACTTCACCACAATCGGCTCGGCATCAGGTCTCAGCCTTATATGAGGGACGGATTTGCCTACCCCTCGGCCTACACCCTTACCCCGGGACTACCACCGCCCGGGCTGGACTACCTTCCTGCGTCACCCCATCGCTTACCTACTACAAGTCTGGTTCGTCGGCTCCACCACTTTCCTTTCCCCGAAGGGTCCGGAACGGCTTCACGGACTTAGCATCGCCTGATTCGATATTGGGCGTTTCAAAGCGGGTACCGGAATATCAACCGGTTGTCCATCGACTACGCCTGTCGGCCTCGCCTTAGGTCCCGACTTACCCTGGGCAGATCAGCTTGACCCAGGAACCCTTAGTCAATCGGCGCACACGTTTCTCACGTGTGTATCGCTACTCATGCCTGCATTCTCACTCGTGAACCGTCCACAACTAGCTTCCGCTGCTGCTTCACCCGGCACACGACGCTCCCCTACCCATCACAGCAGGCGTTGGCCCTATTGCTGCAATGACACGACTTCGGCGGTACGCTTGAGCCCCGCTACATTGTCGGCGCGGAATCACTTGACCAGTGAGCTATTACGCACTCTTTCAAGGGTGGCTGCTTCTAAGCCAACCTCCTGGTTGTCTCTGCGACTCCACATCCTTTCCCACTTAGCGTACGCTTAGGGGCCTTAGTCGATGCTCTGGGCTGTTTCCCTCTCGACCATGGAGCTTATCCCCCACAGTCTCACTGCCGTGCTCTCACTTACCGGCATTCGGAGTTTGGCTAAGGTCAGTAACCCGGTAGGGCCCATCGCCTATCCAGTGCTCTACCTCCGGCAAGAAACACACGACGCTGCACCTAAATGCATTTCGGGGAGAACCAGCTATCACGGAGTTTGATTGGCCTTTCACCCCTAACCACAGGTCATCCCCCAGGTTTTCAACCCTGGTGGGTTCGGTCCTCCACGAAGTCTTACCTCCGCTTCAACCTGCCCATGGCTAGATCACTCCGCTTCGGGTCTAGAGCGTGCAACTCAATCGCCCTATTCGGACTCGCTTTCGCTACGGCTTCCCCACACGGGTTAACCTCGCTACACACCGCTAACTCGCAGGCTCATTCTTCAAAAGGCACGCAGTCACGACTGCATGTGCAAGCACATACAGCGACGCTCCCACGGCTTGTAGGCACACGGTTTCAGGTACTATTTCACTCCGCTCCCGCGGTACTTTTCACCATTCCCTCACGGTACTATCCGCTATCGGTCACCAGGGAATATTTAGGCTTAGCGGGTGGTCCCGCCAGATTCACACGGGATTTCTCGGGCCCCGTGCTACTTGGGAGATTCTTAAGCAAGCCGCTGATGTTTCGTCTACGGGGGTCTTACCCTCTACGCCGGACCTTTCGCATGTCCTTCGACTACATCAACGGTTTCTGACTCGCCGACCGGCCGGCAGACCGATCAAAAGAATTCCCACAACCCCGTATGCGCAACCCCTGCCGGGTATCACACGCATACGGTTTGGCCTCATCCGGTTTCGCTCGCCACTACTCCCGGAATCACGGTTGTTTTCTCTTCCTGAGGGTACTGAGATGTTTCACTTCCCCTCGTTCCCTCCACACTGCCTATGTGTTCAGCAGTGGGTGACAGCCCATGACGACTGCCGGGTTTCCCCATTCGGACACCCCCGGATCAAAGCTCAGTTGGCAGCTCCCCGGGGCCTATCGCGGCCTCTCACGTCCTTCATCGGTTCCTGGTGCCAAGGCATCCACCGTGCGCCCTTAAAAACTTGGCCACAGATGCTCGCGTCCACTGTGTAGTTCTCAAACAACGACCAGCCACCCATCACCCTAC
>NZ_JBFAZJ010000082.1:0-4809 GCF_040681715.1 Streptomyces sp. NPDC051582
AAATATCGGTTATTGTTTTTATGTGTTTTGCTCTCCCTTTCGGGGGTGGGGGCGCACCCCGACCCCCCCCCGGCCCGCCCCCCGGCCCTCGTGGCCGGGCGCAGGCCGTTCCCGGTACGACCCGCGAGGTGTATGTGTCCACGCTCCAGGCCGAGCACGTCTACAAGGTGTTCGGAAGGCGACCCGGCGACGCCGCTGCCGCGGTGCGCGCGCTCCGAGCCGGCGCGAGCCGCGACGAGCTGCGCGCCGACGGTACGACGGCCGCTGTGATCGACGCCTCGTTCCGCGTCGAGCCCGGCGAGATCTTCGTCGTCATGGGTCTGTCGGGGTCCGGCAAGTCCACGCTGCTGCGCATGCTGAACGGACTGCTCGCACCCACCGAGGGGCGCATCCTCTTCGACGGCCAGGACCTCACGACCCTTTCCCGGCGTGAGCTGCGCCACGTCCGCTCCACCAAGATCAGCATGGTCTTCCAGCACTTCGCGCTCTTCCCGCACCGCAGCGTGCTGGAGAACGCCGCCTACGGGCTGGAGGTACAGGGAGTCGCCCGCGACGAGCGGCTGCGCCGCGCCGCCGAGGCGCTGGAGCTGTGCGGGCTCGCCGGCTGGGAGACCTCCTGGCCCGACGAGCTGTCCGGCGGCATGCAGCAGCGCGTGGGCCTCGCCCGCGCCCTGGCCACCGACGCCGACCTGCTCCTGATGGACGAGTCCTTCAGTGCGCTGGACCCGCTGATCCGGCGCGACATGCAGGACCAGCTGCTGGAGCTCCAGCAGCGGCTCAAGAAGACCATCGTGTTCATCACGCACGACCTCAACGAGGCCATGCGCCTGGGCGACGGCATCGCCGTCATGCGCGACGGCCGCATCGTCCAGCAGGGCACCGCCGAGGACATCCTGACCCGCCCGGCCGACGACTACGTCGCCTCCTTCATCCAGGACGTCGACCGCTCGCGCGTGCTCACGGCCGACGCCGTGATGACCGACCCCGTCGCCGGAGGCTGCGCCTGCGGCTGCCCCAGCGTCACCGCCGACACCCCGATCGCCGACCTGTGCGCGGTCAGCGCGCGCGTCCCGCACGCCGTCGCCGTCACGGACGACGCCGGGATCGTCGTGGGCTCCGTACCGCAGGACCGCCTCGTCGCCTTCATCGGCGACGAACAGCGCGCCCCGGTGCGCTGCGCGGAGGTGGCCGCCTGATGCCCCGCCTGAACCTCGGCGCCTGGGTCGACAGCGGCGTCGACTTCCTCCAGCGCCACCTGTCCTGGCTGTTCGACGCCATCAGCGCGCTCGTCACCGGCCTGTACGACGCCATCCACGCCGTGCTCGACGCGCCCGCCCCGCTGCTCTTCGCCGGCATCCTCGCCGTCGCCGCCTGGTGGCTGCGCGGGCTGCTCGCCGGCCTCCTGGCCTTCGCCGGTTTCGCACTCGTCGACTCCGTCGACCTGTGGGGCGACGCGATGTCCACGCTCTCGCTGGTCCTCGTCGCGACCCTCGTCACCCTGGTGATCGCGGTCCCGCTCGGCATCTGGGCCTCCCGCTCCGACCGGGTCAGCGCCGTCCTGCGGCCCGTCCTGGACTTCATGCAGACCATGCCGGCCATGGTCTACCTGATCCCCGGCATCATCTTCTTCGGCGTGGGCGTGGTGCCGGGCATCATCGCGACCATCATCTTCGCGCTGCCGCCCGGCGTACGGATGACCGAGCTCGGCATCCGCCAGGTCGACGCGGAACTGGTCGAGGCCGCCGATGCCTTCGGGACCACCCCGCGCGACACCCTCGTACGCGTCCAGCTGCCGCTGGCCCTGCCCACCATCATGGCGGGCATCAACCAGGTCATCATGCTGGGCCTGTCCATGGTCGTCATCGCCGGCATGGTCGGCGGCGGCGGGCTCGGCGGCGCCGTCTACAAGGCCATCGGCAACGTCGACATCGGCCTCGGCTTCGAGGCGGGCATCTCCATCGTCATCCTCGCCATGTACCTGGACCGGATGACCGGGGCACTGGGCCGTCAGGTCTCCCCGCTCGGCCGGCGCACCCTCACCAAGGCGCGGGCCGCCGCGAGCGGCGCGGCCAAGGTGTGGAACCACCGCCCCCAGCCCGCCTACGCCGTCACCGGGGCCGTGGTCCTCGCCCTGGTCGCGGGCGGCCTGAACACCTTCGGCGGCTCCGGGCAGCCGGCCGCCGCCGGGGCGGACGCGATCGGCAAGGGGCGCAAGATCAGCATCGGCTACATCCCGTGGGACGAGGGCATCGCCTCGACCTACCTGTGGAAGGAGCTCCTGGAGCGCCGCGGCTTCCAGGTGGAGGCCAAGCAGCTGGAGCTCGGCGCCCTGTTCACCGGGCTCGCCGGCGGCCAGGTCGACTTCCAGACCGACGCCTGGCTGCCGGTCACGCAGGCCCAGTACTGGGAGAAGTACGGGAACAAGCTCGACGACCTGGGTTCCTGGTACGGCCCGACGTCCATCGAGCTGTCCGTCCCCTCGTACATGAAGGACGTCACCTCCCTCGCCGACCTCAAGGGCAAGGGCGACCGGTTCAAGGGCCGGATCATCGGCATCGAGCCCAGCGCGGGCGCGATGGGGATCCTGAAGGGCAAACTGCTCAAGGAGTACGGCCTCGACGGCGAGTACCAGGTCGTCGACGGGTCGACCCCCGGCATGCTCGCCGAGTTGAAGCGGGCCTACGAGAAGCAGGAGCCCGTCGCGGTCGTGCTCTGGTCGCCGCACTGGGCGTACGCCTCGTACGACCTGAAGAAGCTGCAGGACCCCAAGGGGGCCTGGGGCAAGGGCGACGGGATCCACACCCTGGCCCGCAAGGGCTTCGCCGCGGACGAGCCGGAAGTGGCCTCCTGGCTGCGCTCGTTCAAGCTCACCGAGGCCCAGCTGACCGGCCTGGAGGCGAAGATCCAGGACGCGGGCAAGGGCAAGGAGCAGCAGGCCGTCCGCACCTGGCTGCAGGAGCACCCGGAGGTCGCGAAGGCGGCCTGACCGCCGTGCGGAGGCGAAGGCGTCGGCGGGACGGTGGAGGAGGACGCTCCACCGCCCCGCCGGCGCCTTCGTCCGTGTCCGCGCCCGCGGAAGCCCGCCGTGCCGGCGATCGGCGGGTCTGCTCCGGGAACGTACCTCTGACCTGCCGAGTTCCTGGATGATCCGCCTCGTGCCCCGGAGGGGGCGGCCGTGGCACAGTGCCTGGAACAGCACTGCCGGACCAGGGAGCCCCCATGCGCGATCCGCACACCGTGCCCCGGCTCGTGCCCGCTCCCCGGGCGCCTGTGGATCCGGGCCCGCTGCCGCGCTGCCCGGTGTGCGGCAGCGCACCGGAGCGGGTCTCCTGGCGTCAGTGCCCGGGCCGGCCGGTGGTGCTGGTCTTCGACCCCTGCGCCCACCGGTACGCCGCCCAGGCCCCGCCCGTCCTGACCGTCACCGCGCCGCCGGCGTAGGCCGGGCGGCGGGGTGAGCGGGGTACCGCTCCTCGTACGCCTGTATCAGGGAGACGAGCAGGTCGAACGACGCGTCGTCGAGCGGGGAGTCGCCGGAGCGGTAGGAGGGGGCGGCGGCCCGGATGGCGGTCCCGATTGCGTCGGCGTACTCGTCTCGGGCGGTGGGGGCGGAACCGGCCGGAGCGCCCCTGGTGATCGTCATGCCCTGATCGTTGCGCGGGGGTCTGACAACGCCCGCCGCCGCTCCCGGATCCGGCCTGATCGGCAGACGCCCCTAGTGCTCTGACCACATTGGTTCGCCGGGTTGGTGGTCGGAGCGGTTGGATGTGAGGTGACGTCCGATCCGGGTGCGTTTCCTACGCGCGATGATGCTGCTGGCGTCAGTCGACACCGTCCGGGATGTGATCCACCGGTTCAACGAGATCGATCTTGCCCGTCTGGACCCTCGGTGCGCGGAAGGCCGTCCTCGCCTGCTCAGTCCTGACGACGAGAACTTCGTCCAGACGGCCACCACCCGCCCGACCAAACTCAGCCAGCCCTTCACCCGCTGGTCCATCCGCAAACTGCTGGCCTACCTTCGGAAAGTCCACGGGCGGGGCATCCGCATCGGCCGCGAGGCAAAGCTCGACCGGATCGAAGAGGTACTGGACCGCTTCCCGGACCGGGTCTTCGCGTTCGACGAGTTCGGCCCGCTCGGCATCCGCCCCATCGGCGGTGCGGGCTGGGCCCCCGCCGGCCACCCCGAGCGGCACCCGGCGACCTACCGCCGCGCCCACGGCGTCAGGTACTTCCACGGCTGCTATTCGGCCGGCGACGACACGCTCTGGGGCGTCAACGGCCGGAAGAAGCGGGCCGTGAACACACTGGCCGCGCTCATGACGATCCGGGCCGCCCGGCCAGACAGCGGCCCGATCTACGTCATCCTGGACAACCTGGCCCACAAAGGCGAGACGATCCGCCCCTGGGCGAAGAAGAAGAACCGCGTCGAACTGTGCTTCACGCCGACGTACGCGTCCTGGTCCAACCCGATCGAGGCGCACTTCGGGCAGCTGCGGCAGTTCACCATCGCCAACTCCAACCAGGCCAACCACACCGTGCAGACCAGGGCCCTGCACGCCTACCTGCGCTGGCGCACGCGAATGCCCGTCACCCAGACGTGCTGGCAGCCCAGCGCCGCGGGCACGCCCGTGTCCGCGGCGAGAAGGGCATCCGCTGGGGCGGACGTCCCCTCGCAGACGCCTCGGGAGCGGCCGGGCGACCCCTGCTCGTCCGGGACCTAGGGCCTGTTTGAGATGTTGATCAAGGTCGTGAAACGATCTTCGGATGGCTCGTGGAGATCTGACGGACGACCAGTGGCTGCGTCTGGAGGCG
>NZ_JBFAZJ010000083.1:0-4655 GCF_040681715.1 Streptomyces sp. NPDC051582
GGGACGCCCGTCGCGGGGCGTACCGATGACGCGTTGGACGACCTCGTCGGGTTCTTCGTGAACACGCTGGTCCTGCGGACCGACCTGTCGGGCGACCCGACGTTCCGCGAGGTCCTCGAACGGGTCAGGGAAGCGGACCTGGCGGCCTTCGCCCACCAGGACGTGCCCTTCGAACGCCTGGTGGAGATCCTCAACCCCGCCCGCTCCATGGCACGCCACCCCCTCTTCCAGGTCATGCTCGCCTTCCAGAACGTCGCCGACCCGGATCTCGACCTCTCGGGCCTGAGCGTTCGCGGGGAACAGGTGCAGGGCGCCGTGGCCAAGTTCGACCTGTCCGTCAGCCTGGGTGAACTCCACGACGAAGACGGAGCACCCGCCGGACTCCGGGGGCAGCTGGACTACCGGACGGATCTGTTTACGGAGAACACGGTCCGAGAACTCGCGCACCGTGTGGTGCGCGTGATGGAAGCCGTCACCGCCGATCCGGATGCGGCGATCCGTTCCGTCAGTGTGGTCGGTGCCGAGGAACGGAACCGGATCCTGACCGACTGGAACGCAACTGCTCGTGACGTTCCGTACGCGACGCTGCCCGAGCTCTTCCAGGCCCAGGTCGCGCGTACGCCCGATGCTGCGGCCGTGGTCAGTGGCGGGGTCGAGCTGAGCTATGCCGAGTTGAATGTCCGGGCGAATCGTTTGGCCCGGTATCTGGTCGCGCGTGGTGCCGGTCCGGAGAAGCTCGTCGCCGTCGCGCTGCCCAGGTCCGTCGACTTGGTGGTCGCGCTGTTCGCCGTCCTGAAGTGCGGCTCGGGCTACGTGCCGGTCGACCCGGAGTACCCGGCGGACCGGATCGCGTACATGCTCGCGGACGCCGAACCCGTCCTGGTCCTGACGGAAACGACCATAGCGACACGGCTGCCCCAGGGCGGAGCCGCGCCGCACCTGTTGCTCGACGATCCCGAGGTCCGGCAGACCGTGGCGGGCCGCGACAGCGGAGACCTGTCCGACGGCGACCGCCCGTCTCCGGCGCTGCTGCCCGCCCATCCGGCGTACGTGATCTACACGTCCGGGTCGACGGGGCGCCCGAAGGGCGTGATGGTCGAGCACCGCAGCGTGGTCAACCTCGCTGTCTGGGCTGCCGACGGGCTCGGTGCGGACCGGCTGGAGGAGGTCTGCGCATCGACCTCGCTCAACTTCGACGTGTCCGTGTTCGAAATCATCGCTCCCTTGCTCGCGGGGGGTCGGATCAACGTGATCCGGGACCTGCTCGCATTCGGAGACGAAGCCGCAGGGGACGCCGGCCGGCCGCTGGTGAGCGGCGTTCCGTCGGTGTTCTCAAGCCTGCTGGACCGTGTACCGGCAGCGGACGCGGCAACCGTCGTCATGGCGGGTGAGGCGATTTCACCGATCGTGGCCAAGAAGATCCGTTCGTCCTTCCCCGCCGCCCGCATCGCGAACTGCTACGGACCCACCGAGGCCACCGTCTATGCGACCTCGTGGTATACCGACGGCGAACTGCCGGGTGCAATTCCGATCGGGCGGCCCGTCGCCAATACGCGCGCCTATGTCCTCGACGCGGCGTTGTCGCCGGTGCCGGTGGGTGTTCCGGGTGAGTTGTATGTGGCGGGTGCTCAGTTGGCCCGGGGTTATCTGGGGCGTGCGGGTCTGACGGCGGAGCGGTTCGTCGCGGATCCCTTCGCGGTGGTGGCTGGTTCGCGGATGTATCGGACCGGTGATGTGGTGCGCTGGTCGGCGGATGGTGTTCTGGAGTTCGTCGGGCGTGCTGATGCGCAGGTGAAGGTGCGGGGCTTCCGTATCGAGCCGGGCGAGATCGAGGCCGTCCTGGCGGATCACGAATCGGTGGGCCAGGTCGCCGTCGTGGTCCGGGAGGACCAGCCGGGCGACAAGCGCCTTGCCGCCTACGTGGTGCTGGCCGGTGAGGCTTCAACCCGGCACTTCGATGCGCGGGACCTGCGTGGTTTCGTGGCGGATCGGCTTCCGGATTACATGGTGCCGTCCGCGTTCGTCGTGCTGGACCGTCTGCCGTTGACGCCGAACGGGAAGCTGGACCGCAGGGCGCTGCCGGCTCCCGCATACGCGATGGACGCGTCGGGGCGGGCGCCGCGGACCCCGCGGGAGGAGATCCTGTGCGGGCTCTTCGCGGAGGTCCTGGGCGTGGAGTCGGTGTCGATCGATGACGGTTTCTTCGAGCTGGGTGGGCATTCGCTGCTGGCGACGCGCCTGGTGAGCCGGATCCGGACGGTTCTCGGGGCGGAGGTGAGCATCCGTTCCCTGTTCGAGGCCCCGACCGTGGCCGGGCTGGTGGGTCGGCTCGATGAGGGTGGCCGGGTCCGTGAGCCGTTGGCGCGGCGAGAGCGGCCGGAAGTCCTTCCGGTGTCGTTCGCGCAGCGTCGTCTGTGGTTCCTGGGCCAGCTGGAGGGTGTGTCGGCGACGTACAACATCCCCCTTGCACTCCGCCTGACCGGTGCGCTGGACGTCGAGGCGCTGCGGGCCGCGCTGGCGGACGTCGCCGGCCGGCACGAGAGCCTGCGGACGGTGTTCCCGCAGGTGGACGGCGAGCCGCGGCAGGAGATACGGCAGGGCGCTGCGGGGGTGCCCACCGTCAGCGTGGAAACCGTGTCTGCCGATGCCGTCTCGTCGGTCGTGGGCCGGTCGGCGGCCACGGGCTTCGATCTGGAACGGGATCTGCCGTGGCGGATCCGCGTGCTGGAAGTCGCGGATGCTCCGGGTGAGTGGGTTCTGGTGATGGTGGTCCATCACATTGCGGCGGACGGCTGGTCGATGGCGCCGCTGGCCCGGGATCTGTCGCAGGCGTACGCGGCCCGCTGCCAGGGGCACGCCCCGGCATGGGAAGAGCTTGCGGTGCAGTACGCGGACTACACCCTGTGGCAGCGGCAAGTGCTTGGGGACGAGGCCGACCCGGACAGCGTGATCGCCGCCCAGGTCGCCCATTGGAAGCACGCCCTGGCCGATCTCCCGGAAGAGCTGGAGCTGCCGGTCGACCACCCGCGCCCCGCGATCGCCTCGCACGAGGGTGACTCCGTAGAGGTCCGTGTTCCTGCGGAGGTGCACGCGCGTCTGCTGGAGCTGTCCCGTTCGTGTGGCGCGAGCCTGTTCATGACGGTGCAGGCGGCTCTTGCGGTGTTGCTGTCGAAGATGGGTGCCGGCCAGGACATCCCGATCGGGACGCCCGTCGCGGGGCGTACCGATGACGCGTTGGACGACCTCGTCGGGTTCTTCGTGAACACGCTGGTCCTGCGGACCGACGTCTCGGGCGATCCGACGTTCAGGGAGGTCGTGGAGCGGGTCCGGGAAGCGGACCTGGCCGCGTACGCCCACCAGGACGTGCCCTTCGAACGGCTCGTGGAGATCCTCAACCCCGCCCGCTCCATGGCACGCCACCCCCTCTTCCAGGTCATGCTCACCTTCCACAACAATGCGCAGCCCGATCTCGACCTGCCCGGCATACAGGCGCAGGCCGAGACTGTCGGCGGGATGGCGGCCAGGTTCGACCTGTCGTTCAGTCTGGGAGAAACGCACGGGGCCGACGGCGTGGCCGCGGGCCTCGCGGGGCGGCTCGACTACCGCACCGACCTGTTCGAGCGCGGCACGGTCGAGCAGCTCGCCGAGCGGCTGTCCCGGCTCCTCGAAACGGTCACCGGCGCCCCTGACCGGCCGATCCGCAGCGTCAGCGTCCTCGGCGCGGACGAGCGGCGCCGGATGCTCGTCGAGTGGAACGACACTGCACACGAGATCCCCGAGACGGCGTTGCCGGAGCTGTTCGAGGCCCAGGTCGCGCGTAGGCCCGATGCTGCCGCCGTGGTCAGTGGCGGGGTCGAGCTGAGCTATGCGGAGTTGAATGCCCGGGCGAATCGTTTGGCCCGTCATCTGGTGGCGTGTGGCGCGGGTCCGGAACGCCTGGTCGCGGTGGCGCTGCCGCGGTCCGTCGACCTGGTCGTGGCTTTGCTCGCGGTGTTGAAGAGCGGTTCGGGTTATGTGCCGGTGGATCCGGAGTACCCGGCGGAGCGGATCGCGTACATGCTCGCGGATGCCGAACCCGTCCTGGTCCTGACGGAGACGGCCACTGCGGCCCTGCTACCCCAGGACGACGCGTCGATCCCGAAGCGCGTGCTGCTGGACGAGCGTGCTGTGCAGGAAGCCATGGCCGGGCTCAGCGCATCCGACCTCCTCGATGACGATCGTCCGTCTTCGGCGCTGCTGCCTGCGCATCCGGCGTATGTGATCTATACGTCGGGTTCGACGGGTCGTCCGAAGGGCGTGGTGGTGTCGCACGCCGCCTTGGTGAATTACGTGGTGCGGTGTCCGCAGGCGTATCCGGACCTCGCGGGTTCGACGGTGTGGCATGCGTCGGTGTCCTTCGATGCCGGTGTCACCGTCCTGTACGGCGCGTTGGTGGCCGGTGGTCGTGTCGTGGTGGCTGCTCTGTCCTCTGCAGAGGAAGGTGAAGGAGCCGGGTTGCCGGTGTCGTTCCTGAAGGTGACTCCCAGTCATCTGCCGGTCCTGGAGCACGGTGGACGCGGTTTCGTGCCGGGCGGTCAGCTGATGCTGGGTGGGGAGGAGGTTCCCGCGCACGTGGTGACGCGCTGGCGTGAGGATCATCCGGGAGTGCCGGTCGT
>NZ_JBFAZJ010000084.1:0-4132 GCF_040681715.1 Streptomyces sp. NPDC051582
ACACGTGCTCCCCGGCCACGGCGACCGCATCCGCCGGGACCTGGGCCGGCAGCGGACGCCACGCGATCTCGAACAACGACTCCGGCCGACCCGCAGCCAGCTGCTCCTGCGACACCGGACGGAACGTCAGGCTCTTCACCGACAGCACCGGGGCGCCGGCCGCATCGGCGGCGTCCAGGGACATGGTGTTCTCGGACGTCCAGGAGATCCGCACGCGCAGCGCCGTGGCGCCGACCGCGTAGAGGGACACGTCCTCCCAGAAGAACGGCAGCAGCGGCTGCGCGGACCCCTCGGAGTCCTGGTCGGAACCCGGACCGCCGATCCCCAGCGCGTGCATCGTGGCGTCGAGCAGGGCCGGGTGGACCCCGAAGCTCTCGGCGTCTCCGTGGGCCTGCTCGGCCAGTTCGATCTCGGCGTAGACGTCCTCGCCGGAGGTCCAGGCGGCCGTGAGGCCCTGGAACACCGGTCCGTAGTGGTAGCCGCGGCCCTGGAGCACCTCGTACGTGTCACTCACGTCCACCGCGGTCGCGCCGGTGGGCGGCCAGACGGTGAAGTCCGTGCCGGCGGCGACCGGCCGGGTGCCGAGCAGGCCGTCCGCGTGCAGCAGCCAGGGAGTGTCGGCCGGGGCGTCCTCGTGGCGCGAGTGGACCCGCACGGACCGGCGGCCCGTCTCGTCGGGGGCGCCGACCGACACCTGAAGGGCCACGCCACCGTGCCGGGGCAGTACGAGCGGTGCCTGAAGGGTGAGTTCCTCCAGGACCGGGCAGCCGACCTCGTCTCCCGCCCGGAGCGCCAGCTCTACGAAGCCGGTGCCCGGCAGCAGCACGCTGCCCAGGACGTCGTGGTCGGCGACCCAGGCGTGCGTGCCCGCGCCGAGGCGGCCGGTCAGCACCGCCTCGCCGGACCCGGCCAGGGTGATGGCCGCGCTGAGCAGGGGGTGGCCGACCGAGGTCTGGCCGTGGTGGGCGACGTCGGTGGCCGGGGTGGCCTCCAGCCAGTACCGCTGGTGCTGGAAGGCGTACGTCGGCAGCTCGACGCGCCGCGCGCCGGTGCCGGCGTAGAAGGCCGCCCAATCGACGCGCGAGCCCACGCTGTGCAGGTGTGCCAGCGCGGTCAGGAGGCTGCGGACCTCGGGACGGCCGCGGCGCAGGGCGGGCTCGACGAGCACGCCGTCGCCGTCCAGGCAGACCTGGGTGAGCGCGGTCAGGACGGCGTCGGGGCCCAGCTCGACGAAGCGGGTGACGCCCTTGGCGTGCAGGTGCTGCACGGTGTCGCAGAAGCGGACGGCCTCGCGCAGGTGGCGGGTCCAGTACTCCGGGGTCCCCCAGTCCTCGCTGAGTCCGCCGTGCACGCCCGAGACCACAGGAACGGCGGCGGGGTGGTACGCCACGGACTCCGCGACGGCCCGGAACTCCGCGAGCACCGGCTCCATCAGCGGCGAGTGGAAGGCGTGCGAGACGCGCAGCCGGGTCGTCTTGCGGCCCTGCTCCGTGAACCGCCCCCGGATCGCCTCGACGGCATCCTCCGCACCCGACACCACGATCGAGCGCGGACTGTTGACCGCCGCGATGCCCACGACATCGGTCAGATGGGGAAGGATCTCCTCCTCCGTCGCCTGGATCGCGGCCATCGCTCCGCCGGAGGGCAGCGCCTGCATCAGACGGCCACGGGCGGCGACGAGACGGGCCGCGTCGTCCAGCGACAGCACGCCCGCCGCATGGGCTGCGGCGATCTCACCGATCGAGTGCCCGGCCAGGAAGTCCGGCCGCACCCCCCACGACTCCACGAGCCGGAACAGCGCCGTCTCGATGGCGAAGAGGGCCGGCTGGGTGAACGCGGTGCTGTTCAGCAGCGCCTCGTCCTCGGCGGACTCGCCCCACATCACCTCGTACAGCGGGGTGTCGAGGTGCACGTCCAGCGCCGCGACCACCGCGTCCAGCGCCTTGGCGAACACCGGGAACGCGGCGTGCAGTTCACGGCCCATGCCCAGACGCTGCGCGCCCTGGCCCGTGAACAGGAACGCCGACCTGCCCTCCCGTACGAGGCCCCGGACCACGCCCGCCTCCGAGCCCTCGGCCAGCGCCGCCAGCCCGGCGAGCAGTTCCTCGCGGTTCTCGCCGACCACCGCGGCCCGGTACTCGTGCGCGGTGCGCGAGGTCGCCGTCGAGAAGGCGAGGTCCGCCGGCGAGAGCTCCTCGTGGTCGGCGAGGTGCGCGCCGAGGCGCTGCGCCTGGCCCGCCAGGGCCTCGGGAGACCGGGCCGACAGCACCACCGGTACGGCGGGCAGCTCGCGCGGAGCCTCGTCCGCGGCGGTCTCCGGAGCGGCCGGGGCCTCCTCCAGGATCACGTGCGCGTTCGTGCCGCTGAGCCCGAACGAGGAGATGCCCGCTCGGCGCGGCCGCTCGCCCGCCGGCCAGGCGACGGCCTCGGTGAGCAGCTTGACGTTGCCCTCCGTCCAGTCGACGTGCGGGGTGGGCTCGTCGACGTGCAGGGTCTTGGGCATCAGCTCGTGGCGCAGCGCCTGGACCATCTTGATGACGGCGGCGACACCGGCCGCGGCCTGCGTGTGCGCGATGTTCGACTTCAGCGAGCCGAGCCACAGCGGCTTGTCCTCGTCGCGGCCCTGCCCGTACGTGGCGAGCACGGCCTGCGCCTCGATCGGGTCGCCCAGCTTGGTGCCCGTACCGTGCGCCTCGACCACGTCGACTTCGGCCGTGGTCAGTCCGGCCTTCTCCAGCGCGCTCTGGATGACGCGCTGCTGCGAGGGGCCGTTGGGGGCGGTCATGCCGTTCGACGCGCCGTCCTGGTTGACCGCGGAGCTCCGGATCACCGCGAGCACGGGGTGGCCGGCCCGGCGGGCGTCGGAGAGGCGCTCGATGACGAGGACGCCGACGCCCTCCGACCAGGCGGCGCCGTCCGCCGCGCCCGCGAAGGACTTGCAGCGACCGTCGGCGGCGAGCCCGCGCTGGCGGCTGAACTCGACGAACATGTCGGGGCTCGCCATCACCGCGACACCGCCGACGAGCGCCATCGAGCACTCGCCGGAGCGCAGCGACTGGGTGGCCAGGTGCAGCGAGACGAGGGACGAGGAGCAGGCCGTGTCCACGGTCATGGACGGCCCTTCGAGGCCGAGGGTGTACGAGACGCGGCCCGAGATCAGGCTGCCGCCGGTGGTGGCCGCGGCCTCGGTGCCCTGCCCGTAGTCGTGGTACATGACGCCCGCGAAGACGCCGGTCCTGCTGCCCTTGAGGGTGTGCGGGTTGATGCCGGCCCGCTCGATGGCCTCCCACGAGACCTCCAGCAGCTGCCGCTGCTGGGGGTCCATGATCAGCGCCTCGTTCGGGCTGATCCCGAAGAAGTGCGGGTCGAAGTCGCCCGCCTGGTAGAGGAAGCCGCCTTCGTTGGCGTACGTCTTGCCCGGCACGCCCGGCTCGGGGTCGTACACGTTCTCGACGTCCCAGCCGCGGTCGAGCGGGAAGCCGGAGACGGCGTCCCGGCCCTCCGCGACGAGCTGCCACAGTTCCTCGGGCGAGGTGACCCCGCCCGGGAGGCGGCAGCTCATCGCGACGATCGCGATCCGGTCGTCGTCGGCCTCCGCCTGCGTACGGGCGACTGCGGCGGCCGGACGGGCGGCCGCGCCCTGAGCCGCTCCGCCGATGGACTCGCCGATGTACTGGGCGACGGCGCGGGCGTTCGGGTAGTCGAAGACGAGGGTGGCGGGGAGCCGGAGCCCGGTGGCCGCCTTCAGCTGGTTGCGCAGTTCGACGGCGCTGAGGGAGTCGAAGCCGAGCTCCTGGAAGGCCCGGTCGGGTGCAATGGCGTCGGCCGACTCGTGGCCCAGTACGGCGGCCACGTGCGTCCGCGCCAGTTCGAGCAGGGCCTGGTCGCGTTCCTCCTCGGTCTTCCCGGCGAGGCGCGCCGCGAGCTCGTGTGCGGCGCCCGCTCCCCCGCCTGCGGCGCTCGCGCGGACGCTGCGGCGCTGCGGGGTGGGGGTGGCGGAGCGCAGGAGGGCGGGCAGTTCGTCGGTGCGGGCGGCCAGGGCGGTGCGGTTGACGTGGAGCGGGACGGTGGCGGGCCGGCCGGAGGCGCAGGCCGCGTCGAAGAGGGCGAGGGCCTCCTCGGGCCGGAGCGG
>NZ_JBFAZJ010000085.1:0-3963 GCF_040681715.1 Streptomyces sp. NPDC051582
ATGCACAACCTCGCCATGACACGGTGAAACAACAGGTCAAAAGCCACTCAGGCCCGCCCACGACAGACCTTCTGCAACACCCTTTAGGGGGTGTCCGCAAAGTCCCGCCTGTCCCGCGGGCGGACGGGCGGGATCGGCGGGCGGAGTCCGGCGCCGGCTTCGCGGGGCGGTCGGGCGGCGGGGTGCTGGACGTACTCGGGAGCCTCGGCAACGCCGTGCGGTGGCGGAAGCCGCGAGCCCTGCGTGGTCACCCCGGGTGCGGGCGTACGGACGTACCGGGGCGCCGTGGCGCGGTGGGCAGGTTCCGGGGGCCGGGGCCACCCCGTGCGGCCTGGGGTCTTTTGCTCCGTCTCCGCTCGACCACCCCTGTAGGCGCGGATTCGACCCTGGCCGGGGTGAGGGGTGGGGTTTCGATGACGGGGGCACGTATGACGCTGGTCGGCAGGGACGCGGTGATCGGGGCGCTGGACACGGCGCTCGCGGAGTGCGCCGAGGGGGGCGCGCGGATCGTTCTGGCCGAGGGCGCCACGGGCTGCGGCAAGAGCGCGCTGGCGGACGCGGCCGCCGAACGGGCCCGCACGGCCGGGGCGTTGGTGCTGACCGCGGTCGCCTCCCCGGACGAACGCCACGTCGCCCTCGGTGTGCTGCGGCAACTGGCGCACGGCAAGGAGGGCTTCGCCCTGCCCGTGTCCCTGCCCGCACCCGCACCTGCGCCGGTGCCTGCGCCGCTGCCGGTGCCCGCAGCCGACGGGTCGGGCGCACCACCGGCGCGGGTGGAGGCCATGCAGGCCTTCTGCGCGCGGCTGCGCGAGCTGAGCGCACAGCGGCCCGTCGTCCTCGTCGTCGACGACATCCACCACGCCGACGGAGCGTCCCTCCAGTACCTCCAGTACCTGGCCCGGCACACCCGTACGGCCGCCGTCCTGACCGTGCTGACCGGCGCCCCGCACGCCGAGGACCTCGACCCGGTCTTCACCACCGAGCTGATGCGCCAACCGCACTTCACCCGGCTCCGCCTGGACCGCCTCACCCCCACCGAGGTGGCCACGGCCCTCGACGCCCTCCGCCCGACCGACGAGCCCACGCCGAGCAGTGCAGTCGCGCCGGCCGACAGGCTCGCGACCGGTGGCGGGCCTCTGTCCGTCGGTGAGCTGCACCGCATCAGCGGAGGCAACCCGCTGCTGCTGCGGGCCCTCGTCGAGGAGAGCGAGAGCGAGGGCGCGGGCAGGGACGAGGGCGGGGGCGGGCAGTCGGCCGCTCTCGGTCCCGGTGGTCCGTACGCCCAAGCCGTCGCCACCTGCCTGCACCGAACCGGCCCCACCGCCCTCGCAGCGGCCCGTGCAGCGGCAGTACTCGGGGAGCAGTCCACCCCAGAACGGGTCGTACGTCTCCTCGGCGGATCCGCCGCGGCCGCCCGGCGGGCCCTGGCCGCCCTGGAGGCGGCGGGCCTCGTGGAAGCCGCGGGCCGGCCGGACGCCGCGCGCCGGTACGAGCGCGCAGGGCAGTACGAGGCCCCCGACCTGCCCGCGGCTTCGCGGCGGCAGCCCGAGGCTCCCGGCGGGCCCGAGGCTGCGCACGGGCAGGGAGCCTGCGGGCGGCCGGAGGGCGCCCGGTTCCGGCATCCCGCCGCGCGGGCCGCCGTACTGGAGGACACCACCCCCGGTGTGCGCGCCGACCTGCACCGCCGGGCCGCCCGGCTGCTGCGCGAGGACGGCGCACCCGCCACCACCGTCGCCGAGCACCTGGCGGCCGCCTCCGCCGACCCCGGCCCCGGCCCCGGCCACCACCCCGACCCCGCCGACGTCGAGGTGCTGCTCGAAGCCGCCGAGGAACTGCTGGCCCGGGGCGACGCCCGCGTCGCCCCGGGGCTCCTCGAACTCGCCCTGCGGGCGGCCGCCGACGCCCACACCCGCCACGGGATCCGGCTGCGCCTGGCCCAGATCGCCTCCCGCTTCGACCCGGCGGCGGCCGAACGCCGACTCACCGCCCTGCTCGAAGCACACCGGGCCGGCGCCCCGAACACCGAGCACACCCGGCTGCTCGTCGGGCTGCTGTACGCGCAGGGGCGGATCGCGGAGGCCGCGGGGCTCGTCCCCGACGGAGCCGCGGGCCCGGCCGCGGCGTTCGACACGGACCTCGATACGCCCGGGGCCGTCAGCGAGCGGCTGTTGCAGGGCAGCCGGCTGGCCGAGGCCACCGCCGCGCCGCTCGCACAGGCCGTGCGGTCGTTGACCGCATCCGACCAGCCCGACCGGGCCGTCCGGTGGAGCCGAAAGCTGCTGGACGAGGCCGGGCGGGCCGACGCCCCCGGCTGGGTCTGCCTCTTCGGCACCCTCCACGCCGAGGCCCTGCTGCGGCTCGGCGACCTCACCGGGGCCCACGCCCACGCCACCGCCGCCCTCCAGGCCCTCCCCGACCGGACCGGCAGCGCCTTCCACTGCGCCCCGGCGTCCGTGCTGATCCGGGCGTGCAGTGCCATGGGCCGGTTCACCGAAGCCTCCCGGCTCACCGACCGCCAGCTGCCGCCGCGGCTGCCGGCCGGCCTGCACGGGCCGGCGTACCTGCGCGCCCGCGGCCTGCACCGCCTCGCCGTCAACCAGCCCCACGCCGCGCTCGCCGACTTCCTGGAAGCCGGCCGCCTCATGGCGGACTGGGGCATCGACCGCCCCGCCCACCTCCCCTGGCGCACCGACGCCGCCGAGGCCCTGCTGCTCCTCGGCGAGGCCCGGCAGGCCGAGCAGCTCGTACTCGACCAGCTCGCCCACCCCGACGCCCGGCGGCCCTGGGTACGCGGGCTCTCCCTGCGCCTGCGCGCCCTCACCGGCGAACCCCGGCGCAGGAGCGCCCTGCTGGGCCAGGCCGTCGAGGAACTTCACCGCTCGGGCGACCGCGTCGAGACGGCCCGGGCGATGGCCGACCTCGGCCGTGCCCTCCAGTACGAGGGCTCCCCCAAGGGCAACACGATGATCCGCAACGCCTGGAACCTCGCCAAGGACAGCGAGGCCGTCGCCCTGTGCCGGGAGATCCTCCCGGACGCGCCCCTCACCCCGCCCGTACGCGACCGGGCACAACCGGGTGGTCACGCGGCGGCCGGCGGCGCCAAGCTGAGCGGTTCGGAGCAGCGGGTGGCCACGCTGGCGGCCCAGGGGCTCACCAACCGGGAGATCTCCGCGAGGCTCTTCCTGACGGTGAGCACCGTCGAACAGCACCTCACCCGCGTCTACCGCAAGCTCCGGATCAGCTCGCGCGGCGATCTGCCGATGGATCTGACCCCCGTGAGCCGCACGGTTGTCTGAACCGTCCGAGCCGTCCGGCCCCGTCACGAGTGGTCAGTGGGCCGGGGCGGGTACCAGCCCCGGCCCCGGCCCACTGACACGTACGTGGCTCTGCTCGGCTCGGCTCGGCTCTGCTCGGCTCTGCTCGGCTCTGCTCTGCTCTGCTCGGCTCTGCTCGGCTCAGGCGACGACCGTCCACGTGTCGTTGCCGGCCATGATGCCCGCCAGGTCGCCCTTGCCCTTGCTGTCGACGGCCGCTTGGAGCTGCTCCGCCATCAACGTGTCGTAGACGGGGCGTTCGACGTCGCGGAAGACGCCCATGGGGGTCTGGTGGAGGGTGTCCGCGTCGGCCAGGCGGGACAGCGCGAAGGCGGTGGTCGGGGACTTGGCGTGCGCGTCGTGGACGAGGATCGCCGATTCGTTCTCCGGCGTCACGTCCACCACGTCCAGGTCGCCGGTGGCCGGGTTCCGTACGACACCCTTGTGGCCGTCGGCGCCGAAGCGGATCGGCTGCCCGTGCTCCAGCCGGATCACCGCCTCCTGGGCGGTCTGCTTGTCCTTCAGCACCTCGAATGCGCCGTCGTTGAAGATGCTGCAGTTCTGGTAGATCTCCACGAGCGCCGTGCCCTGGTGGTCGGCGGCCGCGCGCAGCACCTCGGTGAGGTGCTTGCGGTCGGAGTCGACCGTC
>NZ_JBFAZJ010000086.1:0-3863 GCF_040681715.1 Streptomyces sp. NPDC051582
GGTGTCGCGGGTGAGTTGTACGTGGCGGGTGCTCAGTTGGCCCGGGGTTATCTGGGGCGTGCGGGTCTGACGGCGGAGCGGTTCGTCGCGGATCCGTTCGCGGTGGTGGCCGGTTCGCGGATGTATCGAACCGGTGATGTGGTGCGGTGGTCGGCGGATGGTGTTCTGGAGTTCGTGGGGCGTGCTGATGGCCAGGTGAAGGTGCGGGGTTTCCGTATCGAGCCGGGCGAGATCGAGGCGGTGCTCGCCGGCCATGAGCAGGTCGCGCAGGCGGCCGTCGTGGTCCGGGAGGACCAGCCCGGCGACAAGCGCCTCGTGGCCTATGTCGTGGTTGGGGCGGTGGACTTCGACGCTGCGGTCCTGCGCCGGTACGTCGCGGATCGGCTTCCGGATTACATGGTGCCGTCCGCGTTCGTCGTGCTCGACGCGCTGCCGTTGACGCCGAACGGGAAGCTGGACCGGCGAGCCCTGCCGGCCCCCGAATACACCGTGGATGCGTCGGGGCGGGCGCCGCGGACCCCGCGCGAGGAGATCCTCTGCGGTCTGTTCGCCGAGGTCCTGGGCGTGGAGTCGGTGTCGATCGATGACGGCTTCTTCGAGCTGGGTGGGCATTCGCTGTTGGCGACGCGCTTGGTGAGCCGGATCCGGTCGGTCCTCGCGGTCGAGGTCGGTATCCGGTCGTTGTTCGAGGCTCCGTCCGTGGCCGGTCTGGTGGACCGGCTCGACGAGGGTGTTCGGGTCCGTGAGGCGTTGGGGCGGCGGGTGCGGCCGGAGGTGCTTCCGGTGTCGTTCGCGCAGCGTCGTCTGTGGTTCCTGGGCCAGCTCGAAGGCGTCTCCGCCACCTACAACATCCCCCTCGTGCTGCGTCTGACCGGCGCGCTGGACGTCGAGGCGCTGCGGGCCGCCCTGGCGGACGTCGCCGGCCGGCACGAGAGCCTGCGCACCGTGTTCCGCCAGAGCACTGACGGCCGGCCGAGTCAGCTCGTCCTCGACCCGATCGAGGGCGCTCCCGAAGTCCGTGCGGAAGCGATGTCCGCGGATGAGGTGGCCTCGGCCGTCGCCGCGACCGTGGGTGCCGGATTCGACCTGGAGCTGGACCTGCCGTGGCGGGTGCGACTGCTGGAGGTCGCCGACGCTCCCGGCGAGTGGGTGCTGGTCATGGTGCTCCACCACATCGCGGCCGATGGCTGGTCGAGGGCGCCGCTGGCGGACGACCTGTCGCAGGCGTATGCGGCCCGCTGCCAGGGGCAGGCCCCGGCATGGGAAGAACTTGCGGTGCAGTACGCGGACTACACGCTCTGGCAGCGGGAGGTCCTCGGCGATGAGGACGACCCGGACAGCGTGATCGCCGCCCAGGTCGCCTACTGGAAGCAAGCCCTGGCCGACCTTCCCGAACAGCTGGAGCTGCCCGTCGACCACCCGCGCCCCGCGATCGCCTCCGCTGACGGCGCGTCCGTCGGCGTGCAGGTGTCGGCCGAAACCCATGCCCGGCTGGTGGAACTGTCGCGCTCCTGCGGCGCAAGCGTGTTCATGACGGTGCAGGCTGCACTCGCCCTCCTGCTGTCCAAGATGGGCGCCGGCGAGGACATACCGATCGGGACGCCGATCGCCGGCCGTACGGACGACGCCCTCGACGACCTCGTCGGATGCTTCCTGAACACGCTGGTCCTGCGGACCGACCTGTCGGGCGATCCGACGTTCCGGCAGGTCGTGGAGCGGGTCCGAGAGACGGACCTGGCCGCGTACGCCCACCAGGACGTGCCCTTCGAGCGGCTCGTGGAGATCCTCAACCCCGCCCGCTCCATGGCACGCCACCCCCTCTTCCAAGTCATGCTCACCTTCCACAACAACGCGCAGCCCGAACTCGACCTGCCCGGCATTCAGGCCGTGTCGGAGCCCCTGACGAGCATTGCGGCGAAGTTCGACCTGTCCGTCAGCCTCAGCGAGGTCCACGACGAGGACGGGAGCCCCAGCGGGCTGCTGGGGCAGTTGGAGTACCGGACCGACCTCTTCACGGTCGAGACCGTCCAGGGCCTTGCGCACCGCCTCGTCCGCGTACTGGAGACGGTGGTGGCGGAGCCCGACCGGACGGTTCGCGAGGTCGACGTGCTCGGTACCGATGAGCGTGAGCGCATTCTGCGCACGTGGAACGACACCGGCCGGGAGATCCCGCCCGGCACCGTGCTCGACCTGTTCCGGGCGAGAGTGGAGCGCACTCCCGACGCGCTCGCCGTACTCAGCGGCGACGTCGAACTCACCTATGCCCAGCTCGATGAGCGCGCGAGCCGCCTCGCACAGAAGCTGATCGCACTCGGCGTGGACCGGGAACGCCTGGTCGGCCTGTGCCTACCCCGAGGAGTGGACATGGTCGTGTCCCTCCTCGCGGTGTGGCGTGCGGGCGGTGCGTACGTGCCCCTGGACCCCGAATACCCGCCGGACCGCCTCGGCTACATGGTGGCCGACAGCGGTGCGGTCGTGGTTCTGGGGACTGCCGACACGGTGAAGGACCTGCCGGCGGACGGGGTGCACGTCCTGCTGCTCGACGCATTCGGCTACGCGGACGACGCCTGCGGTGAGCTGCTCCCCGCGGCCGTGGATCCGGAGCAGCTCGCGTACGTGATCTACACGTCGGGCTCGACCGGACGGCCCAAGGGGGTGGCGATTCCCCACCGCGGCGTCGCGAACCTGGCAGAGGTGATGCGGCCGGTCCTCGGCGTCCATGAAGGAGCGGTGGCCCTGCAGTTCGCCTCCTTCAGCTTCGACGCGTCCGTACTCGACGTGGCCGTCACCCTTGCTTCAGGGGCGACCCTCGCCATCGCGTCGAGCACGGAGCGGTCGGAGCCGGAAGCACTGGGCGAGATGGTCGAGAAGTCCGGCGTGAACGTCGCCAGCGTGGTCCCCTCCCTGCTCGGAGTACTCGACCCCGCCGCAGTCTCCGGAGTGGAGAACTGGGTCCTGGGGGCGGAGTTGCTCACGGCCGACCTGGCCAGCCGCTGGACGGCCGGCGCCCGCATGTGGAACACCTACGGTCCGACCGAAGCCACTGTGATCACCACCGCCGTTGAACTGGACAGGTCCATCCGACCCGAGGACCAGCCCCCGCCGATCGGCCGTCCGCTCGGAAATGCACGGGTGTATGTGCTGGATGCGGGTTTGTCGCCGGTGCCGGTGGGTGTGGCGGGTGAGCTGTACATCGCGGGTGCGCAGTTGGCTCGTGGGTATGTGGGGCGTCCTGGTCTGACGGCGGAGCGGTTCGTTGCGGATCCGTTTGCGGTGGTGGCCGGTTCGCGGATGTATCGCACCGGTGACGTGGTGCGCTGGACGGGGGACGGCGTCCTTGAGTTCGTGGGGCGTGCTGATGGCCAGGTGAAGCTGCGCGGCTTCCGCATCGAGCCGGGCGAGATCGTGGCCGTACTGACCGGGCACGAGCACGTCGGCCAGGCTGCCGTGGTGGTCCGGGAGGACCGTCCTGGCAACAAGCGCCTGGTTGCTTATGTGGTTCCGGCGCCGGGCACGGACACGGCCGATCTGGATACGGCCGTGTTGCGGGGGTTCGTGGGGGAGCGGTTGCCGGATTACATGGTGCCGTCGGCGTTCGTGGTGCTTGATGTTCTCCCGTTGACGCCGAACGGGAAGCTGGATCGTGGGGCGTTGCCGGTGCCGGAGGTTGTTTCCGGTGTGGGGGCGGGGCGGGGTCCGCGGACGTCGGTCGAGGAAGTGTTGTGCGGGTTGTTCGCCGAGGTCCTGGGGGTTTCCGGGGTTTCGGTTGACGACGGGTTCTTCGAGTTGGGTGGCGACAGCATTTTGTCGATCCAGTTGGTGGCGCGGGCGCGTGCTGCTGGTTTGGTGTTTTCTCCGCGTGA
>NZ_JBFAZJ010000087.1:0-3848 GCF_040681715.1 Streptomyces sp. NPDC051582
GACGCTTCCTTTGTACTCACCCTCTCGGGCTTTCCTCCGGGCTTTCGTTCTTCGTTCTTGCGTTTCCGACTCTATCAGATCCTTTCGGGCCTGACTCCCGGTCGAAGCGGGATTTGCTTTCCAGGTCTTCGCTTTCGCGTTTCCCTTTCCGGCGAGTCCGACTCTATCAGAAGTTTTCCACCGGATTTCCCGGCTTCAGATTCCTGGATGAGGAGTCGAGTACGTACCCGAAGAATTCGATTCTGTGGGTACGAGGGGTCTTGCTGATGGCCGCCGAACTTGTCCAGTTCCAGGCAACCGTTCGACTCTACAACTGGGCCCCCGGAGTGTCAAAACGAGCGCCACCCGGCCTCTCAAGGCAGGCGGACGGCGAGGGTCCGCTGCCGTATGGGCGCAGGGCCTGGGCCGCTTGCTCCGCGGGGAGGGGCCTCGTTGCCGGCTCAACCGTAGACGCGCGTGATGCCGGTGCACCTCGTGCGCATGAATCTCCGTGCCTCGCTGGACTGCACCCGCTTGCGGGCGCCGCCGCCCCGCGAGGGCAGACACTCCCCCACGCCGAAGCGGCTGCATGTAGGTGTGGGGGCCGCCTCCGGCAGTTCCTCGATCCGCCCGGCCAGCAGCTCTCACTGGTCAAGGCGAGCGGCCAGGGATCCGGCCAGGATCGGGACGATCAGCGCGGCCGCCTCGCCAGCCCCGGCAGGCAGGCGACCGGACAGCCCACGTCCCCTCACCATCTCAAGAGGCCGGGCCTCGATCGAGGCCGGCTGGTCGACGACGACCAGCACGGTCCGTACTGCGCTTGCGACCTCGCGAAGAGCTCGCGGAGTTTGGGCTCGGTGTTGGCCAGCCGCTCGTCGAAGGCCTTCGTCCTGGCCGGGGTCACGGCGGTGGCGTGGTGTTCGCCCTTGCCCACGTCCAGGCCGAGGAAAGCGCCGATCCCACTGACCTCGATCACGTGCGTCCTCCGGCCACTCCCACCCGGCCGTCCCACGTTGCGAAGGACCTCGCAACCTGCGAAGAGTCCGTGGTCAAGCCCCCAAGCAGTGGTCAGTCAGTACCTGTTGCGCGCATCGGCGCCATGGGAGGCACCCAGCGCCCTGCTGGCTGCGCTCTGCTCGGCGGCTCTCCTTTTCTCGCCCGCCGCCCGTGCCCGAACCCGCCCGGGGAAAGAGGCGTTGAGCGCGGCAGGTCCAGCTGGGCGACGACCCTCTCAGCGGTCCGCCCGGGCCCGTACGAGGAACAGACCGCGGCCGGTGTCCATGCGGGGGTGGGTGGGGGCACGGGACCACTCCCGTAGGCGTTGACTTCACCCTCGATGCCGGCGACCACGTTCCGCCGCCCACACGATCTGGCGAAACAGCCCCTCCGCCGATATCTGCTTGCGCGCCATCGTCAGTCGGGGCGAACGTCGTCGCCTGACACCCCACGAAGGAAGAGACGATGACCGCGCCAACCCACCACGTCGACCACGAACTCGTCCAGGCCGCAGCCCACGTCGCTCGCACTCGATGCCGGGGTGACAACCACACCGTGGCTGCCGCGGCCCGTGCCCGGGACGGCCGGATCGTCACAGCGGTGAACGCCTACCACTTCACGGGAGGCCCTTGCGCCGAGCTGGTCCTCATCGGCACGGCAGCCACCCAGGGCGCCTACGAGCTGGACACGATCGTCGCCGTGGGGGACCGCGACCGCGGAGTCATTCCGCCATGCGGCCGGTGCCGTCAGGTCCTTCTCGACTACTTCCCCGCCCTCAAGGTCATCGTCGGCGCCGGCGACCACTCCCGCACCGTCCTCATCACCGACTTGCTGCCCGAAAGCTACATCTGGGCCGACCACCAGCTCGACGTCGAATAGACCCGCGCAACTCGGCACGAACCGGCCCCGTCGGCGGATTACCGGGCTCCCCTGCGGGGGCGCGGGTGCCCCTATCTCTTTGGTCAAGCTGTTGGGGTGCCCCGGGTGGCGGCGGAACGTGAGTCAGCATCGGCCGCTGTGTTGATGCCCGCGTATTCGTAGATCCAGCCCCAGAGGTGTTGGGGGCTCGAACTGCCAGGTAGATGTGTTCAGCGGCAGAGTCCCCAGGGCGCTGATGCTCGATTCGACGCGGTTGGGGTTCGTAGAAGATTCCGTCTCGCGGAGCTGCTTGCTTCCATTCCCGGAGGGCAGGGGTGGCCGACGGTCGGGAAGGTGCTGCCGTCTCCTACCTCGATCAGGATGCGGGCTCCGGTTCTGACGCCGCTTCCCGGCATGAACGTCAGGACCTTCGAAAGAGGGGGGGCCGCCGCCAGGAGCGAGTGCCTCGATCAGCGCGGCCGCCTCGGTGCCCCGAACGGTGACGGTCTGCTCGTCCAGAGCGGTGAAGACGTCCTCGACCAGCCGGCTCGGCCATCCTCGGGGCCTTAGGCCGTAATGGGGTGACCGACCGACATCAGCCGGCTCTGCAGATCTGAGCCGGGGACCCGAACCGCGCCAGCAGCGTGAGGCCGGCCGGGTGCTGCAACCGCGGCCCCAGGTTCCTTTCCAGCGAAGGATGGATCTGAGTCAGCGCGCCGTGCAGGCGGTTCGCGCCCCAGGGGGCCTCGCCAGCGAGGTCGTCGTCGACGCGTCCTTCGCGTCGGTCTTGCCGTCGCCCGGGTAGAGGTCGTCGATCCGCCGCATCGTCAGGCCCGGAAGACGGGCGACCGAGCAGCCCATGTCCCGCGCGGCCGCCAGGGGCAGGGCCCCGATCGAGGCCGGCTGATCGGCCACGACCAGCACCGTTCCCTGCTTGGCCTGGAGTTTCGCGAACAACTCGCGGAGCTCGGGTTCGGTGTTGGGCAACCGCCCCGATTGCGGAGCCACGAAGACGGTAACGCGGGGGTACATCGACCACTTGCGGCCGCGCATTCGGCCGATCACATCGCCCGAGCCGGTGGTGCCATCCATTGGCGTGAGGCCGCCGACGGCACGGGCACGGCATCGCCCATGGGCGACCACCGCGGCGGGGCCGACTGCGCACAGGGGCAGGCGATAGCCCTCGGGGTCAGAGGTTGACGCGCTTCAGGTAGACGCGGCTCCGGTGGGCGATGGTTTGGTACCAGAGCATCAGGTGCTCGTCCTCGTACGTGCGCAAGCGCATGGGGCTGGGGTCTTCGTAGAGGCTGCCGTCCTTGGGGTCGATCGCCATCGACGCCAGGTCGACCAGGCCCTCCATGACCACGGCCACCAGCTCCTGCTGCTCGGCCGGCATGTCACCGAGTACCCAGAGCCGGCTCGGGTCGCATTCCCAGGCCCAGCCGGCTTCGTTCTGCACTCCCTCACCCCGCAGGGTCACTGACCGATCTCCCGCTGGGCCTCGGCGAGGATGCGGCTGCTTGTCTCCATGGCGGCCCGGAACCGCTCCTCCGTGGCGGCCGGGTCGCCGGCGGCGCGTTCGGCTTCCAGCAGAGCGGCGGCGCGGGCGGGCCAGCGGTGGATGGCCACGTGCGTTGCCCACTTGACCAGGAAGAAGCGGAGCGGATTGATGGCTCCCGTCTCCGCGGCGCGGTCGAACGCCGCATGGCATTCCCTGTCGAACTCGGCGAGGTGCGCCATGTCGATCCGGCGCACGGCGTCCCGCAGGGCTTCGCGCGTCATGGCCGGCTGGGGGATGAGCGGACCGTCGTCTTCGAGGTGCTGTGCTGTCATCGTGCCTCCAGGGGAACGTGGCCAGGATAGCCACCGTCTCCGCGACATGCCCGTAAACGCAAAAAGCCCCGTACCGGATACCCGGTACGGGGCTTTTCACAATGATTGTTCGGCGGCGTCCTACTCTCCCACAGGGTCCCCCCTGCAGTACCATCGGCGCTGAAAGGCTTAGCTTCCGGGTT
>NZ_JBFAZJ010000088.1:0-3688 GCF_040681715.1 Streptomyces sp. NPDC051582
CGTCGGGAGCATGTCGTCGTTGAGCCACGTCCCTCACGTGCCTCATCGAGCCTTACGAGTCTGAGCTGCTGAAACACTTGACAACCCTAGATAACGATCGCCGCCGACCACATGGGCGACATCCTCTTCTCCACCGACCGCAGGCCCGGCGATCTGTTCCTCGAAGCCGCCGCCGGGACCGGCACCATGGCCCGGGCCGCCGCCGCCACGCTTCGGTTCTTCGGCACCGACCCCGCCGAGTACCGCTGGTGGCTGAACGACCTCGACCCCCTCAACTCCGCATGCTGCGCCGTGAGCGCCCAGCTCTGGAGGCTCGGTCAGCACGTGACCGTCTCCTGCGGAGACGCGCTGAACGACCCCCGGCTCCTGGAGGAAGCGGTACGGGAACGCGCCGAGCGGGCGACCGCCGAGCAGCAAGCCCGGCCCGTGCTGTACCCCACCACGACCCGCCCGCCGTTCTGGCCGTGGCAGTCCGTTCCCCCCTCCTGACCCCAGGGGCGGCGGCCGGCCCCCTGCTGCCGCCGCCCCTCCGCCCCCGCCCGAAACGGAGCACCCCCATGGCCATCAACACGACGCCGCCGCCCGCCATCGCCACCCTGGTCCCCGATTCCGAAGGACACGGAAAGGTGCTGCGGATCGTCTACGCCCACCACCTGGACGGCGAGTCCTTGGCCTTCCAGCTCTTCCACCGATTCGTCCACCGCCTGCACGCGGGGACACCCCTCCCGAACGAGATCACCCGCTCCGAGGTGATGGCCCTCCTCGGTGAACAGGGCGCAGACTGCGCCGAGGGCTGGCACTCCTCGGCGAGCGAGGCCACCGAGGAAGCCTCGGACGAGGCATGGCAGTGGGTCCGGGATCAGGTCAACCGCCTGTTCCCCGGCCTGTCATGGAAGGTCGAGCCCGACCGGCGCATGAACATGCCCGGGATCGACGCCGACCAGGTCGCAGACATCGTCAACCGGGCGCGCCCCCTGGCGTCGGACGTGACCCGCCCGGCCACCATGTTCGACCCGGCGCTCACCTACTACGCAGACGGAACGCATCTGGTCATGCGCGCCAGGGGAACCGAACGGCTTGGGCACGCCTTCGGCATGGCGGACGGCACCCCCTACGCCTTCCAGGCTGTGCGTTGGGAGGACGGTGGCGCCGACCTCATCGCCCCCCACGTTCTGCACCGCGTCGAAACCCGAGCCGAGGGCGACACGGTCTAGGAAATCGCAGGTGCCGGGCCTCGGAATGCCCCGCGGTCCCAGGCCTTGGGGCTCCGCCGGCTACCGGGTCATCCCGACGAGCCGGCCAGCTGACCGAAGCAGGAGGGCCCGGTCGGGCGCTGGGGCGAACCCATCCCCGGCTCAAGATTGTTGTCTCTTAGGTTTTCGATGTGTATATTCGTTGTAGTGAGGGCGGGGCATCGCCCCCAACACAAAGCCACTCCCGAAGGAGCCGCTTCGCGCGGCTCGCCCTGGCCGTGCACGCCCCTCGACGGCCGGGGCCGGCGAGACCCGGACCACCCCCCTGTCCGGGTCTCGCCCCCTTTCGTCCAGCCACTGTCAGACCCTTACGAGAGGATCACCCTCATGACGACTCTTCCCGCCGCTCAGGCGCTGTCCGCCGCGTCCAGCCGCACCGAGTACGAGGCCGCGCTCCAGCTTCTGCGCGACGCCTCACGGACGTACTACGGCGACGGCGACAGCGTCCTGGACGACGTCTCGTACGACCAGCTTCGGCGGTCCGTACAAGCCTGGGAGCAGGAGCACCCCGCCGAGGTCTCCCCGGATTCGCCTACCGGTCTCGTCGCCGACGGGGCCGCGCCCGTCGGCGACGTCGCGCACACCACCCGCCTCCTGAGCCTGGACAACGTCTTTGACGCCGAGGGCCTGGTGGCATGGGGCGTGTCGGTCGAGCGCCGGCTGGGACGCTCTCCGAAGGGCGGGTTCACCGTCGAGCCGAAGATCGACGGCGCTGCCGTGGCCGCCCGGTACCGCAGCGGCCGTCTGGTGCAGATCATCACGCGCGGGGACGGTAGTCACGGCGAGGACATCAGCCACGTCATCGGCCAGATCGACGGTCTCCCCGAGCAACTGACCGAGCCGGTCACCGTCGAGGTCCGCGGCGAGGTCGCCTTTACGCAGGCCCAGTTCGAGACGGCGAACGAGGTCCGGGCCGCTCACAACGCGCAGGTCTTCGCCAACCCCCGCAACGGCACGGCCGGCACGCTCAGGGCGAAGGACCGGCCGTACCGTCTCCGGATGACGTTCTGGGCCTACGGCGCGGTCGAGCTGGACGCGGTCACGTACCTGCCCGCCGGGGCCACCCATGCGGAAACCCTCGCGGCCGTGGCCGCAGTCGGCATCCAGACCACCGCGGACTCCGCGGCAGGGCTCCATGTCGTCGCCGATCTCGGCGCAGCACAGGAGCGGGTGGATGCGATCGCCGCCATGCGTGCGGAGCTGCCCGTCGGGATCGACGGCGTGGTGATCAAGATGAACGACGCGGCGGAGCAGGCGGCGGCCGGGTTCGGCTCTCGCTTCCCTCACTGGGCCATCGCGGTCAAGCTCGCGGCGGTCGAGCGGCAGACCGTGCTGGAAGACGTCGTGTGGCAGGTCGGCCGCACCGGGGTCCTCGCTCCGACCGCGATCCTCACCCCGGTTGAGATCGACGGCTCCACCGTCACCCGGGCCACGCTGCACAACCCCGCTGACATCCGCCGTCGGGACCTCCACATCGGCGACACCGTGACGGTCTACAAGGCCGGCGACATCATCCCCCGCGTGCAGGGGGCCGTGGTCCAGCTGCGGCCGGCGGGGGCGCTGGAGGTAATGCTGCCCGAGGCCTGCCCCAACTGCGGCGGAAAGATCAACAAAGCGCAGGAGAGGTGGCGTTGCGCGCAGGGCAGCGCGTGCGCGCTTCCGGCGCTGATCCAGTACGCCGCCGGACGCGACATGCTCGACATCGACGGCCTCGGCCCGGCGTACGTGGCGGCCCTGGTCGCGTCCGGTGACGTCGCCGACGTCGCCGATCTGTTCACCCTGACCCCCGACCAGCTCACGGCAGCGTCCGGAAGCGCCAAGCTGGCCGCCAAGCTCGCCGAGCAGATCGAGGCCGCCAAGGCACTCCCCCTCAGCCGGGTCTTCTGCGCCCTGGGCGTCCTCGGCACCGGGCGCAGCATGTCCCGCCGCATCGCCCGGCACTTCGGCAGGATGGAAGACATCCGTCAGGCCGACGCAGCCGCATTGCAGGACGTCGAGGGCATCGGTCCCGAGAAGGCCCCGGTCATCGTCGAGCAGGTCGCCGCGCTGGGACCGGTCATCGACAAGCTGATCGCCGCGGGCGTCAACATGGAGGAGCCCCAGGAGCCGTCGGCGGGCGAGGGTGCAGGGCCGCTGACGGGCAAGGTCGTGGTGGTCACAGGCAAGATGACCGGGGTGCTGGCGGCCTACGCGCGGTCCGAGATGAACTCCCTGATCGAGAAGGCCGGCGGGCGCGCGGGCAGCAGCGTCAACGCCAAGACGTCCATCCTGGTCGCGGCACCGTCCGCCGGTGGCAAGCCGAGTTCGAAGGCGGTCAAGGCGGCCGAACTCGGCGTCGAGGTGCTCACGCCGGAGGAGTTCGCCGAGATGGTCGCCGACTACCTGGCCTGACCGGAGGGGGCGAAGTGGCGGGCGCGCAGGGTTGCGCGCCCGCG
>NZ_JBFAZJ010000089.1:0-3659 GCF_040681715.1 Streptomyces sp. NPDC051582
CTGGACGTCTACACGACGCAGTTGTCGTCGCTGGTGGAAGGGCCATTGGACCGCGCGGCGCTGCGGGCCGCGGCGTCCGTGGTCGTGGACCGGCATGCGAATCTGCGCGCGGCCTTCATGCACGAGGGTCTGCGGCAGCCGGTCCAGGTCATTCCGCGGAGGGTGGAGCTTCCCTGGGAGGAGATCGATTTCTCCGACCTGGACGCCGGCCGCCAGGCGGCCGCGGTTGCCCAGTGGCTGGAGCAGGACCGGGCGCGGCGGTTCGACCTGTCCGCTCCGCCGCTGCTGAGGTTCACGCTGATCCGCCTCGGTGACCAGCGGTTCCGGCTGGTCTTCAGCTGTCATCACCTGCTGCTCGACGGGTGGTCCCTGCCCGTGCTCATGCGCGAGCTGTTCGTTGCCTCTGCCCAGGGCGGGCGGGGCGGCCACCTAGAGCCCGTCACCCCCTACCGGGACTACCTGGCGTGGGTGGCGGAGCAGGATCGTGGTGCGGCGCAGGAGGCGTGGCGGCTGTCCCTCGCGGGTGTGGAGGAGGCGACCCGGCTGGCGCCGGTGCGTGCGGGGCGGGTGCCGGTGGCTCCCGAGCGGGTCACGGTGCGCGTGCCGGAGGAGTTGACGGCCGCCTTGACGGCTGCGGCGCGCAGCTGCGGGGTCACGTTGAACACGGTGGTCCAGCAGGCTTGGGCGATCCTGCTCGGGCACATGACCGGACAGGACGACGTGGTCTTCGGTGCGACGGTCGCGGGACGCCCGGCCCAGATCCCCGGCATCGAATCGATGGTCGGCCTGTTCATCAACACCGTGCCGGTACGGGTACGCCTCAAGCCGGCCGAGGCCCTGACCGACGCACTCGTGCGGCTCCAGGGGGAACAGAGCGCCCTCCTTCCCCACCAGCACCTCAAGCTCACCGACATCCACAACCTCACCGCGGCCAATGAGCTCTTCGACAGCGTGATCGTTTTCGAGAACTACCCGGTCGAGAACGAGGCCTTCGAACGGGCGACGTCCGCCCTCAACCTCACTCACGCCGAAGCCCACGACGCCAGCCACTACCCGATGAACCTGCGCGTCCTGCCCGGGGACAGCGTCGAGATCCGCATGGAATACGGACCCGACCTGTTCACCCGGACGGCGGTGGAGCAACTCGGCAGCCGGCTTCTCCTCGTGCTCCGGGCCATTGCCGAAACCCCGGGGACCCCCGTCGGCCGTGTCGGCATCCTCGACGCGCACGAGCGCGAGCAGGTGCTCTCTGCCCTGCACGGCCGACGTGACGTGGCGGAGTTCCGCGATGTCGTGGACAGGATCAGGGAAGTCGCCCGCCGGCAGCCGGACGCGGTCGCCGTCACGGACGACGAAGGAGACGTCACCTACGAGGCCCTGATGTCCCGAGCGAGCGCACTCTCCAGGCGCCTTGCGGAACGCGGGACGGGCGTGGGAGCACTCGTCGGAATCCTTTCCGATCCCGGCGCGCCGTTCGTCTGGTCGGTGCTGGGCGTGTTCGGCAGCCGGGCGGGCTACATCCCGCTGGATCCCCATGCCCCGAACGCGCGGAGCGCGACGTACCTCACCGACAGCGGTGCGGGCTGCCTGCTCACGGAGAAGAAACACCTTGAGCAGGCTCGGGCCATCGCGGCGGCGTCGGGCGGCAGCATCGAGGTCCTGGTCATGGGCGACGAACAGGACGCGGCCGAGTGGTACCCGAGCCGGTCCAGGACCTACGACATCGCGTACTCCATCTTCACCTCGGGTTCCACCGGGCGCCCGAAGGGCGCGATGGTCCACCGGGCCGGCATGGAGAACCATCTGCTGGCGAAGATCGAGGACCTGAGCCTTTCCGCCACGGACCACGTCATGCAGAACGCACCGCTGACCTTCAACATCTCGGTCTGGCAGATGTTCGCGGCGCTGATGCTCGGCGGGCGGATCCGTGTCGTCGACCGGACGGTCGCGGCAGACCCCAGGGAGCTCTTCCGGCGCGTGACCGACGAAGGCGTGTCCGTCCTGGAGGTCGTACCCTCCCTCCTCCGGGCCGCCCTCGACCTGTGGGACGCCGAGGGAGTACGGCTCGAACTGCCGCGGCTCCGCTGGTTGGTGGTGACGGGCGAGCCGCTTCCGGGCAGCCTGTGCGAGCGGTGGTTCGCGCGGTACCCGCAGATCCCGCTGGTCAATGCCTACGGATCGACGGAATGCTCGGACGACGTCTCGCACGCCATCATCACGAGCGAGAAGTACGGTGCCGAGCAGAAGGTCACCATCGGCACCCCGATTCGAAACATACGGCTGTACATCCTGAACGAGGCTCTGCAACCGGTCCCCCCGGGAATGCCGGGCGACCTGTACGTCAGTGGTGTGGGCGTCGGACAGGGCTACATCGGCGACGCGAACCGTACGGCGGCCGCCTTCGTGGCCGACCCCTTCTCCGACGAACCCGGTGCCCGGATGTACCGCATGGGTGACTACGTCAGGTGCCTCCCGGACGGCCGCCTGGAGTTCGTGGAGCGACGGGACCACCAGGTCAAGATCCGCGGACAGCGACTCGAACTCGGTGAGATCGAGATCTCCCTGGCCGAGCACGCCCTCGTGAGCCAGGCGGCCGTGGTCGTACGGGAGGACATCCCCGGCGACAAGCGGCTGGTGGCGTACGTGGTGCCGGGCGCCGGCGCGGGAACCGGCGCTCTCGACCCCACTGTGCTGCGTGGTTTCGTGGCTGAGCGGCTTCCGGACTACATGGTGCCGTCGGCCTTCGTCGTGCTCGATGCGCTGCCGTTGACGCCGAACGGCAAGCTGGACCGGCGTGCTCTGCCCACCCCGGAGTACGCGGCGGTGGGAGCGGGCCGTGGGCCGCGCTCGCCGCGGGAGGAGATCCTGTGCGGGCTCTTCGCGGAGGTCCTGGGCGTGGAGTCGGTGTCGATCGATGACGGTTTCTTCGAGCTGGGTGGCCATTCGCTGCTCGCGACGCGCTTGGTGAGCCGGATCCGGTCGGTCCTCGCGGTCGAGGTCAGTATCCGGTCGTTGTTCGAGGCTCCGTCCGTGGCCGGGCTGGTGGGGCGGCTCGATGAGGGTGTTCGGGTTCGTGAGGCGTTGGGGCGGCGGGTGCGGCCGGAGGTGCTTCCGGTGTCGTTCGCGCAGCGTCGTCTGTGGTTCCTGGGCCAGCTGGAGGGTGTGTCGGCGACGTACAACATCCCGCTGGTGCTGCGTTTGACGGGCGCGCTGGATGTGGCGGCGCTGCGGGCCGCTTTGGCGGACATCGCGGGCCGGCACGAGAGTCTGCGGACGGTGTTCCCGCAGGTGGACGGCGAGCCGCGGCAGGAGATACGGCAGGGTGCCGCAGGGGTTCCCGATGTTGCCGTGGAGTCCGTGCCGGCAGGCGATGTCGCCGCGATGGTGGCGCGTGTGACGGGTGTCGGCTTCGATCTGGAGCGGGATCTGCCGTGGCGGGTGCGGCTGTTGGAGGTCGCGGATGCTCCGGGTGAGTGGGTTCTGGTGATGGTGGTCCATCACATTGCGGCGGACGGCTGGTCGATGGCGCCGCTGGCGGGGGATCTGTCGCAGGCGTATGAGGCGCGTTGTCAGGGGCAGGCGCCGGAGTGGCGGCCGCTTGCGGTGCAGTACGCGGATTACACGCTGTGGCAGCGGGAGGTCCTCGGTGACGAGGATGA
>NZ_JBFAZJ010000090.1:0-3174 GCF_040681715.1 Streptomyces sp. NPDC051582
ACGACCGGCACTCCCGGATGATCCTCACGCCAGCGCGTCACCACGTGCGCGGGAACCTCCTCCCCACCCAGCATCAGCTGACCGCCCGGCACGAACGCCCGTCCGGCACCCTCCAGGAAAGGAAGATGACTGGGAGTCACCTTCAGGAACGACACCGGCAACCCGTCGACGTCGCCCTCCTCCGCAGAGGACAGAGCAGCCACCACGACACGACCACCCGCGGCCAACGCCCCGTACAGAGCGGTGACCCCCATGTCGAACGACGCCGAGGCGTGCCACGCCGTCGAACGCGCGAGGTCCGGATACGCCTGCGGACAGCGCACCACGTAATTCACCAAGGCCGCGTGCGACACCACCACGCCCTTCGGACGACCCGTCGAACCCGACGTATAGATCACGTACACGGGATGGGCGGGCAGCACCGGGGACAGGCGGTCACCGTCGGACAGGTCTCCGCTGTCACGGCCGGCCACGGCGTGCCGGACTCGGGGGTCATCGAGCAGCAGGTGCGGTGCGACGCCGTCCTGGGGCAGAGCGGACGCCGTGTCCGTATCGGTGATCACCAGCACCGGTTCGGCGTCAGCGAGCATGTGGGCGATCCGGTCCGCCGGGTATTCCGGGTCCACCGGCACGTAAGCCGAACCGCTCTTCAGCACCGCGAGCAAAGCCACGACCAGGTCGACGGACCGCGGCAGCGCCACCGTGACCAGGCGTTCCGGACCCGCCCCGGACGCCACCAGATGACGGGCCAGACGATTCGCACGGGCGTTCAATTCCCCGTAGCTCAGCTCGACCCCGCCACTGACCACCGCCGATGCATCCGGGGTCCGGACCACCTGCGCCTCGAACAACTGCGGCCACGTCGTATCGGGAACCTCACGAGCGGTGTCGTTCCACTCGACCAGCATCCGCTGACGCTCGTCGTCGGCGAGGACACTGACACTGCGGATCGGCTGGTCGGGTGCGGCAACGAGCGTTTCGACGACACGCACCAACCGGTCCGCGAGGCCCTGGGCGGTGCCTTCCGCGAACAGGTCGGTGCGGTAGTCGAGCCGTCCTCGCAGACCGGTGGGCGTGCCGTCCTCCGCCTGCGACTCGCCGAGCGTGAACGAAAGGTCGAACTTGGCCGTCTTCGCCGACGTGCGCTCGGGGTGGACGCTCAGACCCGGCAGAGCGAGATCGGGTTCGGCGACGTTCTGGAAGGTGAGCATGACTTGGAAGAGGGGGTGGCGTGCCATCGAGCGTGCCGGGTTGAGGATCTCCACCAGCCGCTCGAACGGCACGTCCTCGTGCGAGAACGCCGCCAGGTCCGCCTCTCGTACCCGTTCGAGGACCTCGCGGAACGTCGGGTCGCCCGACACGTCGGTCCGCAGGACCAGCGTGTTCACGAAGAACCCGACCATGTCGTCGAGGGCGTCGTCGGTACGGCCCGCGACCGGAGTCCCGATCGGGATGTCCTCCCCGGCGCCCATCTTCGACAACAGCACAGCCAAGGCCGCCTGCACCGTCATGAACACGCTCGCCCCGCAGGAACGCGACAGCGCCACCAGACGTGCGTGCGCCTCCGCCGGCACACGCACGTCCACCGAAGCACCTTCCTGCGATGCAACAGCGGGGCGCGGGTGGTCGACGGGCAGTTCCAGCTGTTCCGGGAGGCCGGCCAGGGCTTCTTTCCAGTAGGCGACCTGGGCCGCGATCACGCTGTCCGGATCGTCCTCGTCGCCCAGGACCTCGCGCTGCCACAGGGTGTAGTCCGCGTACTGCACCGCAAGCTCTTCCCATGCCGGGGCCTGCCCCTGGCAGCGGGCCGCGTACGCCTGCGACAGATCCCGGGCCAGCGGCGCCATCGACCAACCGTCCGCCGCAATGTGATGGACCACCATCACCAGAACCCACTCGTCCGCAGCGTCCGTGATCTCCAACAGCCGCACCCGCCACGGCAGGTCCCGCTCCAGATCGAAACCGGCACCCGTCACGTCCGCCACCGCTGCGGCAACGCCATCCGTCGACACGGACTTCACGACGACATCGGGAAGACCTGCGGCACCTCGCAAGATCTCCTGCCGCGGCTCCCCGTCCACCTGCGGAAACACCGTCCGCAAGCTCTCGTGCCGACCCGCGACGTCTGCCAGCGCGGCCCGCAGCGCCGCCACGTCCAGCGCACCGGTCAGACGCAGCACGAGAGGAATGTTGTACGTCGCGGACGCACCTTCGAGCTGGCCCAGGAACCACAGACGGCGCTGCGCGAACGACACCGGAATCACAGGAACAACCTTTCGCTTGCCCCCTCGCACGGAGGGGGTGCACCGCCTGGCCAGGCGGCGGATTACATCAAGAACGTGCGAGCGGGCGGGGCCGGTGGAGCTCTTCTCAGGCCCCGCCGCTCTCTCCAGTCATGTGGAAAGCGGCGTCATTCGCCGTCTTCCGGAAGGGGGCGCATACGTCGCAGCTTGGGACGCGTCTTCGCCGTCGCTGCTGAAGCGAGTTCCGTCGCCAGCAGAGCCACTGTGGGTGCTCCGAACAGCGACCGGACGGTGACTTCCACACCCAGTGCCGTGCGGATGCGCCGCACGAGCCGGGTCGCCAGCAAGGAGTGGCCGCCAAGGTCGAAGAAGCTGTCATCGATCGCTACCAGCTCCACGCCCAGGACCTCGGCGAAGAGCCCGCAGAGGGTCTCCTCCTGAGGTGTCCTCGGCGCCCGCCCCGACGCGTCCGTCGCGTATGCGGGAGCCGGCAGCGCCCTGCGGTCCAGCTTCCCGTTCGGCGTCAACGGCAGACCGTCCAGCACGACGAACGCGGACGGGACCATGTAGTCCGGCAGGCTTCGACGGACGTGACCGCGCAGTTCGGCGGTGACGACGCTCCACGGCACGGTGTGTGCGGGGGCATCAGGTGCCGGCACGACGTAGGCGGTGAGGCGCTTGTCGCCGGGCTGGTCCTCCCGCACCACGACAGCCGCCTGCGCGACCTGCTCATGGCCGGCGAGTACCGCCTCGATCTCGCCCGGCTCGATACGGAAACCCCGCACCTTCACCTGGCCATCAGCACGCCCCACGAACTCAAGGACGCCATCCGCCGACCAGCGCACCACATCACCGGTCCGATACATCCGCGAACCAGCCACCACCGCAAACGGATCCGCAACGAACCGCTCCGCCGTCAGGTCAGGCCGAT
>NZ_JBFAZJ010000091.1:0-3151 GCF_040681715.1 Streptomyces sp. NPDC051582
GGTGTTCCGGGTGAGTTGTATGTGGCGGGTGCTCAGTTGGCCCGGGGTTATCTGGGGCGTGCGGGTCTGACGGCGGAGCGGTTCGTCGCGGATCCGTTTGCGGTGGTGGCTGGTTCGCGGATGTATCGGACCGGTGATGTGGTGCGGTGGTCGGCGGCTGGTGTTCTGGAGTTCGTGGGGCGTGCTGATGCGCAGGTGAAGGTGCGGGGCTTCCGTATCGAGCCGGGCGAGATCGAGGCGGTGCTCGCCGGCCATGAGCAGGTCGCGCAGGCGGCCGTCGTGGTGCGGGAGGACCAGCCCGGAGACAAGCGCCTCATCGCCTACATCGTGGCTACGGCGGCGAACGCGGGACCGACCGCTTTGGACACCTCCCTGCTGCGCCGGCACGTGTCCGAACACGTGCCGGACTACATGGTGCCGTCCGCGTTCGTCGTGCTGGACCGTCTGCCGTTGACCCCGAACGGAAAGCTGGACCGCAAGGCGCTGCCGGCTCCGGAGTACGTCGTGGCCGCCGTGGGGCGGGCGCCGCGGACCCCGCGGGAGGAGATCCTGTGCGGGCTCTTCGCGGAGGTCCTGGGCGTGGAGTCGGTGTCGATCGACGACGGTTTCTTCGAGTTGGGTGGGCATTCGCTGCTGGCGACGCGCCTGGTGAGCCGGATCCGGACCGTTCTCGGGGTCGAGGTGAGCATCCGTTCCCTGTTCGAGGCCCCGACCGTCGCGGGCCTTGTGGACCGGCTCGACGAGGGTGGCCGGGTCCGTGAGCCGCTGGCGCGGCGAGAGCGGCCGGAAGTCCTGCCGGTGTCGTTCGCGCAGCGTCGTCTGTGGTTCCTGGGCCAGCTCGAAGGCGTCTCCGCCACCTACAACATCCCCCTCGCCCTCCGCCTGACCGGCCCGCTGGACGTCGAGGCGCTGCGGGCCGCGCTGGCGGACGTCGCCGGCCGGCACGAGAGCCTGCGGACGGTGTTCCCGCAGGTGGACGGCGAGCCGCGGCAGGAGGTCCTGGCGGGTGCGGAAGGAGTTCCGGCCTGTTGCGTCGAGCGGGTTTCCGAGGCCGGGATGGCGGCCGCGATCTCGGCGGTGGTGACCGAGGGCTTCGATCTGGAACGTGATCTGCCGTGGCGGATCCGCGTGCTGGAGGTCGAGGACACCCCGGACGAGTGCGTCCTCGTCATGGTGGTCCATCACATTGCCGGCGACGCATGGTCGATGGGACCCCTGGTGGGGGACCTGTCCGTCGCGTACGCGGCCCGCTGCAAGGGTGACGCCCCGGCATGGGACGAACTCCCCGTGCAATACGCGGATTACACGCTGTGGCAGCGCGAGGTCCTCGGCGGCGAGGACGACCCGGACAGCGTGGTCGCCTCGCAGGAGAGCTACTGGAAGCAGGCGCTGGCCGGGCTGCCCGAGCAGCTTGAGCTGCCGGTCGACCATCCGCGTCCTGCCGTTGCCTCCCATGAGGGCGGGTCGGTCGGCGTACGGATCTCTGCCGAAACCCACGCCCGTCTGCTGGAGCTGTCCCGTTCGTGTGGCGCGAGCCTGTTCATGACGGTGCAGGCGGCTCTTGCGGTGTTGCTGTCGAAGATGGGTGCCGGTGAGGACGTCCCGATCGGGACGCCCGTCGCGGGGCGTACCGATGACGCGTTGGACGACCTCGTCGGGTTCTTCGTGAACACGCTGGTCCTGCGGACCGACGTGTCGGGCGATCCGACGTTCAGGGAGGTCGTGGAGCGGGTCCGGGAAGCGGACCTGGCCGCGTACGCCCACCAGGACGTGCCCTTCGAGCGGCTCGTGGAGATCCTCAACCCCGCCCGCTCCATGGCACGCCACCCCCTCTTCCAGGTCATGCTCGCCGTCCAGCACCATGCACCGCTCCTCGCCACCTTCCGCAGTGCCACGGCCGGAACGACGCCCGAGTCGGACGTCGCCCTGCCCGACCTGGCCGTACGGCCGGAGCCGATGGAGGGGACGGTCGCGAAGTTCGACCTGTCCGTGAGCCTGGGCGAGACCCATACCGACAGCGGGGCCGCAGGACTCGAAGGGCGCCTGGAATACCGCACCGACCTGTTCGACGCAGTCACCGTCGAACACCTCGCTCGGCGGTTCGTCCAGCTCCTCGACGCCGTCGCCACCACTCCCGAGGCTCCTGTCCGGCACGTCGACGTCATGGGGGCGGACGAACGCGAGACGGTTCTGCGCGCCTGGAACGACACCGCGCGCGAACGGCCCGGGGCGACGCTCACGGAGCTGTTCGAAGCCCACGTCGCACGGACCCCCGATGCGACAGCGATCGTGAGCGACGGGCTGGAGCTCACCTACGCGCAACTGAACGAGCGCGCGGACCGACTGGCGCGCCACCTGGCCGCCAAGGGCGCCGGACCGGAGCGAGCCGTCGGTCTGTGGCTGGAGCGGTCCGCTGACCTGGTGGCCACGCTGCTGGCCGTACTGAAGACCGGTGCCCACTACGTACCGCTGCACGAAGGACACCCGCCGAGCCGGCGCCGGCTGGTCATGGCGGACTGCGGAGCCGAACTGCTGGTGACGGACCGCCCGACGGAAGCCGCCGGATTCGCAGGGACGGCAGAGGTCATCTGGGCCGACGCAGTCTTCGAGGCGGCTTCCGGGACGGGAGCGGTGGAGCCGGTCGGCGCACGTGGTGCGGACGGGCTCGCCTACGTGATGTACACGTCCGGGTCGACCGGGGAACCCAAGGGCGTGGCCGCCACCCACCGCGGCGTGGCGGACCTCGTCCTGGACCGCTGCTGGGAGACGGACAACCACGAGCGCGTCCTGTTCCACTCGCCGTACGCCTTCGACGCCTCGACGTTCGAGCTGTGGGCCCCTCTTCTCTCCGGCACAACCATCGTCGTCGCTCCGCCGGGAAACCTGGACGCCCCCTCCCTGGAACAGCTGATCAAGGTGCACGACATCACGGGCGTCGTTCTGACGGCCGGGCTGTTCCGCGTCATAGCCGAAGAGACCCCGACGTGCCTCGCACAGCTGCGTGAGGTGTTGACGGGTGGTGATGTGGTGTCGCCGGTGGCGGTGCGGCGGGTGGCGGAGGCGTGTCCGGGCACGGTGGTGCGGGTTCTGTACGGGCCGACGGAGATCACGTTGTGTGCGACGCAGTTCGAGGTTCCGGTGGGTGCGGTCG
>NZ_JBFAZJ010000092.1:0-3002 GCF_040681715.1 Streptomyces sp. NPDC051582
TCACGCGGAGAAAACACCAAACCAGCAGCACGCGCCCGCGCCACCAACTGGATCGACAAAATGCTGTCGCCACCCAACTCGAAGAACCCGTCGTCGATCGACACGGCGTCGACACCGAGGACCTCGGCGAACAGCGTGCAGAGGACCTCTTCCTGCGGTGTCCGCGGTCCCTTGTGCGTGGTACCGGAAACAACCTCCGGCACCGGCAACGCCCCACGATCCAGCTTCCCGTTCGGCGTCAACGGGAGAACATCAAGCACCATGAACGCCGACGGCACCATGTAATCCGGCAACCGCTCCCCCACGAACCCCCGCAACACGGCCGGGTCGAGAGCATCACCGTCCGCCGCCACGGCATAGGCCACCAGGCGCCGGTCGCCGGGACGGTCCTCCCGTACGACGACGGCCGCCTGGGCTACCTGGTCGTGGCCGGCGAGAACGGTCTCGATCTCGCCCGGCTCGATGCGGAAGCCGCGCAGCTTCACCTGGCCATCAGCACGCCCCACGAACTCAAGGACGCCGTCCCCCGTCCAGCGCACCACGTCACCGGTCCGATACATCCGCGAACCGGCCACCACCGCAAACGGATCCGCAACGAACCGCTCCGCCGTCAGACCAGGACGCCCCACATACCCACGAGCCAACTGCGCACCCGCGATGTACAGCTCACCCGCCACACCCACCGGCACCGGCGACAAACCCGCATCCAGCACATACACCCGGGTGTTCCACACCGGGCGCCCGATCGGCACGGTGTCGTCGGCCGCCCGGCACTCCCAGAACGTGACGTCCACCGCGGCCTCGGTGGGTCCGTAGAGGTTGTGGACAGAACCACCGAGCGTGCGCAGCGCCTGGTTCTTCAACTCCACGGACAGTGCTTCGCCGCTGCACACGAGGTTCTTCAGCGGTGCGCAGGAAGCTGCGTCGGAGTGCTGGAGGAAGGCGCCCAGCATCGACGGCACGAAGTGTGCGGTGGTGACCTTTTCGGTGCGGATCAGCTCGGCGAGGGCGGCGGGGTCCTTGTGTTCTCCGCCTGCGGCGACGACCATTCCGGCGCCCACGATGAGCGGCCAGAAGAACTCCCACACCGATACGTCGAATGCGGACGACGTCTTCTGGAGGACGCGGTCCGCCGGCTCCAGACCGTATTCGTTCTGCATCCACAGCAGGCGGTTGGTGATCGCGGCATGGGAGACGGCCACGCCCTTGGGCTGTCCGGTGGATCCGGACGTGTAGATCACGTAGGCCGTGTGCTGCGGAAGCAGGCGGTTGGGGCGGCGCTCGTCGTCCGAGGGGTTGAGGGTGGCCTGGCCATCCAGGAGGGCCCGCGAGGCAGGGTCGTCCAGTACGAGCCGGCTCACGTGGCCGGCGGCCCCCGAAGGGAGCTTGGCCGACGTTTCCGCCTGGGTGACGATGAAGACCGGGTCGGCGTCCCGGAGCATGTGGGCGATGCGCTCGGCGGGGTATTCCGGGTCGATGGGGACGTAGCCGGCGCCGGTCTTCGCGACGGCCAGCAGGGCGACGACGAGGTCGACCGAGCGCGGTACTGCAACGGCTACCAGGCGTTCGGGGCCGGCGCCCCGGTCGGCCAGGTACCTGGCGAGTCGGTTCGCCCGGGCATTGAGTTCCGCATAGGTCAGCCGGGTCCCGCCGCCGATGACGGCCGGCGCGTCGGGTGTCCGTACGACCTGCTGCTCGAACAGATCCGGCAGCGTGGTCGCGGGCACGTCGTGCGTGGTGTCGTTCCAGGCGGTCAGGATCCGCTCGCGTTCGTCCTCGCTCGTCGGCGGAATCTCACGTACGAGCTGTCGGGCGTTCGCCGCGACCGCCTTCAGGATCCGGACGAAACGATCCGCGATGCCCTCCACCGAGGGGCGGTCGAAGGCGTCGGGGCGGTAGTCGAGCCGCAGGTGCAGGCCTGTTCCCGGCATCACCATCAGGCTGAGCGGGTAGTGGGTCGCATCGCGTGCTTCGGCGTGGGTGAGGCTGAGGGTGGATGCCTCCTGCTCCACGGCCGAGTCCTCGACCGGGTAGTTCTCGAACACGACGACGGTGTCGAAGAGCTCGTCGGCCGGGGTCAGGTTGTGGATGTCGGTGAGCTTGAGGTGCTGGTGGGCCAGTAGGGCGCTCTGTTCGCCCTGGAGCCGCACCACCGCTTCCCGGACGGACTCGGCGGGCTTGAGGCGTACCCGTACCGGCACGGTGTTGATGAACAGGCCGACCATCGATTCGATGCCGGGAATCTGGGCCGGGCGTCCCGCGACCGTCGCACCGAAGACCACGTCGTCCTGTCCGGTCATGTGCCCGAGCAGGATCGCCCAAGACTGCTGGACCACCGTGTTCAACGTGACCCCGCAGCTGCGCGCCGCAGCCGCCAGAGCGGCCGTCAACTCCTCCGGCACGCGCACCGTGACCCGCTCGGGAGCCACCGGCACCCGCCCCGCACGCACCGGCGCCAGCCGGGTCGCCTCCTCCACACCCGCGAGGGACAGCCGCCACGCCTCCTGCGCCGCACCACGATCCTGCTCCGCCACCCACGCCAGGTAGTCCCGGTAGGGCGTCACCCGTGCCAGGCCGTCTCCGCGGCCGCCTTGTACGTACGCAGTCATCAGCTCGCGCATGAGCACGGGCAGGGACCACCCGTCGAGCAGCAGGTGGTGGCTGGTGAAGACCAGCCGGAACCGCTGGTCACCGAGGCGGAGCAGCGTGAACCTCAGCAGCGGCGGAGCGGACGGGTCGAACCTCCGCGCCCGGTCCTGCTCCAGCCACGCCTCGACCGCGGCTTCCTGGTCGGCCGCGTTCGTCGCCCGGAGATCGACCTCTTCCCAGGGCACGTCGACCTGCTTGGGGATGATCTGGACGGGCTGCCGCAGACCCTCGTACGCGAATCCCGCGCGCAGATTCGCGTGCCGGTCCACGACCACGGACGCCGCGGCCCGCAGCGCCGCGCGGTCCAATGGCCCTTCCACCAGCGACGACAACTGCGTCGTGTAGACGTCCAG
>NZ_JBFAZJ010000093.1:0-2933 GCF_040681715.1 Streptomyces sp. NPDC051582
CCGCCCAGAGTGGCCGCCTCGCTTCGCTCGACGGGGCCCGGCTCCGCCGGGCAATGGCCGGCCTTCGGCCGGGGTCCTCCGCTTCGCTGCGGACTGCTCGGGTTCCGCTTCGCTCCACCCGAGGGCCCGCTTCGCGGGCCAGGGGGCTCCCGCGCTTCGCGCAGGAGGTGACCCCGTTTCACGGGGTCCTGGCTTTCAGCCCGTTGGGGTGTCCGCTTCGCTCCCACCCCAGGTCCTTCCGGCTCCGCCTCCCAGGACGGCCCACTGCGCGTTGTGCTGGGGGGTGCCTCAGGGCTGCTCACCCTCAGGCAGCGTCTCTCGGCCCAAGAAGTAGTCACAGTCTTCTGGGAAGACAGGAATCCCAGAGCGCGTCGAGATCGTCTGAAGTATTCCTTCCGGAACGTCGTAGAGATCTCCTGTCAGTTCTGGGATGCCAATCCACGTACTGACGACGGAGTCTGACACCCCTGGAAGGAGATACCTCTCTCGAAAGTCACCGGATCGCCGGTCGAACGCTTCCAAGACCCAGACGATACGGAAATCTCCCCACCCGTAGTAGGCGTTGCCGACGAGCAAGACGCACACGTCTGTCGGCCTGCCGACGGTCGCCTGCTCGTCCTGCAGCAGAGTCACGACGTCCTGAAGGACATCAAGCGCAGTCTGGACGTCGCCATGAGGCCGGTGCGTCCACTGGTCTCCGCTCAGGGCGATCGCCACACGCGTATCCTCCAACTGGTACAGGCCCTCCCAGAGTGAGTCCGAGAACCCCTCCCAGCTCCGCCCCGACGCCAGCGGTTCTGTCGGCACCACTCGGGCAAAGGCTTGAATGATCTCGGCCTTCTCCGTCGCCCCGCCGGTTTCCACCTCGAAAACCCGCACCCCGGAATCAGCCCATGCCCCGAGCAGCGACCCCGCATCAGCTGCCCTCATGCCATGGATCCCAGCCATGAACTCCATACAACCCCCCCTTGTCTGATGCAGCATGTACTGTTGGTGAAACTAGACTACATGTGCCAGGGGCTTGGAAGCGGGTGTGCTGGATGCCTGTCTATGAATACCATCCGGATGAATTGGCACGGATCTCTGTGGTCAGACAGGCCGTCGGACTCACCTTGAGCCAAGTGGAAGAACAGCCCCGGGCTGCCCGGGACCGTGAAGAGCGAGCGCTCGCAGCATCCAAAGAGCCGCGGAAGCCGAGCGAGGGTGGACATCGCTTCCAGCCAGAGGCTCGAATGGGCCCGGATCGTACGCGTCATGACGGAGCAGCAGATGTTCGCGTACTCCCCCGGACGAGGACCGCCGAGTCGCCCGCAGGGAAAAGCAGCGTGCCCAGCGCAAAGCCACCGAAGCTGCGTGGAGCGATGAACCAGATGCCGGGCTGCCGGTCGAGGTGCTGCGGCACCGCGTCTACCGGATTACAGCCCGGGTAACTACCGCTCCCGAAGGAGAAGAGGTGGTGGTCCGCCACATATTCGCGGCCTCGAGCGGGTCAGCCGTCGCACACGCACGGCGCATGTTTGGCCGGACCGGCAGCACCTACCGAGACGACGACTACCGGATCACTTCCGTCAGACAGGTACTTCCGGAATCAGGAGAATTCTTTTGATTCAGCTCCGAGAGCACCAGGTGGACCAGAAGTCATCGTTTCGAAAATGGGTGGGGTTCCCTGCAAGGTCATCCGTGCCTCCGCAGGGGGCCCGGGGAACGATCGTGTCCGCGACCGGCTCGGGAAAAACGATCATGGCTGCCGCGTCCGCGCTGGAGTGCTTCCCGGGCGGGCGGATCCTCGTCACCGTCCCGACCCTGGACCTCCTCATGCAGACCGCCCAGACATGGCGGGCGGTGGGCCACCGGGCCCCGATGGTCGCGGTCTGCTCGCTGGAGAACGACGCGGTCCTAGAGGAGCTCGGCGTGCGTACGACGACGAACCCGATCCAGCTCGCCCTGTGGGCCGGGGCCGGGCCAGTCGTCGTGTTCGCCACTTACGCCTCCCTGGTGGACCGCGAGGACCTGGACGCACCCGAGGGACAGCGGAAGGTTCGTGGGCCGCTGGAGGCCGCTCTGGCGGGCGGGGAGCGGCTCTACGGGCAGCAGATGGCGGGCTTCGACCTCGCCATCGTCGACGAGGCCCACGGAACCGCCGGCGACCTCGGACGCCCGTGGGCAGCGATCCACGACAACACCCGGATCCCGGCCGACTTCCGGCTCTACCTGACCGCGACCCCGCGCATCCTCGCCGCGCCCCGCCCGCAGAAGGCCGGCGGCCCTGAGGCGGAGATCGCGAGCATGACCGACGACCCCGACGGCACCTACGGGGCGTGGCTCGCGGAGCTGGGGCTGAGCGAGAGCATCGAGCGGGGGATCCTCGCCGGGTTCGAGATCGACGTCCTGGAGATCCGCGACCCCTCCCCCGTCCTCGGCGAGTCCGAGGAGGCGCAGCGGGGCCGGCGCCTGGCGCTGCTGCAGGCCGCCCTCCTGGAGCACTCGGCGGCGTACAACCTGCGTACGGTCATGACCTTCCACCAGAAAGTGGAGGAGGCGGCCGCGTTCGCGGAGAAGCTGCCGGAGACCGCCGCCGAGCTGTACGTCACCGATGCCACGGACGCCGATCTGGCGGCCGCAGGGAAGCTGCCGAAGTCGTCCATTGACGCGGAGTTCTACGAGCTGGAGGCCGGCCGTCACGTACCGCCGGACCGGGTGTGGTCGGCATGGCTGTGCGGCGACCACCTCGTCACCGAGCGGCGCGAAGTCCTGCGCCAGTTCGCAGGCGGCATCGACTCGGACAACCGACGCGTACACCGGGCCTTCCTCGCATCCGTGCGCGTGCTCGGCGAGGGCGTCGACATCACCGGCGAGCGCGGGGTGGAGGCGATCTGCTTCGCGGACACCCGTGGCTCCCAGGTCGAGATCGTCCAGAACATCGGCCGGGCTCT
>NZ_JBFAZJ010000094.1:0-2825 GCF_040681715.1 Streptomyces sp. NPDC051582
ACCACACCCTTCGGCCGACCCGTCGAACCCGACGTATAAATCACATACGCCACATGCGAAGACAACACCGAAGACAGCCGGTCACTGTCGGACAGGTCTCCGCTGTCCTGGCCCGCCACGGTCTGCCGGACCCCGGGATCGTCGAGCAACAGGTGCGGTGCAGTGCTGCCCTGGGGGAGCAGGGCCGCAGTGGCCGTCTCCGTCACGACCAGGACGGGTTCGGCATCCGCGAGCATGTACGCGATCCGCTCCGCCGGGTACTCCGGATCCACCGGCACATAACCCGAACCACTCTTCAGCACCGCGAGCAACGCCACGACCAGATCCACCGACCGCGGCAACGCCACCGCCACCAGACGCTCCGGACCCGCACCACACGCCACCAGATGACGGGCCAAACGATTCGCCCGGGCATTCAACTCCGCGTAGCTCAGCTCGACCCCGCCACTGACCACGGCGGCAGCATCGGGCCTACGCGCGACCTGGGCCTCGAACAGCTCCGGCAACGCCGCATCCGGAACCTCGGCAACGGCCCCGTGCCACTCGGTCAGGATCTGCTCGCGCTCGTCGGGCCCCAGCAGTTCGATCTCGCTGACATGCAGGTCGGGTTGGGTGACGACTGCTCGCAGTACCCGTACCAGCCGGTCCGCGAGGTGCTGAACGGTTCCCTCGGCGAACAGATCCGTCCGGTAGTCCAGCTGCCCCCGCAGACCCGCCGGGGTCCCGTCGGCGCCGTGGGTCTCCCCCAAGGTGAACGACAGGTCGAACTTCGCCACCGACCCCTGCACCTGTTCCGGCCGCACGCTCAGGCCGGGCAGCGCGAGATGGGGATCAGCCGCGCTCTGGAGCGTGAGCATGATCTGGAAGAGGGGGTGGCGAGCCATGGAGCGGGCGGGGTTGAGGAGCTCCACCAGGCGCTCGAACGGCACGTCCTGGTGCGCGAATGAGGCGAGGTCGGTTTCGCGGACCCGTTCGAGGACTTCCCTGAACGTCGGATCGCCCGAGACATCGCTTCGCAGGACGAGCGTGTTCACGAAGAACCCGACGAGATCGTGCAGGGCATCGTCGGTACGGCCCTCGACGGGGGTACCGATCGGGATGTCCTCGCCGGCGCCCATCTTCGACAGCAGCACCGCAAGGGCCGCCTGCACGGTCATGAACAGGCTCGCCCCGGAGGCACGGGACAGCTCCACCAGACGGGCATGCACTTCCGCCGGTACGTGCACGTCCACCGAGGCGCCCTCGTGCGACGCCACCGCGGGGCGCGGGTGGTCAACCGGCAGCTCCAGCTGCTGGGGCACCTCGGCCAAGGCTTTGCGCCAGTAGGCCACCTGGGCGGAGATCACACTGTCCGGGTCCTCCTCGCTGCCGAGGAGATCGCGCTGCCAGAGCGTGTAGTCCGCGTACTGCACCGCAAGCGGCCGCCATTCCGGGGCCTGCCCCTGACAGCGGGCCGCGTACGCCTGCGACAGATCCCGGGCCAGCGGCGCCATGGACGAGCCGTCCGCTGCGATGTGGTGGACCACCATCACCAGAACCCACTCGGCCGGAGCATCCGCGACCTCCAACAGCCGCACCCGCCACGGCAGATCCCGCTCCAGATCGAAGCCCGTGGCAGCCGACCGGCCCACGACCGAGGCGACTGCTTCGGCAGACACGGTTTCCACGCTGACGGTGGGGACTCCCGCAGCGCCCTGCCGTATCTCCTGCCGCGGCTCGCAGTCCACCTGCGGGAACACCGTCCGCAGACTCTCGTGCCGGCCCGCGACGTCCGCCAGGGCGGCCCGCAGCGCCTCGACGTCCAGCGCACCGGTCAGGCGGAGGGCGAGGGGGATGTTGTAGGTGGCGGAGACGCCTTCGAGCTGGCCCAGGAACCACAGACGACGCTGCGCGAACGAGACCGGCAGGACTTCCGGCCGCACCCGCCGCGCCAACGGCTCACGGACCCGGCCACCCTCGTCGAGCCGGTCCACGAGGCCCGCGACGGACGGAGCCTCGAACAGGGAACGGATGCTCACCTCCACCCCGAGAACGGTCCGGATCCGGCTCACCAGGCGCGTCGCCAACAGCGAATGCCCACCCAGGTCGAAGAAACCGTCGTCGATCGACACCGACTCCACGCCCAGGACCTCAGCGAAGAGCCCGCACAGGATCTCCTCCCGCGGCGAGCGCGGCCCACGGCCCGCTCCCACCGCCGCGTACTCCGGGGTGGGCAGAGCACGCCGGTCCAGCTTGCCGTTCGGCGTCAACGGCAGCGCATCGAGCACGACGAACGCGGACGGCACCATGTAATCCGGCAGCCGATCCGCGACGTACCGGCGCAGGACCGCAGCGTCGAAGTCCACCGCCCCAACCACGACATAGGCCACGAGGCGCTTGTCGCCCGGCTGATCCTCCCGGACCACGACGGCGACCTGGCCCACCGATTCGTGACCCGCCAGGACGGCCTCGATCTCGCCCGGCTCGATACGGAAACCCCGCACCTTCACCTGGCCATCAGCACGCCCCACGAACTCAAGGACGCCGTCCCCCGTCCAGCGCACCACATCACCGGTCCGATACATCCGCGAACCAGCCACCACCGCAAACGGATCCGCAACGAACCGCTCCGCCGTCAGGTCAGGCCGATCGACATACCCGCGCGCCAGACCCGCACCCGCCACATACAACTCACCCGCCACACCCACCGGCACCGGCGACAAACCCGCATCCAGCACATACACCCGCGTATTCCACACCGGACGCCCGATCGGCACGGAGCCGTCAGCCGCACGGCACTCCCACAACGTGACGTCCACCGTCGTCTCCGTCGGACCAAACGAATT
>NZ_JBFAZJ010000095.1:0-2154 GCF_040681715.1 Streptomyces sp. NPDC051582
ACCACACCCCACTGGCCCACCTACCACAACCACCAACAACGCCACCACATCCCCCTCCCCACCTACCCCTTCCAACACAAGCACTACTGGCTGGACCGGCAGGCCGCCACGCCTCAGGCCGCCGGCCGTGCCGCGATGCGCCGCGACGACATCACGCAGTGGTTCTACGCGCCGTCCTGGCAGCGGGAGGCCCTGCCCGCCGGGGAGCAGCCGGACGCCGGGCGGCACTGGCTCGTCTTCGCCGACGCCGTGGGAGTGGGAGAGGCAGTGGCCGGGCGGCTGCGGGCCGCCGGTGCCGCCGTCACCGTGGTGGAGGCGGCCGGCGCGTGGGCCGACCGAGGGGACGGCCGCTACGCCGTCGACGCGGGGAACGGCTCCGACTACGAGCGGCTGATCGCCACCCTGCGCAACGGCCCCGCCGGCGCGCCCACCCGCATCGTCCACAGCTGGAACGTCACCGCACCGGGTGAGGAGGGCAGCCTCCGGCACGGTTTCGAGAGCCTGATCCTCCTGGCCCAGGCCCTCACCCGGCATGCGGACGGCGAGCCGCGCCGGATCTGGGTGCTCAGCAACGGCCTGCACGACATCACCGGCGCCGAGGTGCTCTCGCCGCTGAAGGCCACCCTGCTGGGCCCGTGCCGTGTGCTGCCCCGCGAGCTGCCGGACACCGCCTGCCGCAGCGTCGACCTCGACTACGGCGCCGCTCTCACCGAGCGGGAGCTGGTCCGCCTGATGGCCGAGCTGGCCGCCGAGCCGGAGCGGGGACCGCAGACGGTGGCGCACCGCGGCGGCCACCGCTGGTCCCAGCACTTCGTGCAGCAGCCGCTGCCGCACGGCGACCGGCCGCCGGTGGTGCGCGAGGGCGGCGTCTACCTGGTCACCGGCGGCACCGGCGGCCTGGGGCTGGCCCTCGCCGGGCACCTCGCGGCGGCCGGGGCACGGATCGCGCTCACCGCGCGCACCGGGCTGCCCGACGCCGCGGAGTGGGACGAGTGGCTCGCCCGCAATCCCGGAAGGAGCCGGCTGTCCCACGTCGTACGCGAGCTGGTGCGCCTCCGCGACGCGGGAGCAGAGCTCCTCGTGTGCCAGGCCGACGTGAGCGACCGGGCGGCGATGGACGAGGCCGTCCGGCGGACCGTCGGGCGCTGGGGCCCCATCAACGGCGTCTTCCACATGGCGGGTGTCCCCAGTGGCGGCCTGATCCAGCTCAAGGACCTCCGGGCGGCAGCCGAGGTCCTGCTCCCGAAGGTGCGCGGGACCCTGGTGCTGGAGGAGGCGCTGGCAGGGCAGGAGCTGGACTTCCTGGTCCTGTTCGGATCGAACGGCGCGAACATGGGCAGTGCCGGCCAGGTCGACTACTGCGCCGCCAACTGCTTCCTCGACGCCTTCGCCCAGGACCGCGGCCGCACCCGGCGGGTGATCGCGATCGACTGGGGTCCCTGGCGCGAGGTCGGCATGTCGGCCGACGCCGCGACCCCCTTCGCCGATCAGGTGGACCAGCGAGCCATGTCCCCCTCCGAGGGGCTGCGGGCCCTCGACACCATCCTGGCGGGGGTGTCGGAACCGCAGGTCGTCGTGTCGCCGGCCGAGCTGTCGGCGCTCTTCGAGAACGCCTTCTCGCTGGAGCAGGACATCGTTGCGGAGCCTCTCGGCGCCGTGCACGAGCGCCCGGACATCCTGACCGAGTTCGTGGCGCCGCGCACCGACGCCGAGCGCACGATCTGCGAGGTCTGGCAGGAGCTGCTGGGCATCGAGAAGGTCGGCATCCAGGACAGCTTCTTCGATCTGGGCGGGAACTCCCTGATCGCGATCCAGGTGGTGAGCACTGTCAACACCCGCCTCGGCGCGAAGCTCGCCCTCGGTGACCTGTACGAGGGGCTGACGGCGTCGCACCTGGCCGCCGTGGCGGAGAAGCCCGTGGAGCAGACACCGCGGAACAGCCTCAAGACGCTTGAGGAACGTAGAGACAAGATGCAGCAGCGCCGGCGCCAGCAGCAACGGCGCCGGACGGCAAGGGGCGAATGATGACCACTGAGTTCACGGACCTCCCGGAGCGGGACGGTGTCGCGATCGTCGGGATGGCGGGGCGCTTCCCCGGCGCGGGGGACCTGGCGGAGTTCTGGTCGAACCTGCGCGACGGTGTGGAGTCGATCC
>NZ_JBFAZJ010000096.1:0-2108 GCF_040681715.1 Streptomyces sp. NPDC051582
CGGTGAGGCGGGTCCGTGTCTGCAGGTGTCCTGGTCGTGGGCGTCGGGGGTGTTGGCGGAGAGTGATGTCGTCGAGGTCTCGGGGCTGTTCGTCGAGGCGCTGAAGGCGATCATTCGGCATGCTGCTGATCCTGACGCGGGTGGATACACGCCCTCCGACCTTCCCCTGGTCTCCCTGAACCAGGCAGAAATTGACCAACTTGAGCAGCTGTGGAGGAACGAAAAGTGAAGCGGAATGAATTGGAAGACATTCTTCCGTTGGCTCCTCTGCAGGAAGGTCTGCTGTTCCACGCCCTTTATGACGCGGACGCGCTGGACGTCTATACGACGCAGATGTCTTTCCTCGTGGAAGGACCGCTGAATGTCGAGGCTCTGAAGGCGTCCGCCCGATTCGTTCTAGAGCGGCACAAGAATCTGCGCGCGGCTTTCATGCACGAGGGTCTGCGGCAGCCGGTCCAGGTCATTCCGAGGAAGGTGGAGCTTCCTTGGGAGGAGATCGACTTCTCCGACCTGGACGCCGGCCCCCAGGAGGCCGCGGTCGAGGCGTGGCTGGAGCAGGACCGGGCGCGGCGGTTCGACCTGGCCGCTCCGCCGCTGCTGAGGTTCACGCTGATCCGCCTCGCTGACCAGCGGTTCCGGCTGGAGTTCACGAGCCACCACTTGCTGCTGGACGGGTGGTCCGTGCCCGTGCTGATGCGCGACCTGATGACCGCCTATGAGCAGGGCGGCCGAGGCGACGGCTTGCCCCGGGTGAGGCCCTATCGCGACTACCTGGCGTGGGTGGCGGGACAAGACCGCGATGCGGCGCAGGAGGCATGGCGCCGGTCGCTGGCGGGCGTGGAGGAAGCGACCCGGCTCGCCCCGGTTCATGCTCGTGCGGCACAGATGGCTCCCGAGCACGTCACCGTCCGTCTGCCGGAGGAGTTGACGGCCGCTCTGGCGGCTGCGGCGCGCAGCTGCGGGGTCACGTTGAACACGGTGGTCCAGCAGGCTTGGGCGATCCTGCTCGGGCACATGACCGGACAGGACGACGTGGTCTTCGGTGCGACGGTCGCGGGACGCCCGGCCCAGATCCCCGGCATCGAATCGATGGTGGGCCTGTTCATCAACACCGTGCCGGTACGGGTACGCCTCAAGCCCGCCGAGTCCGTCCAGGAGGCGCTGGTGCGGCTCCAGGGGGAACAGAGCGCCCTCCTTCCCCACCAGCACCTCAAGCTCACCGACATCCACAACCTGACCCCGGCCGACGAGCTCTTCGACACCGTCGTCGTGTTCGAGAACTACCCGATCGGTGCCACGCCGAAGGCCGAGGGGCCGGCCGATGCCATCCGTGTCGAACGACTGGAAGGGCGGAACAGCATGCACTATCCGCTCAGCCTGATCGTGATGCCCGGAGACGGGATCCGGCTACGACTCGACTATCGGCCGGACCTGTTCGACCGGGCGGCGGTGGAACAGATCGGGTCCCAGCTGACCCGGATCCTGGAGGCGACCACCACCGGCCTCGATGGCGCGGTGGGCCACTTCGACCTGCTCGGTGCAGCGGAGAGGCACCGGGTATTGGCCGAGTGGAACGACACGGCCCGCGAGATACCGGCCGCCCTGTTGCCGGAGCAGTTCGAGGCGCAGACGGCACGCACTCCGCACGCGCCGGCCGTGATCAGTGGCGGGGTCGAGCTGAGCTATGCCGAGTTGAATGCCCGGGCGAATCGTTTGGCCCGGTATCTGGTCGCGCGTGGTGCCGGTCCGGAGAAGCTCGTCGCCGTCGCGCTGCCCAGGTCCGTCGACTTGATGGTCGCGCTGTTCGCCGTCCTGAAGAGCGGTGCCGGGTACGTACCACTGGATCCGGACTACCCCGCCGACCGCATCGCGTACGTGCTGGCCGATGCCGAGCCCGTGCTGGTGATCACCGATACGGAGACCTCACCCGGCTTGCCCGACGACGACGTGCCGCGTGTGCTGCTCGACGGTGATGAGGTCCTGCGAGCGGTCGCCACCGCCAGTGCATCCGATCTGTCCGACAGTGACCGGCTGTCTTCGGTGTTGTCTTCGCATGTGGCGTATGTGATTTATACGTCGGGTTCGACGGGTCGGCCGAAGGGTGTGGT
>NZ_JBFAZJ010000097.1:0-2051 GCF_040681715.1 Streptomyces sp. NPDC051582
TTGCCCGCACCGTCGCCGGTGTACAGCTTCAGGTTGCTGTTCGCATCGATGCCGGCGATGTCCTGCTTGCCGTCACCATTGAAGTCACCACCCACGGTCCGGGCCATGGCCGGCGCCGGAGCGGGGAGGGGACAGTTGGCGAGCGCCGTCGGGAAGGCGTCGGCCTGATCCGTGGAGAGCGGCAGGTTGTAGAAGGCCAGCAGGCCGATCCCGTTGCTGTTGGTGATCCAGGGGCCAGCTCCGTCGTGTCCGACGTAGCTGATGCCGGTGGTGCCGGTAGCGGGCCCGGTCAGACGCAAGTGGATGAACCCGGGCCTCACGGACATCGACTCCACGGACACTGGGCTGCCGTTGACGACGAAGTTGGTGACGGGGCCGCATCCGGCCACGAGCGCGTCACTGGCATTGCGCAGGGCGATGGTGATCTCGGTGTGGTCGGCCTTGGAGAACCACGCCTTCCGGGGGTCGGGAGCGGTGGTCGCCACGGCGCTGGCGCCGTAGTAGTCCCGGGCCATAGAGAGAAAGTCGTGGTCGGCTAGATCGCGGTATCCGCCGACGTAGTAGTAGTGGCAGTTGTCGGGACCCTGACCGTTGATGCCGGTGGTGGACAGGACGGTGACGCCCGGGAGCAAGGAGTACTGACGCTGCGCCTCGCGCTCCTCGTATGAGTTCTGGGGCGCGCCGGCGGCGTCGAGACAGCCGTTGCGGATCTGGTGGGCGTACACGTGCTCTACGCCCGGGTAGTCAGTCTTCCAGTCGTCCAGGAGGGACTTGAAGCCGGAGGTCTGGCTTGTCACGTTGTTGTTGTCAGACTCGCCCTGGTACCAGAAGATGCCACGGACCTGGCTCTGCACTCCCGCCCGCTGGGCCCGGCCGAGCAGGCGTCCGTAGTTACTTCCGGGGTTAGGGGGGTTCGCGTCGTTGCGCTGGAAGAAGGTGATGGGGAGTCCCTCGTGACCGCCTTGGAGGAGCGCGATGGGGACGGCGTAGGTGTTCACCTCCTGGCGGCCCAGGCGGAGGGCGTACTGGCCGATCGCCCCCGACACCTGGTAGGAGTCGCCGTCCGCGACCTGCCAGGTGTCGTCCTGGGTGGCGGCCGTGGGGTCGGCCGTGGACGATCCGAACGTGCGCACCCATGGCGACCGGTCCGCGCTGCTGGAGTTGGAGGTGTCGGACGGGTTGCCGGGGTTCGACGGGAAGTGCTGGCGGGCGGCGGCGTTCGACTGGCCGCTCACGATGAACACGTCGCCCGCCACGATGTCGCTCCACGCGCCCTGCAGGGTGGTGGTGGACCCGGAGACGGAGTAGAGGCTGAAGGAGTAGCTGTTCAGACTCGCCTGGATCCGGGGCTCGAAGGTGAACGCCGACCCGGCACTGTTCACCTGGACGCTGCTGCTGGACAGGGGCTTCCCGTCCCGGGTGATGTCCAGCCGCATCGAGGTGACCCCGGTCTGCGTGACGTTGCCGGCGATGGTGACTACGGCATCGTTCGTGGCGGTGTCGCGGGGGAAGAGCTGGTGGTCGCGGGGGGTCTTGCTGAGCTGGACTCCGCTGCCCACAACCGCATTAGTTTGTACAGCCGAAGGGACCGCCGCCGGCTGCAGTGCCACCGCTGCGGCGAACCCGTCGGAGGCGAGCGTGGCGGTGACTGCGAGGGACAGTGCGAGCGCGCCTTGGGCCAGTGTCCGACGGCTGGAGATCTTCCGCATGACAGATACCTTGCTGGGGGGAGGGGACAGGGGGAGCAGAGGACCGACGTGGCCGGGCTTTAGAAGCCGGCCCAGGAGCCGCTGGGGAAGGCTGACAGCATGTTGGTGCCGCCGCTGACGGTTCCGGTGCCGTTGCCGGTGTAGAGCTTCATGTTGTTGTTCGCGTCGATGCCGGCGATGTCCTGCTTGCCGTCGTTGTTGAAGTCGGCGGCCAGCAGGGACCGGAAGCCCTTCCACAGGCCGTTGGTGCCGAGCATGTTGGTGCCGCCGCCGACGTTGCCTGCGCCGTCGCCGGTGTAGAGCTTGAGGTTGTCGTAGGCGTCGATGCCGGCGATGTCCTGC
>NZ_JBFAZJ010000098.1:0-2010 GCF_040681715.1 Streptomyces sp. NPDC051582
TACGGTCCGCAGTCCGTGCCGGGCCGCCCGCCAGGCGGTGACCAGGCCGATGATCCCGCCCCCGACGACGAGGACGTCGGACCCGGAGGACGCGGTCCGCTTCGCTCCCCGGCCCTGGGCCCGCTTCGCGGGCGGCTGGCAACGAACGAGGGTAGCTGGCCTCGGTCGTGGCCTGCTCCACTGCACTTTGGTAACTCTCCGTCAAAAATTTAGAGGCACGGGTCTGGCAAGCCCCATCAGACCGGTACCTGCAGCCGGCGAGAGGTGCAGGGACCACGGTGACGCTCCCCCGGGCGAACATCGGAACCGGGCCCCAGAGAACCCCTGACCGCCCGTCTCCCGGCCTACCACCAGCGGGAATCCCCTTAGCGCCAGGAGCGGTGTAACGCAGCCCCACAGGAACGTACAGCGCTCCGCTAGTTGAGGCCAAGGCGCCAAGAACCACCAAAACACACCAACTTGACGACCAATCAGGTCTCGTACAGAAATTCAACACGTCGCACAAAGAAATTTGGCTGGCCTCCAATAAACCCCCGAAAAAAACTCAAAACCCGCACCCCCAGACCCCGAAAAAATTCGCGTCCGTCCACAAGGCCATCAACACACTCGAAGACTTCGGGACCAGCGCAGCCGGACCGGGGCAGTGCGCAGCGCCGTGCCAAGGGCTTCGCGAATCTGAGCGATCGACGCACTAACCCGCTTCGAGACCGCAGCTGCAACAGGGCTTGCGGAGCTAACCCGCACACGGTCCAACCTCATCCCACGACGGCCGACTCCCGTGCCCAGGCGCCCCGTCAAGTTCTCGCGAATCCATGCCAGAGGGCCTCTGAACAGGCACGGAACGAATATTCGCGAGAACTCGACCCCGGCCGCGCTCGCTCGCACAGTTGCCCTCGTTCCGCCCCACCCACCTCGGCACAACGCCGGCTCCTACGAGAGGAACACCATGACCACCACCAGCACGACAGCGATCCCCACCGCCCAGACCGAGGCGGCCTCGACCACAGAGACCACCACCCAGCAGCTGGCCCGCCTGCGACGGCAGCGCGACGCCCTCATCGCAGTACTCGGCGCCGTCTTCGCGATCGGCGCGCTCCTCGCGGTACGAATCGCACCGTCCTGGGCCAACCCCGTAGCCACCGGTCTGAGCACCGCCGGCGTATACGCAGCCGTCGTTGTCCCCTACCTCCTCCGACGCCGCTGAGTCATACACAGCTACGAAACCAGTCTGGCGAAGGCCCAAGGCGCCGACAGCTCGCATTTGTCGGCGCCGGGCGGCCCCGGCGTCATCGGCGGCGCAGGGCGAACGCCACGCCGAACGCGGCGGCCAGCGCCGAAGCCACCCCGCCCACGGCGCCGATCGTCCCGGCCAGGGAGCGGTGCACCACGCACAGGTAGCCCGTGGCGCCCAGGACCAGGACGACGACGATCCCCACGACCAGGAGCAACACGGGGTCGGTGTTCGGGGACTGCGGGGCCGGCTGGTGCTGGGGCTGCTGGTCGATGGTGCAGGACATGAGGGGTTCCCTCCCGTTGTGGTCAGCGGACGATCCGCAGGTTGCGACGCGGAGCACCTACGCAACCTCTGGCGCTGCAGCTAGACAGCCAGCAGGCCACTGAGTGACAACCTGGTTATGGGGTGGATGAGCCAAGAAGTTCACATAGGCCAGACTCGCGGGATGATCGAGCGCCGCCCCCTGGGCACTGGCCCCCGCCCCACTACTCCCCCGGTGCCCTCGGCCGCCCGCCGGCCCCGTCTGGCCGCCGAGTTGGCCGAGCCGACCCCCGGGGACCCGGGCGCACCCGCACAGCCCGCCACCGCCCTCGGCCGGCGCCCTCTGGGATCCGGCTCCGCGGGCGGCGGACAACCGACGCCCGGACCGGGCCGGAGTTACCGGTTCCTAGGCGCTGCGCGCCTAGTGACCTGGTTTTGAGGTCGTGGGTCGCCACGTGAGGCGTCCCCTGTTTCAGATTGCGGTGTTCGCCCGCGGCAGAGCGGGGGTTCGCGCT
>NZ_JBFAZJ010000099.1:0-1940 GCF_040681715.1 Streptomyces sp. NPDC051582
TCCTCTACGACGCCGGCGACTTCGACGCGGCCCTCTTCGGGATCTCCCCGCGCGAGGCCCTGACCCTCGACCCCCAGCAGCGGCTGCTGCTGGAGACCTCGTGGGAGGCCATCGAGAACGCGGGCATCGCCCCGCACACCCTGCGCGGCACGAAGACCGGAGTCTTCGGCGGCGTCATGTACCACGACTACGCGCTGGGCACGGAAGCCGCGGCCACCACCGGCGGCAGCCTGGTCACCGGCCGCGTCGCGTTCAGCCTGGGCCTGGAGGGCCCGGCCGTCACCATCGACACGGCCTGCTCCTCCTCCCTCGTCGCCCTGCACCTGGCCGCGCAGTCCCTGAACTCCGGCGAGTCCACGCTCGCCCTGGCCGGCGGCGTCACCGTGATGACCGAGCCGGACATGTTCCTCTACTTCAGCCACCAGCGCGGCATGGCCGCCGACGGCCGCTGCAAGCCCTTCGCCTCGAACGCCGACGGCACCGGCTGCTCCGAGGGCGTCGGCGTCCTCGTCCTGGAGCGCCTCTGCGACGCCCGCCGCAACGGCCACCCCGTCCTCGCGGTCATCCGCGGCTCCGCCGTCAACCAGGACGGCGCGTCCAGCTCCATGACCGCCCCCAACGGGCCGTCCCAGCAGCGGGTCATCCGCAGCGCCCTGGAGAACGCCGGCCTGACCATCGCCGACGTCGACGCCGTGGAGGCCCACGGCACCGGCACCAGGCTCGGCGACCCGATCGAGGCGCAGGCGCTGCTCGCCACGTACGGCCAGGGCCGCGAAGACGACAAGCCGCTGTGGCTCGGCTCCCTCAAGTCCAACCTCGCGCACACGCAGGCCGCGGCCGGCGTCGGCGGCGTCATCAAGATGGTGCAGGCGCTGCGCCACGGCCTGCTGCCCAAGACCCTGTACGCGCAGGACCCGACCCCGCACGTCGACTGGACGGCGGGCAACGTCAAGCTGCTGACCGAGCCGGTCGCCTGGCCGGCGGGCGAGCGCCCGCGCCGGGCCGGCATCTCCTCCTTCGGGCTCAGCGGTACGAACGCCCACGTCATCGTCGAGGAGGCCCCGGCCGCCGACGCGGCGGAGGCCGACACGGAGATCCGTACCCTCCCGCTGGTCCCCGTGGCCCTGTCCGGCCGTTCGCCGAAGGCCCTGGCCGAGCAGGCCGGGCGCCTGCTCGCCCATGTCGCCGGGCACGCGGACCCGTCCCTGACCGACGCGGACCCGTCCCTGACCGACCTCGGTTTCTCGGCGGCGACCACCCGGACCGCGCACGAGCACCGGGCCGTCGTCATCGGCGCGGACCGCGACGAGCTCCTGGCCGGACTCTCGGCGCTCGCCGAGGGCTCGGCGGCGCCCGTCGCCGTGCAGGGCGTCGTCCAAGAAGGCCGCTCGGCGTTCCTGTTCACGGGCCAGGGCGCGCAGCGTCTGGGCATGGGCCGTGAACTGCACTCCGCGTTCCCGGTGTTCGCCGCTGCGCTCGACGCCGCGGCCGCCGCCGTGGACGAGCACGTGGAGATCCCGCTCTACGAGGTGATGTGGGGCGAGGACGAGGCGCTGCTGAACAGCACCGCCTACACCCAGCCCGCACTGTTCGCCATCGAAACCGCGCTCTTCCGGCTCGTCACCTCGTGGGGCGTCCGGCCGGACTTCCTGGCCGGCCACTCCATCGGCGAGATCACCGCCGCCCACGCGGCCGGGGTCCTGTCCCTGGAGGACGCGGCCCGCCTCGTCACCGCACGCGGCCGCCTCATGCAGGCACTGCCCGCAGGCGGAGCCATGGCCGCGATCCAGGCGACCGAGGAAGAGATCCTCCCCCACCTGACCGAGTCCGTCGGCATCGCCGCCGTCAACAGCCCCCGCTCCATCGTGGTCTCCGGCGCCGAGGAAGCCGTCACCGCGATCCAGGAGCACTTCACCGAACAGGGCCGCAAGACCACCCGG
>NZ_JBFAZJ010000100.1:0-1938 GCF_040681715.1 Streptomyces sp. NPDC051582
ACACGTGCTCCCCGGCCACGGCGACCGCATCCGCCGGGACCTGGGCCGGCAGCGGACGCCACGCGATCTCGAACAACGACTCCGGCCGACCCGCACCCAACTGCTCCTGCGACACCGGACGCGACACCAGCGAGCCCACCGTCAGGACCGGCTGCCCCTCGGCGTCGGCCACCGTCACGGTCACCGTGTTGGGTCCGGAGGGCGCGATGCACACGCGCAGCGCCGGGGCGCCGCCCGCGTGCAGGGCGACGTCGTTCCACGAGAACGGCAGGACCGTCGACTCTTCGGTGCTCGATCCCTCGTCGATCAGCGCCACGTGCATGGCGGCGTCGAGGAGGGCCGGGTGCAAGCCGTACCGCGCCGCGTCGGCGTGCGCCTGCTCGGGGAGGGAGACCTCCGCGTACAGCGATTCGCCGGAGGTCCAGGCGGCCTTGAGGCCCTGGAAGACGGGCCCGTAGTGGTAGCCACGCTCCAGGAGGAGCTCGTACGCGCCGTCCACGGTCGTCGGGGTGGCGCCCGGCGGCGGCCACTCCGTCAGAGCGGCGGCAGGCAGGCCCGAGCCGCTGACCAGGGTGCCTTCCGCGTGCCGCGTCCATATGGGCTCGGCGGCGTTCTCGTCGCGGGAGTGGATGGTCACCGTACGGCGCCCGGACCCGTCGTCCGCGCCGAGCCAGACCTGTACGGCGGCCCCACCGCGCTCGGGGAGGATCAGCGGGGCGTGCAGGGTGAGTTCCTCGACGGCGTCGCAGCCGACCTGGTCGCCGGCGCGGATGGCGAGCTCGACGAAGCCGGTGCCCGGGAAGAGGATGCTGCCGAGGACGTCGTGGTCGGCCAGCCAGGGCTGGCTGTCCACGGAGAGCCGTCCGGTGAGGACGACCTCGCCCGAATCCGCCGAGGCGATCGCGGCGCTCAGCAGCGGGTGCCCGACGCTCTCCAGGCCCGCGGCGCCGAGCCCGGCGCCCTCGCCGGTCGTGGCTTCCAGCCAGTACCGCTGCTGCTGGAAGGCGTACGTCGGCAGATCGCCCCAGCGGTCCTCGGTGGCGCCGAAGTACGCGGCCCAGTCGACGGGGACGCCCTGGTTGTGGGTACGGCCGACGGCCGCGAGCAGCTCCCGTGCCTCCGGCCGGCCGCGGCGCAGCGAGGAGATGAAGGCGGTGCCCTCGACGTCGCCGACGGTCGCGCTCGCCAGGGCTGTCAGGACCGCGTCGGGACCGAGCTCCACGTACGTCTCGACGCCTCGGCCCTGGAGGTACTGGACGGTGTCGCAGAAGCGGACGGCCTCGCGCAGGTGGCGGGTCCAGTACTCCGGGGTCCCCCAGTCCTCGCTGAGTCCGCCGTGCACGCCCGAGACCACAGGAACGGCGGCGGGGTGGTACGCCACGGAGTCCGCGACGGCCCGGAACTCCGCGAGCACCGGCTCCATCAGCGGCGAGTGGAAGGCGTGCGAGACGCGCAGCCGGGTCGTCTTGCGGCCCTGCTCCGTGAACCGCCCCCGGATCGCCTCGACGGCATCCTCCGCACCCGACACCACGATCGAGCGCGGACTGTTGACCGCCGCGATGCCCACGACATCGCAGACGTACGGGAGGACTTCCTCCTCCGTGGCTTCGATCGCGGCCATGGCTCCGCCCGCCGGCAGCGCCTGCATCAGGCGGCCACGTGCCGCCACCAGCCGGGCCGCGTCCTCCAGCGACAGCACCCCGGCCGCGTGCGCGGCCGAGATCTCACCGATGGAGTGCCCGGCCAGGAAGTCGGGCCGCACGCCCCAGGACTCCACCAGCCGGAACAGCGCGGTCTCGATGGCGAACAGCGCGGGCTGCGTGAAGGCGGTGCTGTTGAGGACCGCCTCGTCCTCGGCGGACTCGCCCCACATCACCTCGTACAGCGGGGTGTCGAGGTGCACGTCCAGCGCCGCGACCACCGCGTCCAGCGCCTTGG
>NZ_JBFAZJ010000101.1:0-1811 GCF_040681715.1 Streptomyces sp. NPDC051582
GCCTTGAGTCTCCCAACATCCGTGTTGATACGTCGAACCTCCTCCTCGGTGCAAATGCCCAGCCGGGGAGGAGCACTTCAGCGATCTCCAAAGTTTTTACCTTGGGAACCGCCTTAGTCTTACTGTGTCATAAACGCAGTCGAACGTTTACCGTGGCGCAATACGGGCAATGCCCCAAGGCGCTTGCGAGTGCGACGCTCAACTGATGGCGCAGCGTCCTGATCGAGTTGGGCACGTGACGCTGAGCGCGCTGGGCTGCCCCGAGGGATGTAATCCGGGGAAATGGCAGGCACTTGCCGTTCGGCGAAGTTTTTTTTGCCACCGGCATCGTTGCCGACTTTCAATCGCTGCGCCATCAGGAAACCGTACGCGGCGATGCTCATGCTGGCGTGGTGGTGAAAGCCCCGCCAACCCCGCCCCTCATAGTGGCCCAGCCCCAGGTCCTGCTTGAGATCCTGGTAATCACGCTCGATGCGCCAGCGCATGTGCGCGGCGCGCACCAGATCGCTCAGATCCGTGGTCTCTGGCAGCGTGGACAGGTAGTACTTTTCGGGTTCGGCCTGGTCTGCGGGCCACTCAATGAGCAGCCACTGCTGGGGCAGAAGACGGGCCTTGCCGACATTGCCCCCAGCGCAGCGTACCCGCACCGCAGTGAAGCGGCCCGTCAGGCGCTCATTCGTACCTTCGCGCCAGCTGATGTTCTGGAATACGCAATCGGGCAATGACTGCGCCAATGCCTTGACACTCACCGGCTGCCTCTTGGCGGTGCGCCGTGGCATCACCGGTGGACGACCCATGCCGCTGTAGGGCTTGGGTGGAAGGGGCTCAACCCCCGGTGGCCAGACCACCACTGCAGAGGTGATCCCGACCACATATCGCAAACCCATTTCGGTCAACCCCTGACGAAACGCGTAGTCGATCCCGTAGCCTGCGTCGGCCAGTACACAGTGCCTGGGTGCTCCTTCAGAGAGCAGGCCCTGCAGCTGTTGCAGGGCAATTTGAGGCTTGGTCGCAAACTCGATGTCTTCAGGAATCCCGGCCTTGTGTCTGCGCTCGGCGTCTTCGGCCCAGATGCGGGGCAAGTACAGTTGCCAGGCTACCGGTAGGCTGCCTTGTTCACATGCCAGCGAAACGCTGACAGCCACTTGGCAGTTGTCCTGCTTGCCCAGCACCCCGCAGTACTGGCGTGTCACGCCTACCGAGTGCACGCCCTTCTTGGGAAAGCCCGTGTCGTCGACGATCCACCAGCCGCCAGCACTGAAGTCCATATGCGGCACCACCCACTGGGCCACACGATTGAGCAGTTGCTGATCGCTCCATTGGGCCTTGGCGACAAAGTGATGCAGGGCTTGGTGCCGGGCGCTGGCGCGCAAGGGGTTCACCCGGGCGGCCATGGGCTCAATACTCTTGCGCGACAGGGGCAGCATCAGGCCGGTGCAATACCCACTCAATCCTGCGTGACGGTCGGCATGGCCCAGTCCTTCGGCCAGATGAGCCATGTATCGATCAAACTCTTTGGATATGTCCATCGCACCCCATTCACAGGGAAAGGTGGGCATATCATGCCTTACTTTTTATGACACAGTAAGATTAAGGCAATGCTGAACAAGTAACGTCATATCCATCGCACAGCCATTTGAATGCCAAATGGCCCGCAAAGATACTGTGCTTTGCCCCACAGGGCCTGTTTCGGGAGCCTTTGAGCCCCCTTCGGACCCTTACGGGCGCACCTGTCCCTGCAGGCGCCCTCGGGCAAGGTAGATGTTGGCCAGCGCCAAGGCCGTGAACGCACGCGTGGCGTTCTTTTGCAG
>NZ_JBFAZJ010000102.1:0-1693 GCF_040681715.1 Streptomyces sp. NPDC051582
TCCTCTACGACGCCGGCGACTTCGACGCGGCCCTCTTCGGGATCTCCCCGCGCGAGGCCCTGACCCTCGACCCCCAGCAGCGGCTGCTGCTGGAGGCCTCCTGGGAGGCCATCGAGAACGCGGGCATCGCCCCGCACACCCTGCGCAAGAGCAAGACGGGCGTGTTCGGCGGCGTCATGTACCACGACTACGGTCCCGGTACGAGCGACGGCAGCCTGGTCACGGGCCGCGTCGCGTTCAGCCTGGGCCTGGAGGGCCCGGCCCTGACGATCGACACGGCGTGCTCCTCCTCGCTGGTCGCCATGCACCTGGCAGCCCAGTCGCTGCGCTCGGGCGAGTCCACGCTCGCCCTGGCCGGCGGGGTCACGGTGATGACCGAGCCGGACATGTTCCTGTACTTCAGCCACCAGCGCGGCATGGCCGCCGACGGCCGCTGCAAGTCCTTCTCGGCCGACGCCGACGGCACGGGCTGCTCGGAGGGCGTGGGCGTCATCGTCCTGGAGAAGCTTTCGGACGCCCGCCGCAACGGGCACGAGGTCCTCGCGGTCATCCGCGGCTCCGCCGTCAACCAGGACGGCGCGTCCAGCTCCATGACCGCCCCCAACGGGCCGTCCCAGCAGCGGGTCATCCGCAGCGCCCTGGAGAACGCCGGCCTGACCATCGCCGACGTCGACGCGGTCGAGGCGCACGGCACCGGCACGACGCTGGGCGACCCGATCGAAGCCCAGGCGGTACTGGCCACGTACGGCCGCCGGCCCGCCGGCGACAAGCCGCTCTACCTGGGCTCGCTCAAGTCCAACCTGGCCCACACGCAGGCCGCGGCCGGCGTCGGCGGCGTCATCAAGATGGTGCAGGCGCTGCGCCACGGCCTGCTGCCCAAGGTCCTCCACCTGGACGAGCCGACCCCGCACGTGGACTGGGAGTCGGGCAACGTCCGGCTGCTGACGGAGGCCGTCGACTGGCCGGCGGGCGAGCGCCCGCGCCGCGCGGGCGTGTCCTCGTTCGGCCTGAGCGGTACGAACGTCCACGTCATCCTGGAGGAGGCCCCGGCGGCGGAGCCCGACGGTACCGGGAGCGGGAGCGAACTGCCGCTGGTCCCCGTCGTCCTGTCGGGCCGCTCCGCGCGGGCGCTGACCGACCAGGCCGCCCGGCTGCACGCCCGGGTCTTTGCCGACCAGGAGCTCACGCTCGCCGATCTCGGCTACTCCACCGCGACCACCCGGACCCCGCACGAGCACCGCGCGGTCGTCGTCGGCGCGGACCGCGAGGAACTCCTGTCCGGCCTGTCGGCCCTCGCCGAGGGCGCCGTCGCCGACGCGGGTGTGGTGGAGGGCCAGGTCCGGGACGGCCGCACGGCCTTCCTGTTCACCGGCCAGGGCGCGCAGCGCCTGGGCATGGGGCGCGAACTGCACTCCGCGTTCCCGGTGTTCGCCCGCGCCTTCGACGAGGTCGCCGCCGCGGTGGACACGTACCTCGACACCCCTCTCTACGAGGTGATCTGGGGCTCGGACGAGGCGCTGCTGAACAGCACCGCCTACACCCAGCCCGCCCTGTTCGCCATCGAGACGGCCCTGTTCCGCCTGGTCGAGTCCTGGGGGGTCCGGCCGGACTTCCTGGCCGGCCACTCCATCGGCGAGATCACCGCCGCCCACGCGGCCGGGGTCCTGTCCCTGGAGGACGCGGCCCGCCTCGT
>NZ_JBFAZJ010000103.1:0-1642 GCF_040681715.1 Streptomyces sp. NPDC051582
GTGAGGAGGAAGGTGTTCGTCTGGGGCCGGTAGACGCCGAAGGTGTCCTTTCCGTCCTTGTTCCAGTCGCCGCTGAGCGGCACGTCACCCTGGGCGCCGAACCCGGCGTGCCCGGCAAGGCCCCCGTTCTTGTCGGACACGTAGAACACCGACTCACCCGGCCGGTACACACCCGCGGTCGCCGGGATGGCCGAGGCACTTCCGAGCTTGACGTCCAGGTAGTCCCGGTCGATGTGGATCTGCTTGCCGCCCCAGGTCTCCGTTACCTCTCCGCTGTACTGGTGGACGCGCTGCTGCTGGGACCACTGCCAGCTCGCCAATACGGGGTCCTCGGTGTTCGCGGTGTCGTTCCACCTGGCAGTGAAGAGGACATCGGGCATGGTGTAGCTGCTGGTGTGATCTGCGAGGTCGGCGATGCCGGAGGACGCGCTGCTGTAGACGGCGGAGTTGTAGCCGCGGGCATGGAGCTGCTCGGTCCATGCGGACAGGAAGGCCAACACGTTGGCGGAATGCTTCCCCCGGTCATAGCCCTCCATGTCGTAGTACAGGAGGGCCCCGGGCCCGAGCCCGAGGGCCGCGGCCTGGTTGACCGCGTCGTCCGCGGCGCTGCGTCCTTCGGAGGCAGGAGAGGTGATCTGACCTGCCTGCACCCCGACGTAGATCGGCATGAAGCGCCAGCCCGCGGCGGCCTGCTGCTGGACCCACGACGCAGTGAGGTTCGGCTGGGCGCATCCCCGGTTCCGGCCGCCGATGTAGATGCCGACGGCCCGGTACGGGGAGTGCGCCATCCATGCGTTCATGGTCGAGGAATCAGGGGCGGCGCAGGCGTCGAACCCCTTGCCGGTGTAGTTCGTCGAGTCCGCCGATACGGTGGCCTGCGCGGTCGACCGCTCAGAAAGCGCGCTCTGCGCCGCAGAGATGCCCGCCTGCTTCTTCGGGGCAGCGACCGGCATTCCGGCAGCGGTGAGTATGGAGTGGATCAGGCCCTGGTCGTCACCGTACGTGGCGGTCACACGAATGCCATCGGCTCCGCTGACGATCTCGTGGTCGAGGTCGCGTACCGCCGCGCCCTGCGCCGCGTTTGCGGCGTCGTCCTTTTCCAGAACCAGCGCCTCGGTCCGACCCACCAATCGGGTGGGGCAGTTCTGCTGCTTCCCGGGGGTACCGAGATAGACGGTGTGGCGGTCGAAGCGGACACATGCACTGGGATCGGCCGACAGGTCGACGACGTCCCAACTGCCGGGAACCTTGAACTGGTGGCCCTGGAAGGTCACGGTCTTGGAGTCGCTACCGGAGCCGGGCGGTGCCGCGTGAGCTGGCCCGACGGCCGGGCCGGCGAAGGCCGCGGCGGCGGCCACTACGGCGAGGCTGCGCCGGAGCGGCGTCAGGGAGGGGCGGGCTTCGGACATGGAGGTCTCCTGTCAGGAGCAGCGGGGAGCTGCGGTCGGGGTGGTGGAGGAAAGGGCGCGGTCCCGCCGTGTACGGCGGGACCGCAGCCCTATGAGCAGCTCGGCTGCTGAACGAACACAGACTGAGGACGGTCCACTGTTACCACTGGCCGGTGATGGGGGTGTCGCCGGGGTTGCCGAAGCGGGTGGTGTAGATGACGGTGGTGGAGTCTTTGGCGGCGCCGTAGAAGTCG
>NZ_JBFAZJ010000104.1:0-1639 GCF_040681715.1 Streptomyces sp. NPDC051582
CGACGAACAGCCCCGAGACCTCGACGACATCACTCTCCGCCAACACCCCCGACGCCCACGACCAGGACACCTGCAGACACGGACCCGCCTCACCGTCCTGAACCACCGCATTGATCTCCAACGCATGCGGAACCGGCATCAGCGGATCCAAACCACTCCCCAACGCCACCGACTCAGCAGCAATCTGCCAAGCACCACCCCCACCCACACTGAACCGGCCCAAATAATTGAACCCGATCTCAGGCCGCGCCCCCCGCTCCAGCACCGCACCCGTCTCAGCATTCAAATACCGCAACAAACCAAAACCCAGACCACGATCAGGAACCGACCGAACCTGCTCCTTCACCCGCTTCAACACCACACCGGCCTGAGCACCACCAGCCCACACCTCACCCGCATCAAAAACCCCAGGATCAATCCGCAACGGATACGCACTGGTAAACCAACCCACCGTCCGCGACAGATCAACCCCCTCCACCACCTCCTCCCGACCATGCCCCTCCAACTCCACCAACACCCCACCCACAGAACCCGCAGACCCCACAGACCCCGCACCACGCCAACGCGTCACCGCCAACGCAAGCGCCGCCAACAACACATCCTCAACACCCGCATGGAAAACAGAAGCCACCTCACCCAGCAGCGGACGCGTCTCCTCCACAGACAGCTCCACCACCAGACCCCGCACCGACCCAGCCGTATCCCTCAACGGATCAAGCTCACGCGATCCCACCCGAACACCAGGAACCGCCACCATCTCCCGCCACAAACCCAACTCGGCAACCCGCTCAGCCGAACCCGCCAACCGCACCAAATGACCAGCCCAACCACGGAACGAAGTCCCCACCGGAGCCGGCACCACCACACCACCCCCCGACAACGCCCCCCACGCCGCCGCAAGATCCGGCAACAACACCCGCCAAGAAACCCCATCCACCACCAAATGATGCAAAACAAACAAAACACGACCCGACACACCCACACCCGCGTCGAACCACACCACCTGCACCATCACACCCGCCAACGGATCCAAACGCTCACGCGCCGAAACCGCCTCCCCCAACACCAGATCCTCCAACCCGGCACCCGTCACACCAGCCACATCCACACGACGCACACACCCCGCCGCATCCACCCCACCCAACGGCAACACCTCCAAACCCCAACCCGAACCCCACCCAGAACCAGAATCGGAATCGGAATTGGAGCCAGGGCCGGAATCGGAGCCAGAACCAGAACCGGTATCGGAATCGGAGCCAGGACCGGAATCCGGGACCACCCTCAAACGCAGACCGTCATGCTGATCGAGGACCGAAGCCACCATCGCGGTCAGCACCTCCAACGACAGCCCCTCCGGCGCCCCCACCAACATCGACTGCGAGAACCCCGCCAACGGACCACCACGCTCACGCACCTGATGCATCACCGGCGTCAACGGCACCACACCCACCCCGGCACCCTCAGCCTCAAACCCGGCACCCACCAGGCCCTCCGACACACCCGCCACCGAAGCCAGACCCCCCACCGACTTCCGCTCGAACACATCACGCGGAGAAAACACCAAACCAGCAGCACGCGCCCGCGCCACCAACTGGATCGACAAAATGCTGTCGCCACCCAACTCGAAGAACCCGTCGTC
>NZ_JBFAZJ010000105.1:0-1615 GCF_040681715.1 Streptomyces sp. NPDC051582
GCCGCCCGTATCGGGCACGTCTCGAAGTCCTTTGCCGGCCCGGCCGGATCGCAGCTCGTCCTGGACGACATCAGCCTCGATGTCGCGCCCGGCGAGTTCGTCACCATCCTGGGGGCCTCGGGATGCGGCAAATCCACCCTGCTCAACCTGGTCGCGGGGCTGGACAAGCCCTCCGCGGGAACGATCGAGACAGCCGGCCGGCCCGCGCTCATGTTCCAGGAACACGCCCTCTTCCCCTGGCTGACCGCGGGCAAGAACATCGAACTCGCCCTGCGCCTGCGCGGGGTCGCCAAGACCGACCGCAAGCCGGAAGCCGAACGCCTGCTGGAACTGGTCCGCCTCGGCGGCGCATACGGCAAACGCGTCCACGAGCTGTCCGGCGGCATGCGCCAGCGCGTCGCGCTGGCCCGCGCCCTCGCCCAGGACAGCCGGCTGCTGCTCATGGACGAGCCGTTCGCAGCCCTGGACGCCATCACCCGCGACGTCCTGCACGGCGAACTCACCCGCATCTGGGCCGAGACCCACGTCTCCGTCCTCTTCGTCACCCACAACGTGCGCGAGGCCGTGCGCCTGGCCCAGCGCGTGGTCCTGCTCTCCTCACGACCCGGCCGCATCGCCAAACAATGGACCGTCGACATCCCGCAGCCGCGCCGCATCGAGGACGCCGACGTCGCGGAACTGTCCGTCGAGATCACTGAACACCTGCGTGGGGAGATCCGCCGCCATGGCCAGCACTGACACCACCCCGAAGGCCAAGGCCGACGACCTCGCGGGCCTGGAGGCCGGGCTCGACGCCCTCGACGCCGTCCAGACCCACCGCACCCCCACCCGCGAGGTCCTCCTCAAGAAGGTCCTGCCGCCGTTCATCGCCATCGGCCTCGTACTGGTGGCGTGGCAGATCCTCGTCGCGGCGCACGTCACCGACGAGACGAAACTGCCCGCACCGTCCGCGGTCTGGGACAGCCTGTCCCAGATGTGGCTCAAAGGCACCCTGTTCGAGGTCATCTGGACCAGCGTCTCCCGCGGCCTGCTCGGCTTCCTCCTCGCCCTCGCCATCGGCACCCCCCTCGGACTCCTCGTCGCCCGCGTCAAGTTCGTCCGCGCCGCGATCGGCCCCATCCTCCAAGGCCTGCAATCCCTGCCCTCCGTCGCCTGGGTACCCCCGGCCGTCCTGTGGTTCGGCCTCAACGACGCCATGATGTTCACCGTCATCCTGCTCGGAGCCGTCCCCTCCATCGCCAACGGACTCGTCTCCGGCATCGACCAGATCCCCCCGCTCTACCTCCGCGCCGGCCGCACCCTCGGCGCCACCGGCCTCGCCGGCGCCCGCCACATCGTCATGCCCGCAGCCCTCCCCGGCTACCTCGCCGGCCTCAAGCAGGGCTGGGCCTTCTCCTGGCGCTCCCTCATGGCCGCCGAAATCATCGCCAGCTCCCCCGACCTCGGCCTGGGCCTCGGCCAGCTCCTCGAAAACGGCCGCAACAACATCGACCTCCCCGGCGTCTTCCTCGCCATCATCCTCATCCTCACCGTCGGCATCGCCATCGACCTCCTCATCTTCAGCCCCGTCGAGCGCCGGGTCCTGCGCAGCCGCGGCCTACTGGTCAAGAACTGA
>NZ_JBFAZJ010000106.1:0-1592 GCF_040681715.1 Streptomyces sp. NPDC051582
TCCAGCCAGTAGTGCTTGTGTTGGAAGGGGTAGGTGGGGAGGGGGATGTGGTGGCGTTGTTGGTGGTTGTGGTAGGTGGGCCAGTGGGGTGTGGTGCCGGTGAGCCAGAGGTTGGCGAGGGTGCGTTGGGTGGTTTCGGTGGGGGTGCGGGGGTCGCGTTTGTGGGGGAGTGAGGCGAGGGTGGTGTGGGTGTGGGTGTTGGTGTGGGTGAGGATGCGGCGGGCGAGGCTGGTGAGGGTTTGGCCGGGGCCGATTTCGAGGAGGGTGGTGTCGGGTTGGGTGGTGGCGGTTTGGATGCTGGTGGCGTATTCGACGGTGGCGCGGATGTGGTGGCCCCAGTAGGTGGGGTCGGTGGCTTGTTGGTTGGTGATCCAGGTGCCGGTGGTGTTGGAGATGAAGGGGGTGTGGGGGGGTTGGGGGTTGGTGGTGGCGACCGCGGTGGTGAATTCCGTGATCATCGGTTCCATGAGGGGGGAGTGGAAGGCGTGGCTGGTGGTGATGGGTTGGGTGGGCCAGCCGTTTTCTTCGGCGAGGGTGGTGAAGGTGTGGATGGCGTCGTGGGGGCCGGAGACGACGCAGTCTCGGGGGCCGTTGTGGGCGGCGAGGGAGAGGGTGTGGGGGAGGGCGGCTTCGATGGTGGTGCGGTCGGCCATGACGTTGAGCATGGCGCCGGGGGTTTGGGCTTGCATGAGGCGGCCGCGGAGGGCGACGAGGCGGAGGGCGTCGGGGAGGGTGAAGACGCCGGCGAGGCAGGCGGCGGTCCATTCGCCGAGGCTGTGGCCGAGCATGGCGGTGGGGGTGATGCCCCAGGTTTTCCAGAGTTGGGCGAGGGCGTATTCGATGGTGAAGAGGGCGGGTTGGGCCCATTGGGTCTGGTCGAGTCGGGGGTCGTCGGTGAAGAGGATGGTGCGGATGTCTTCGCCGAGGTGGGGGGTGAGGAGTTCGGCGCATTCGTCGATGGCGTTGCGGAATGCGGGTTCGTGTTGGTGGAGGTCGTGGGCCATGCGGGTGTGTTGTGAGCCTTGGCCGCTGAAGAGGTAGATCAGTGGTGGGGTGTCGCGGGTGGTGTGGTGGGTGGTGACGTGGGCGGGGTCGCGGGTTTCGAGGGCTGTGGCGATGGTGTCGGGTGTGGTGCCGGTGACGGTGCGGCGGTGGGGGAAGGTGCGGCGTCCGGTGGCGAGGGTGTAGGCGGCGTCGGCGAGGTTGGGTTGGGTGCGGCGCAGGTGGGCGGCGAGTCGGTCGGTGGCTTCTTCGAGTGCTTGGGGGGTGCGGGCGGAGAGGATGAGGGTTTCGGTGGGGCGGGTGCTGGGTGGTGAGGGTGGGGTGAGGGGGGCTTCTTCGAGGATGATGTGGGCGTTGCTGCCGCCGAAGCCGAAGGCGCTGATGCCGGCGCGGCGGGTGTGGTGGGGGGTGCGGAGCCAGGGGGTGGGGTGGGTTTGGACGTGGAAGGGGTTGTTGGGGAAGTCGATGTCGGGGTTGGCGCGCTGGTGGTTGAGCGAGGGGGGCAGGAGTTCGTGTTGGAGGGCGAGGGTGGTTTTGATCAGGCCTGCGATGCCGGCGGCGGCGTCGAGGTGGCCGATGTTGCCCTTGAC
>NZ_JBFAZJ010000107.1:0-1568 GCF_040681715.1 Streptomyces sp. NPDC051582
TAACCGAGGCCGCCTCGGGTGCCGAGGGCGTGGAGGAGGCGCCAGGAAGGGGGCGTGCTCCGGAATCCCCGGCCGAGGTGAGGGCGGGGTTCACGAAACCGATCGTGGATGCGGCAACGGCGATGCCGGCGACCGCCGTGGCCGTCATCGTGCCCAGCAACCAAGGCCGCGTGGGGGCCCATTGCTCACCGCGTGCCGTGACTGCCCTCCCCCCTCCGTGCGTGCGGCGCCCCCCTCCCGGTGTGATTGCGGTGCTGCTGGAGACGTCGTCGAAGGCAGGGTGACCGGCGACTCCCTCCCCTACGAGGAACAGAGCGAGGGGGGCGAGCGCCCGGAGCTTGGCGTTGAGGTACGAGAGGTCCGCGAAGGCCGTCGAGCATCGATCGCACTGGCCCAAGTGACGTATGAGACCCGGATTCTTGCTGATCCGGCTCCGCACCGCCGAGCCCAGAACGCCGGAGTAGTAACGGCACTCGGCGTCGTCGCCGAGGTGGACATGCGCCTGGAGGTAGGCCTTGCGCAGCCCTTCCTCTGCGCGCGCGAGCAGGGAGGCGACGCCCTTGGGTGTGAGGCCGAGCAGCTCGGCCACGTAGGACGTCGTCCTCTCATTGACCCGGCGGTGCCACAGGACCGCCTGCCAGTTCTGGGGAAGCGAATGGAAGGCGCGTCCCAGGAGACGCGTTTCCTCGCTGTACAGCGCGAGCCTTTCGGGATCCGTGGCGTCGGGCAACGACTCGCACCACGTCTGGAAGTCGGCGAGCGGTACCTGCCCGCGCTGCGCCTTGCCCAGTTCGGAGGCGGTGTTGCGTACGACGGTGAGCAGATACGGACGCCACGGACCCGTCGGGCCGGCACCGCGCCGGACCGCGTGCACCGTGCGCAGGAACGCTTCCGAGGCGACGTCTTCGGCTTCCTGAACCCCGGTCAGGCTGCGGGCGCAGGCGATCATGGGGTCGCGGTGACGCCGGTAGAGCTCGGCCATGGCTCGCGCCGCATCGTCGGTCACACCCGAGCCTTCCGGTCCGTCCTCGGCGGGCACGGACTCGTGCCCGGAGGAACGGAGCCAGGTGGTGAGTTCTTCGTCGGGCAGGCCGACGGGGTCGCTAGGACGGACAGACACGCGAAAATCTCCCATTTGCCGTACGGGAGCGTGAGGCAGGCGACGCCGGTGCCACGCATCGGCGGTCCACTCGCACGACTGCATAACGAATGCGTAACGCGCAGGAGGAGGAGTCGGCTACCACGCTCATGAAGGGTGACAGATCCCTCGGGAACCGCTGGCCGCTCGCAACGGCACAGCATCCCACTTGCCGCTCCGGAGGCCATGATGGCACGCAACTCTTCAACGCGGGAGCGTCCCGCCCGCCACAGGCGCAGGGCCGCGTCCCTCCGGTCGCCCGCTGTCGCAGCAGGCGTCCTGGCTGCCGCGTGCGTGGCGGGGATAGCAGCCCTCACCGGCAGCGGCGGAGACCAAGGCCAGGGAGGCGGCCGGTCGGACGCACGAACGGTGCAGGATCCGGTCGCGCTGTCCACGATGGCCGATGCGCCCACGGAACAGGCGAGTGCTT
>NZ_JBFAZJ010000108.1:0-1489 GCF_040681715.1 Streptomyces sp. NPDC051582
CTAGGGCCTGTTTGAGATGTTGATCAAGGTCGTGAAACGATCTTCGGATGGCTCGTGGAGATCTGACGGACGACCAGTGGCTGCGTCTGGAGGCGGTGTTGCCGCCGCTGCCGAAGATGGGGCGCAAGCCGCGGGACCGGCGGCAGGTGTTTGACGGGATCTGGTGGCGGGCGAGGACGGGTTCGCCTTGGCGGGACGTGCCCGAGCGGTACGGGCCATGGGAGACGTCATACTCGGTGTTCCGCCGCTGGCAGATTGACGGAACCTGGGCCCGCATCCTGGAGAAGTTGCAGGTCAAGGCAGATGCCGCCGGGCACATCGAGTGGGAGGTCTCGGTCGACTCCACAGTCTGCCGTGCCCACCAGCACTCCGCGGGGGCCCGGAAAAGGGGGCTGCCCGTTCGGGCCGGACGCCCCCGGACGGTCTGGCCGGCGAGCCGGACGACCACGGCTTGGGCCGCTCGCGTGGTGGCCTGAGCACCAAGCTCCACCTGGCCGCCGACGCCGCCGGGCACGTCCTCGCAGTCGTGGTCACCGGCGGACAACGCGGCGACGCACCCCAGTTCATCGAGGTCATGGACCGCATCCGAGTCCCCCGATCCGGCGGCGGACGGCCACGTGTCCGACCGGATCACGTGCTCGCCGACCGTGCGTACTCTTCCCGCCAGATCCGCGAGTACCTGCGCAAGCGGCAGATCGCGCACACCATCCCGGAGAAGCGTGACCAGACCGGACACCGCCTCCGCCGGGGCTCGGCGGGCGGACGGCCACCCGGTTTCGACCGCGAAAAGTACAAGGCCAGACACAAGGTCGAATGCCGGATCGGACTGCTGAAACAGGCCCGCGGCGTCGCGACGCGCTACGACAAGTTGGCCGTCCGCTACGAAGCGACCGTCCAACTCACGTTGATACGGCAGTCCCTGTGACCTGGCCGCAACCGTCTTCTCCGTTACGCCATGGGCCTGCTGTCACCAGGGCGCTGAGCACTGCCAGTAGCTGTGGCGGCTCGACCCGGTCCGGCAGCGAGTCCAGATCTGACCACAGCACCCACGCGTGCGAGTCGAGGTTGGCATGTTCCTCAGGAAGGAGACCGGCGCGTTCCAGCGAGGGTCGCTCTTCGGTGAAGCGCGCCACGAAGAAGTCCTCTGTGCCGACGTACTGCATGCCCTTCCATCGCACATTTCGTTCGACAGGCACGGACCGCTCCAGGACCGCCTCGGGGTTCAGACCGGTCTCCTCGACCAGTTCGCGCCGTGCCGCCGTCAGCGGCGTTTCACCAGGGTCAATGCCGCCACCAGGCGGTTCCCACAGCCACGTTCCGTCGACTGGATCGCGCCAGCGCAGCAGAAGCACGCGGTCAGAGGCGTCCAGACAGATCACGCGTGCAGCGGGTCGATGCATCGTGTCCATGGCCTTGACCCTAGGCGCGCTCGAAGCCCCGATCGAGGCTTCCGGCGCTCCAGCGATCAACATTCCAAACAGGCCCTAGG
>NZ_JBFAZJ010000109.1:0-1413 GCF_040681715.1 Streptomyces sp. NPDC051582
TAGGCCGTGTATCGGAAGCGGATCATGCGCATAGGGTGTCGGCATGTCGCTGAGCCACATAGCCCTCTCGTCCGGTCGCTCGATCGAACTCACCGAGCTGCGGATGTCTACGACCTACGGGGGGATGCTGGAGGGCTATCCGTGCCAGCGCATCAACGACATGAAGGTCAGCGGCCTCCTGCGGCAGGCCGAGCGTGCGTTCTCCTTCGCGCCAGTTCATCTCGTTCCGCCCTCCCGCGAGTACCCGGACCAGACCGCCGGCGCCTTCGGCCCAGTTGAGGTACTGCCTTCCGTGGCTTGCATCGGTGTCTTCGGCTCGACAGCGGTCGACCCCGAGCTCGACGCGGTGCTGCACCGCTCCGCTCTCATCGTGGCCTGGTTCCAGGCCACCCCGGATGTCCCGTCGGGTGAGAACGCTGATCTTGCTCTTCGCAGCATTCGCTGGGAAGAGCTGGCTCGGGACTACGAGCTCTAGGGATACGTGCCGATCACAGCCACTCGTTGATGGCGGCTACGAGGACAGTGGCCTCATAGCGGACGGCGAGCTTGTCGTATCGCGTGGCGACAGCCCGGTGTCTCTTGAGCCGGTTGATCCCGCACTCGACCGCATGGCGCTTGCGGTAGTCGACCGGGTCGAAATGCGGCGGACGGCCGCCGCGGGAACCGAGCTTCTGGCGGTTGCGTGCCTGGTCGGCCTTGTCGGGGATGGTGCAGCGGATTCCGCGGCGGCGCAGGTAGGCGCGGTTTCTACGGGAGGCGTACGCCTTGTCCGCGCGGACTCGGTTGGGACGGACGCGTGGCCGGCCCGGACCGATGCGGGGCACTCGGACCTTCTCCAGCACGGGCTCGAACTGCGGCGAGTCCCCGTGCTGCCCGGCCGAAATCACGATCGACATAGGCCGTTGACCTTGCTCGACGGCCAAGTGCAGCTTGGTGGTGAACCCGCCGCGCGAGCGTCCCAGTCCATGATCTCCGGGCTCGGTGAACACACCGCCTGGTGGTTCCTTCTGCAGATCACCCTGCTTGCGGGCCCCGGCCGCATGCTGATGAGCGCGGCACACTGTGGAGTCGACGCTCAGGTCCCACGTGATCGCCCCCTTCGCGTCCGCCAGAGACTGGAGCTGCGTGAAGACCCTGTGCCAGATGCCGTCCCGTTGCCACCGGCGGAACAGGTCGTAGATCCGGCCCCACGGTCCGTACTCGACGGGCACGTCCCGCCACGGGACACCGGTGCGGACCCGGAATCGTATGCCGTCGATCAGCCGTCGCCGGGGCCAGACGGGCGGTCGCCCCGTCTTCGTCCTCTTCGGCAACAACGGCTCCAGCACCGCCCACTGTTCATCCGTGAGATCTCCCCGCCCCATGAACAGCGATCATCCAACGCTCAAGATCCACTTTCGACACACGGCCTAG
>NZ_JBFAZJ010000110.1:0-1149 GCF_040681715.1 Streptomyces sp. NPDC051582
CCGACCCCGACACTCAGCAAGCTCACCCGCCCTCATACCAGCAGCGAACTACCAAACACCGACCGTGACAAGACCAGCTAACAAAGCACTACTAGATCTGCCCAATGAGCACTGGACTTGTCGTGCTGAGTATTTGAGTTGGCGCCGTGCAGCCGGGCCACTGGGGTGCGGCTTGGGGAAGGCATGATCCAATCCCTGGGGATCCGATGGTGGGGGTGTGGTGTGGAGGACTGGCAGACCGATCCGACGTTCGCGATGTGCCGTGCGCTGGTGGACGGGGCGGATCTGGCCTCGTTCGTGGACGGCGTGTTCGATGTGCGGGCGGTGGTGGCCGACATGCGGCCCGAGGTTAGGCGCGGGTTCCTCCTCGACGCTGTCCCGTGGGGAAACTTTCCGCACGGGCACGATGTCCGGGAGGCCGTTCACCTGCTGCACGCTGGCGACGGGCCCGCTCGCCGCACGACGGGTCTGCTGGGCGGCCTGTGTGCCAACGACAGCCGGGCTGCAGCCGCCCTTGCCGTACCGTTTCTGATCCCCATCGCCACAGATATCCACCACCCACGCCGTGCTGATGCCCTCGGAGTGCTTTCCGCCCCGGCGCGCGCCCGGCACTTCGGCGTTGCCTCCCGCGAGGAGTTCCTTCTCCACCGCATCGACCCGCGGCGCCACGCCCTCGACGACTACGACGACTACGGCGTGGAGGTGACCGGCTACCCCGCAGGCTGGTCGGTAGCCGCCGCCCGCGCCGCGATCACCACCGAAGCGTCGGTACTCCTGACCCTTCTCGACGACCCCGACCCCGCCATCCGCATCGATGCCGCCTACGCTCTGGCCACCGCCGCCGACCCCGAGCGCACGGTCCGAACAGCCTTCGCCACCAGGCTTGCCACGGAGCGCGACGCTATAGTCAGTGCCGCCCTTCTCCTCGCAGCCGCCGAGACCACCCGCGCCGACGCGCAGCCGCCGATCGCCTCGTGGATCCGCGAGCGGTGGCAGGACCGGACACAGGCCCCCGAAGCCCGGCTGGCCGCAGCGATCGGCTGGCTCTGCCTTACTAGGACCTGTCCGGGCGATCTCCGACGGCCCGTTCGATGAGGTCGTGGATCAAGAACTCTCCGGGTCTGCGGTTCTCTTTGAGGCGGGCGAAGT
>NZ_JBFAZJ010000111.1:0-1064 GCF_040681715.1 Streptomyces sp. NPDC051582
TACCGGGCCGTCACCGACGACGCCGCCATGCAGGCCCTGCGCCTGCTCTCGCGCACCGAGGGCATCATCCCCGCCATCGAGTCCGCCCACGCCCTCGCCGGCGCCCTCGACCTGGGCAGGGAACTCGGCAAGGACGGCCTGATCGTGGTCAACCTGTCCGGCCGCGGCGACAAGGACATGGACACCGCCGCCCGCTACTTCCACCTCTACGACAACAACACCACCACCGACGCCTGCGAGGGGGAGACCAAGTGAGCACCGGGAACATCGAACTCCTCTCCGCCACCCTCGCCAAGGCCAAAGCCGAGGACCGGGCCGCCCTCGTCGCCTACCTCCCGGCCGGATTCCCCACCGTCGACGGAGCCATCGAAGCCGTCAAGGCCGTCATCGCCGGCGGCGCCGACATCGTCGAGATCGGCCTCCCCCACAGCGACCCCGTCCTGGACGGCGCGATCATCCAGACCGCCGACGACATCGCCCTGCGCGGCGGCGTCAAGATCGCCGACACCCTGCGCACCGTCCGCGAAGCCCACCAGGCCACCGGCGCCCCGATCCTGGTCATGACGTACTGGAACCCCATCGACCGCTACGGCGTCGAACGCTTCACCGCCGAGCTCGCCGCCGCGGGCGGCGCGGGCTGCATCCTGCCCGACCTGCCCGTCCAGGAATCCGCACTGTGGCGCGAGCACGCCGACAAGCACGGCCTCGCCACCGTCTTCGTCGTCGCCCCCAGCAGCAAGGACCAGCGCCTGGCCACCATCACCGCCGCCGGATCCGGCTTCGTCTACGCCGCCTCCCTCATGGGCGTCACCGGCACCCGCGAATCCGTCGGCAACCAGGCACAAGAACTGGTCCGCCGCACCCGCACCACCACCGACCTCCCCGTCTGCGTCGGCCTCGGCGTCTCCAACGCGGCCCAGGCCAGACAAGTCGCCACCTTCGCCGACGGAGTCATCGTCGGCTCCGCCTTCGTCAAACTGCTCCTCGACGCACCCGACCAGGCAGCCGGCCTGACCGCCGTCAAGGCACTCGCCGGCGAACTCGCCGAAGGCATCCGCAGGGGC
>NZ_JBFAZJ010000112.1:0-1027 GCF_040681715.1 Streptomyces sp. NPDC051582
CACCAACGGCAGTCTTGCGAACGACTGGGTGAGCAACGGGGCCTGGCAGGGGCCCTCCGGCCTCGGCGGCACCAGCCGCTGACACCAACCGGAACTCGCCTCGCACCCATACGTCACCGCGCCGGCCGGTCCTTCCGGCCGGCGCGGCCCATCGGTAAGGAATCGGAATGTCTGTCATCCGTGGTCTACGTCTGACGCTCAGCGGTGTCACGGCGATGGCGGCCCTCGGCTTCGCAGTGGCGGGCCCGGCCGCCGCGTCCCCGCTGCCGTACAAGACGGGCCGGCCGCAGCCGGTCAGTGACCAGGTCGCGCCGTCGGCCCTCGTGTCCACTCCCCGAATCGCCGCGGCTCCGGCAGCGAGCGGCAACTGCGGCGGCTACTCGTCCGACTCGACCCCGCCTTCCACCATCCGGGTACTGCGATACGCGCAGCACACCAGCGTCGGTGCCCCGGTGCCGGGTACCGAGATCGGCGTGACCAACGTGCCGTTCCAGGAGTACGTGAAGGACGTACTGCCCAGTGAGTGGGTCACCTCCTGGCAGACCGCCTCGCTGCAGGCGGGTGCGATGGCGGTGAAGACCTACGCGTGGTACTGGGTCAACAACTGGCGGGGAGGGTCGTACAACGGAACCTGCTACAACGTCGACGACTCGATCAACTATCAGCGCTACATACCCGCAAGCGCCACCGCCGTCACCAACTCGGCCGTGCAGTCGACGTGGAACTCGGTCATGACCAGGAACGGCTCGGTCTTCCAGGCCTCGTACCAGGCGACACTCACCGGAAGCCCGTCCGAGGGCTGCGGCACCGGACTGTCCAGGTACCCGAACACGCTCAGCCAGTGGGGGTCGCAGAACTGCGCCCTCGCAGGCCGCTCCTGGCAGTCGATCCTGGGCACGTACTACCCCGGACTGTCGGTCGGTGGTTCGGCTTCGGCTGGGACGTCGCCGGTGTCGATGGATGCTGGTGCGACGCATGTGGCGTTTGTGGATGGCAATGGGAGTGTTGCGAACGACTGGGTGAGCAA